>NZ_CP071723.1:0-140525 GCF_021497025.1 Acaryochloris sp. 'Moss Beach'
CTCCCGCTGCACTTACACCCAATCGCTACACAGGGAATGAATCTTATGATCACCGCTGAAAATCTTCAGATCGAACTCGCGCATTGTTATTGCAGCGAAACCCACTACAAGCACTGGCTAGGAATCCTTTACACAGAAGGCATTAGAACCCTTGCTATGAAGGGGGAATGCTACTGGCTCTTAGATGCTGTAGCTAGTCATCAACCTACCCAAGCCATCAAGAGTAACCCCAACCTCCGAGAATTCCAACTCTGGATGCTGACTGTCAATGAAAACCACAGTGCAGTCTTAGCCTGCTACGAAGACAGCCCCAACACTTGCGCTCCCGTCATTACCCAAGACATTCCTTCCACTGATTTCCCACTGCCCGAAATCAAGCTCTACGTGGAATATGGCGTATTGCTGCTGCCTTCTGAACACTAATCCCCTGGCTTGGGTGGTGCCTAACCACCCTCCGCTACATTCTCAACTGGAGTCAATCATGCAACTCGCTGAACTACAGACGGATTCTCTGTGGCCGTATCCCCAAATTGAACAAAACCTAACTAGAGAACAACAAGAATCAGACTACTGCGCCCCTTGGATCGAGATTGGGAGTGATGAGTATTGGTGGTTCTTAGAGTGCTTGCCACCTCTCTATCAAGACTCTAAAGGGTACGTAAATCCTGAGCTATACACCCATACCCCAGAAGGTAAGCCCCTCTACTTGGGGGTGATTGAAACCAACCATCAGTATTTTGCAAAGCTGGTGACTTTGGCTGAATACATCGAGCTAGATGTCAGCAAAGTTTCACTGCAACCCAGAGCAATCCCAGTTGCTTGATTTCTACTGGCTTGGGTAGTGCCTTATCTACTTGTTCAACACATTTCGTTTTCTACCGAGATTTTGAAAATTTGGGAGGCAGTTATGGACGCTTACACCCTCATTTGGTTCTTGCTCTGGCAACCCATCTACTTCTCACTCTTTCTCTATTTGTTCATCCCATTCGCCACAGAGGAAAAACAATGAAACCAACGACACGATTCAAGCTCATTCCCCAAGTCCAGTTCACCACCACGATTGAACTCCATGACCAACAGACGGCAATTCTCAACCGCTTGGTGCTGGGTAGCAAGGATCTAACCGATGACGAAGCTCTAGACCTGTGGCTGTCCCTTAATCCCTATATCCAAGTCTGTGACCATGCCAGCCCCAGAGATATTTTTTCTTCTCTCAGATATGCAGCACTAGCCGCTCTGCCAACGAAGCCCGAACCTAAGCCCCTTTACTCTGCCGAGCTTTTAAACTCCGTGCGCTCAGACATTGAAGCCGATGGTCAGGACTTCATTTGCTGCTGAGAGGGCATTCTGCCTATGTTTCCTATAACCGTTCAAACATCTATTCATTTTTGGAGAAAGTTCGATGACTACCGCTTTAGACAACAACGCTACTCGCAATGCTCTGACCAAGGCCATCAAGGAACATATCGATCCCACCAATCCCCAGAAGGTCAATATCAAGAAATACATCATCAAACAGTACAAACCTGAAGACCCCACCGGATTAGACAAGCTAGCTAAGTTTGCCTGGGAGCTTCACCACGGTAATCGCACTATGCGGAACCGCGATCATGTCCTCGAACTCTTCGGACTGTTAACCCTGGAAGCAACGGGGTTAGAACAGCGCAAGACCAATAAGGCCAAAGTCTCTCCCCTGAAAGAGGCAGTGTTCAAAGTGCTTAAACAAGTTGCAGGCCAGGACATTCTGATGATCGTTGCCCTGAATGAACTGATGGATCAACTCACGGTTACCCGGATTAATAGCTGGGAGACGTTCTTTAAGCAACTGTCAATTAAGCGATCAGAACTAGAATCTATAGCCGATACCGTGTATGAACTCTCGGGGGTTTCTCCTGGTGCAGTTGAAGACCTCGACGCTGTGATTGTGCCTCTCTACAACGATGCCCAGAGTGAAGACATCACCGCAATTGATTGGAGTAATCGCTCTTGGTGGGAGTGGGCCAATACAAAGCTACTGGAAAACATTGGCAAAGCTGCCTAGCTCCTCTCAATATTTCATCTTGGGTCAGCCCTGTGGCAATACCTCCCAGTAATCGGGGCTGGCCTTCCCTAGTCACTATTCCTTTGGAGAAAACCATGCAAGCCCAATATCCCTCCCCTGAACTTCCGCTGAATCTCCCCACTATCAATGTCGCTTATTCGCCTGTTTCTGTCCTCACTGTGGCGACAGCAAAAGACCTGATTGCATCCGGTGATCTGACTACCAATGGTGCAAAGCAACTCTTCAATCCTGCGGTCTGGCCCCAGCTAGAACCAGAGATTGAGCGCATTCCCTTTGACCTTCAAAAGGCCCAATGCTTCAGAAACTGCGTTGCCTATCTCATGGCCGGGGCTACAGCACTGAGATCCGAGCGTCGTCAGTTCGATGCTCTCAAATACATAGATATGGCATTGACCCTCGAAGCACTAACCCATAGCGGCTATGTCGATGTGTAGATCATTTCCGAACAGTAAAAGGCATCGCCAAACTCTTGCTGAATCAAGCGATGCCCGCTGTTAGATATTTAAGGCTTATAACTATGAAGCATTTTACACTCCCCCAACAAATTATCGGCAGCATTGAACTACCTTCATACGAGCTGCACACCAGACCTACCGCTGATAACGACCGCAAGCTCAATGTTTTCTTTGGCAGTCGGCTCATTGGGTATGTCTACATCAACTTTATCCAGGGTCAATCTAACTACGTCGGCACTACTCTCAATCATCAGTCCTTCGGCCCCTATTCCCGCAGGATAGAAGCTGCTGAAGCGGTCTTAGAGGCTTTCAATACAGGACTGACAGATGAACAACGTATGAGGGTCGCTCTTGCTCATGAGATGGCCGAGAACATGGCTGTCATTGCTTGCTAATCCCCAACCGTTACAGATGTGGAGGAATCGCCATGAAAATCACTATCGCTAAATCAACCCGTGCAAAGAAAGAGAAGGGCATCCAGATCAATGACCAATCCGTCTTGTTCTCTCCCTTCCATGTGTGGAACCCAGAGATTGAAAGCGACAAAGCCTATCAAGCTTACAAAGCTTATCTATATCAAGTCATTGACAAAGGGCTAGATCCTGCCGACATCGCTAATACCTTGGCCCAAAAGAATGGGCTGAAGATTTCGCTTCGGTGGAAGCCTGTTACTGGGGATGAAGTTAAACGCGAAGTTCAAAACCTAGCGCAAATTGCACAGACAACCAGCGGATTAAGCCTCATCTCAAATCGTGACCTTGGCTCTGAACACGGTCTTAAGGACTATCTCGAATGGAAGTATCCAGCCCCAGAGCAACAATCTTTGTTGGTGTCGTAATGCCAATAATCAAGGAACGATACGCCGACAACTGGGATGACATTGCAACACGGGTCAAGGATGCGGCCAACTGGTGTTGTACTGAGTGCGGTAAACCCTGTCGCAAGCCTGGGGTTAAGTGGTTGCACTTCGCTTTCTGGCTGATGATTAATCATCCTGAATGGTTCTCGCTCACTTCAGAGGGTGAGGAACAGAAGCCCCAACGTTTTACCCTCACCGTGGCTCACCTGGATCAGAATCCGCAGAATAATCACCCAAGTAATCTCAAGGCTCTCTGTGCCCCATGTCATTTGAAGTTTGATGCTCCATTTCGGCAAGCCAACGCTTACACCAAGCAGGAATGGTTTGGACAGTTAAATTTGGAGGATTTGAACAATGGATAGATCGATGTGGAACCTCCTTCAAAGAGGTCGAGGTGCCTTACAACTGAAACCACTGGGATGCCTGAGCAATCACAGCACGTCCTTTTGTTCTGGATGTGAACCTGAACAGTACTACGAATGTCAAGCCTGTGGCTATCTCCAGCCCTGGTGCAAAGGCGCAGCAGATGACTACCCTGAAATCTGTGATGACTGCTGGGGTCTCGCTGAACAAATGCACACAGTTATTAAAATCCCTATGGAATTCGAGCAATGAACGCAACCACAAACACAGTAACCTCCTCAACGCAGCCCAAAGCTATATTGCAACCCGCATCACAGAAACATCAAATCCCATCCCAAGATCCCGATCATGAAAGAGCACTGGGGTTCGGTGACAGTCCATCTGCCCTAGCCATTTTCTGTAATCGAGCCAATACAAGCACTTGGTACATCCTCGATAAAGACTCTCAGCCAGAAGAACTAAAGCAACCTGCTTTAACGGGTTATTTGATCAGTATCGAGTTCGTTCCCAAGGAATTCAGAGGACAACCTTCTTATAAACTCCGTTTCAAGATGAATGCTCATCGTCCTTGTACTTTGGAGGCGGGCTATGATTCGACTTTCGCAAAGGGGTTTCTGATTGCGATCGCAAGTCTGTCACCAGAACAGCTCAAGCAGCGGATCACCATTGAAGCTGTTCCTGCCGATGATGACAAGGTTTTATTCTGCGCGGTTTGGTTGGGGAATCAGAGGGTTTTTCAGCGGTGGGATGAACTGACTGACTGGAAGATGATCGCACGAAAGGCGATGGATAATGTGGCTCGGTTGAGAGCTTCCCCCACATGAACTCATGGGCTGAATACTTTGTTATCGCTAGCTCTAGGCTAATTGCAACCCTTTGGGCCAAACTTGAAATTACCAAGCAATCCGAACCCCTGATTGAGCCATGCCTTGCCGTCCTAGCAAAGTATTCTGAACGCGAGCGCATCAACCTGCAACCCACAAAAATATAGGCTCATCGTTTAATCACTTTTCCAATTAGGAATCCAATCATTATTGCAGTCAACTCGTATGAGAAAATTAGGATTGTAAAACCGATAAATGCGACAAAAGTCGAAAATATAGGGTTACTCTTTTGTCCACCTTCTTGTAATAATTTACCTTTGTACTCCTCATACCCCTCCAGATATTGTTCTTGTGTTAGTTCACGACCTCTTTCATAACTTTGGATACCATCTTGGGTGTAAAGATGACCTGTTAATAGACTAAAACCCACAAGAATGATCATCTTTGCAATAAATACGTTCCTGCCTGACTTTCGGATAACGAAAGTCACACTGTCTCCAGAAGATGGTTGGGGTGTTTCAGTAGAAGCCATAGATCAATCCTTGTTGGTACCTCATACATTTATCTCATAAACGTTTGAAGGCTCAACCAACTTTACCCATTCCACCTATCCATGTCAGAGCAAGATCAATACTCCATAACCCCCTCTCGAAATACTGAGGAAATTCTCGACAACTACAACAGCGATGCCAAGAAGATGCGGGCCAAAGCTGCTAGGGTCAGGATTGCGGCTCGACAGAAAGCGGAGCGGGATGCAGCCCAGAGAGCGGCGATTGAGCAGATTCCGCTAGAGCATCGGTACGTGCCCGATCAGGCTAGTTAGCTTCAAGAACGTACAGCCTGAGAAGCCAAGAGGTCTGCTTTCTATCTTTGAGTAGTTTTGAAACAGAAAGCTACTCAAAGATAGAAACTTTTATATAATAGTGGTTTTAAAACTCATTTTTATTAGACATCTTGACTCATAGTTTTGTACTAGTTGAACACTGGATTAATTAGTATAAAAAAATAGAGTGGTATGCAAAAGACTTCACACCAAATCTGACTTATGTACCCCCAAGATATAAGAAAGCCAAAAAAATGCTAAGAGCAGTAATAGTCATACCAATTGCCCAGCGAAATGACCTGTATTGGCACTCGAAAGTGCTGCAAACTGGTGACTTCTCAAAATTGAATAGTTCATCTCAATAAGCAATTAATATGACCACGAAAGACATGAAAATTTCAAGGTTTTGCTAAGTCAGATTTAGTATCAGTCTTTCTCTAATCGACAGGCTACATTAGTTTAAAGTTCAAAGATATTTAACATTAAATCTTGTTTCAATGATACTTAAATTTCGTATTAACTTTTTTTTCTTGAAGTACCCTAAAAGCAACAACTAAATATTCTTAATATCTACTCGAGGCTCTTTTAGATTTAAGGCACGAATTAAGCCATCATGTACTTTATAAACTTCAGACTCAATAAAACCTTGTGAGGGATAAAAACACTTATATCTCCATGCTGTTGAGGCCCCAGACTTAAACCCTATAATTGAATTAGAAAATAAAAAATCTTAGATCTTTTAGTAACTCACTTTGAGTTACCTCAATGCTAAGATTCTTTAATTGCTCTTCTAATTCTCCGCGAGTAAACTGTGTTGAAGCATGATTTTGAATCGCATCAAATAGCTGTTTGATGCGAGGATGTTGAACAGACCATTCATCGAGTAATTCTTGTTTCAGCCATTCTGAGTAGCCTGGTTCTGCTGTATAAATTGCTTCAACAGTTAAATTGTCGTACTCTACTGGAGTTTCTTCAAATGGGTCATTTACACTATCTTTCATTGCTTCAATAGTTCGATTCATCAAGCAAATCATATCTCTAGGACGCATCATAGAGCGTTTTAAAAGATAATTTGATGGTTTTGTGCGTTGACGCATCTCTTTCTTATCAAATAGTGTGTCAAGCTCTGTTACCGAGTTAATTCCCTTCTGATTAGCATAATAAGAAAGTCTCCGCAAAAGAAGCTTAAATAAATCAACTCTTTCCCATTTAAGAAGTGCTCCACAATCCTCTCGAAGCTTATTTGCATCATTAAGAGGTAAGACCGAGAAGATATCTTCACGCAAAAACACTAATGGACGAATCATGCCATCATATTTGGCAGTAAGAGTATCTGAAGCAGCTACTAATCCAGTAAGAACTTTGAGACTGATCAGAGTTTTGTGTAAGCGGTCTAGAATCCAAACACACCAGGAGACCGCATCATGTCTAGAAAGAAACAAGTACCCAATCGAGTTGATGAGCTATTGGATGAACTCATTGGAGAGAATCCACAGCCAGAGGATATTCTGGGCGAATCAGGACTGCTCAAACAACTCAGCAAACGCCTAGTGGAACGAGCCTTGGCAGGTGAATTGACTCATCACCTGCATCAATCCTCCGTCGATGAGCGTTCTCATGGCCCTAGAAACAGTCGCAATGGTTACTCGAAAAAGACCGTCCAGACTGAACAAGGAGAGATGGACCTATCGATTCCTCGCGACCGTTGCAGTGAGTTTGAGCCTGTCCTCGTGCCCAAAGGCCAGCGACGTATCGCGGGACTCGACGAGAAAATCATCGCCTTATATGCTCGTGGCATGACCACTCGTGATATTCGAGTCTCAATTGGTGGAGCTGTATGGGGCCAATATCTCTGAGGGTCTGATTAGTGACGTCACCAATAGTGTCATGGAGGAGGTTAAAGACTGGCGCTCAAGACCATTGGATGAGGTGTATCCGATTGTCTATCTCGATGCCCTGTATGTGAACATCAAAGTCAATGGCCAAGTCAGCAAGCGAGCCGTCTATGTCGCGCTAGCGGTAACTGTGGAGGGAAACAAAGAGCTGTTGGGATTATGGATAGGGGCTGCCGAGCGGGAGGGAGCAAAATTCTGGCTTTCAGTGCTCACAGACCTTAAAAACCGAGGCGCTCAGGATATCTTGATTGCTTGCTGTGATGGTCTCAAAGGCTTTCCCCAGGCGATTGAATCGGTCTATCCCGATACTCAAGTTCAAGTTTGTATCGTTCATCTCATTCGCAATAGTTTGCGCCATGTGCCTTGGAAGGAAAGTCGAGCCGTAGCTGCAGACCTCAAGCCCATTTATCAAGCGGCCACTTTGGAGGAATCTGAGGCTGCCTTGGATGCGTTTGCCAACAAATGGGACCAGACGTATCCTGGCATCAGCCAAATCTGGATACGGCATTGGGATAATATTGCTCCGTTGTTTAAGTACCCAATGGCCATCCGAAAGGTTATCTACACCACTAATGCCATTGAGTCGCTCAATCGCTCACTGCGAAAGGTGATTAAGACCAAAGCTGTCTTCCCGAATGAAGAGTCTGTCTACAAATTGATGTTTCTGGCGATGAGGAATATCTCGAAGAGATGGACCAGACCGATTTTGAATTGGAAGGCGGCGCTGTCCCATTTTGCTATTCTGTTCCCAACACGATTCAACTATTGAATACGTTACGGCTTACACAAAAATCTAAACACTCTCAGAACTTTTCTTGAGATATCTACAGAAACATCATCCCAGGCTTCATCAACACGATCGAAACAGATAATAATACGAAAATCTAATGGTTTCGACTTAGCAATTGCAGCTTCAAGAAATTTGATTAGATTCTCTATATTTTGCGAGAGCAAAGATTTAAAATCAGTATTTTTGTTAACATCATCAAAAGACAACTCGCCACCAGCCACTTGTAAAGAGTCTAAATTTCCTTCCCCTAAATCAAGCCCAGCACTAGGTAACTTAACTTTTGACAAAGCAAGAAGCTTTCTACCAATTATTTGATATATTGAAGGCAAAGGGTGGTCAAAAAGACTTTCTAGAACTTTCTGTGCTCTCTTAATTTCAGGTGGTACATCACTATTAGTTTCAATACATTTTGAGGCATAAGCTTTTATAACCTCGAGAAGAATTACAAATCTCCATGATTGTTTATAGGTGAGTGAATCCGCTGCATCTGAATTCTGGAGAAGTGAGTGAATTTTCCAATTATAATCTTCAAATGATAATGCAACTAATATATCTTTTTTGAGATAAATAGCTCTGTGGATTTTCTTTTAAGTATCGAAATACTGCTGTTTTCCCTGAGCCTTTACGTCCAAGTATTAAGAAAGAAGAATTACTTTCGAGAACAGTTTTGAGAACCCCGTTGTCATAGAAGTAATGAACAAGATTATCATCACGTTCCGCAGACACTTTTCCAACATTAATCCAATCGAGGACATTCATACAGCAACCCTAAAAATAAAATGAACAATTAATTCAAACAAGTAGAGCTTCTACGATATATTATTGTTCATAATTTACCTGAGATAAGTTTAGCTGTTTCTAACGCTTACTCAAATAAGATGGGTTGTATGTTTCCAAATTATTCATTTTGGTAGTATCACCCACGACAACTACTTTCCACTTTAAAAAAGACATCAAGATAAATCAATCAGCGCTTAAAGAAACACCAACGTCGCTATCGCCCCCCTCCACCTGCTCATCGGTAACCTCCAAATACCCCGACAATGCAGCCAGCGTCCGATGCCCCGATATCCGCTGAATATGCTTCGTCGGCACTCCAGCATTATGCATCTGGGTCAGAGCCGTGCGTCTGAAGCTGTGGGTGATGAAGCCACTTAACCTGAATTGCGTAGCTGAGCTACTTCTTGCTCCAGCGAGTGAATTTTTGATTCAAGTTCACCGACTCTTTCTGATACTGACTGACCTTGTATTGCCTTCTCTAGGTAGTCTTTGAGCGCATTCAATATAACCTCAGTTTCGGTTATACCTACCTGTTGAGCAACAATATTCATTTGCCAAAGATACTCTTGAGGAATGCGCGTAGTTATCTGTGGTTTTTTTGTGGGAGAAATTCCTCTCACCCCGGCTTCTATACTCTGAGGAACCACTGCACCTCTCGGGTAACTATCTCCAGAATACTTTTCTATATCTTCTTCACGGAGTGTAAATAAACGACGACAATGAAGCCCTTTGTTTCTTTCATCAAGGATGGCATCTTCTTTAAGCTCTGCAAAGCCAATTATTCTAGACCCGTTCCTGTGGTGCTGTTCACGGATCTCATTAGGTAAACCTTTTGGGGTTTCTACACATGTATACGATTGAAGTACCCACTCAGGTAATACATCTCGCAACCAAACAATACGAACTTCATCTTTAATATTGACCTGCTTTGCCAAGTTCATCCCTCTTTGATTCTTTAAGTAAATAAGGGTTAGAGCTATTAAAAACCCGCACTATTAAAATACCCAGAGATAATGTTCATGCTGCCAATCAAAACCCTAAGACCAATTGAACCCTTTGTAACTCCTTAGCTGTCTTCGGTAATGGCTCTGGCTTTTCTGATTTCGCTGAACAATATTTCTGATAACCACAGCGATCACAGTGGTTCCCTGTAGTAGGCTTCCAGTCCTGATCTGCCCTCAGCTTCATTGCCATATCCCCGATCAACTCCTTAACCTGCTGGTGATGTTCTAGGGTCACGTCAAATGTGATTTTCTGGCCTTGCCTTAGATAAATAAGGCTCAGTTTCTGAAGGGCTTTTTGATAAGTCTGCTCAAGGATCAGGTAATACAGTCCCAGTTGTAGATCAATCCCATCTAGTGAAGGTATGGTTTTGCTGGTCTTGTAATCTATCAGCTCCAAACCATCATCGGTATAGTCCAAGCGGTCATATCTACCAGCTAGGGAAAACTCGATGTTATTGACTTGGAAATTAGCTTTAAGCTTCGCCTCAACCCCAAGGGGCTTACTCATCATGGGTAGTGGGACAACGTATTTCTCGTAATAGAGCTGCAATGCCATCCACCCCTCATGGATCTGGGTTGGGTTCAGCTCTCCAGTATGCTGTTGCCAGCAGATGGCAAACCAATCTAGGGAAGGGAGGGGATAGGCATAGTTCCAATCTTTGTATATGTCTGCAAGTGCGCCATGAAGGGCATTTCCAAAGGCAGGCGATCCGAAAGCGGAGGGTGAAGAGAGTCCCCGCTCGTACTTAAAGTTGTATGCCTGGGGGCATTGTTTATAGGTGCTAAGCTTTGTAGCTGAGAGACGGTATGCCATCTGGGACACCTGAAAAGGCTAAATTCATCATAGATCCCGTCAATCAATAATGCATGACTGTTTCCTTTATCGTGTTAAGCATTAACGATTTCGCCGCCTAAATTCCCAAGGCATGATGGGGTTTTGTTGACTCCAGAAATTCAGCTTCTGAGATCGGGCCTCTTCCTCAGCAGCAACATACTGATCTGCTGTATCAGCACACCCATCCAGGTAACGGTGATACACCACGGCATGTCCTTCTGTGACAAGCTGAAGCCCAACGGATTTCCCCCTGGAATAAATCTCAGCCACTGTTCGGCCATATTGATCGATGTCAATCACTCGAAGCTCGATATCAGCTCCATTTGGAAGTAATGCCTTGAGTCTTTGGCTTGCCTCCGGTCCATACTCCTGTGAATACTCAGGACTGTCGATGCAGCCAATGCGAATCTTGTTCGGTGAGCCGTCTCGAGATTGCACTTGAAGACTATCGCCATCGCCCGTGCTGAGAACTGTGGCGGGAATGGTGTTTGTTGGGGCAATGTCGTTGGTTGTGGTGCTGGGGGGTGGGCTGCACCCAAAAAGTAGAAGGGTAAGGAAGAGATTGAAGATTGGACTTATGTTTTTCATGAATTAGTTGATCGAATCATCCATCCAACCACATCTTTCACAATCGTAATGGACTGGCCTGCTATCCCCAAAACTTGCACCGCACTTCGGGCAGATTCCTGTGAAGTATGGGTGAGACTCCAGCACCTCAATCCGCTCTACCGAAGTCAGATATCCTACCCAGTCCTTGACCAACTCACCGTTTTCAGAGATTGCCCCTAATGGTTGCCAGTCTTCAATCACTTTCGTAAAGTCTTGGCAAGGATTTTGATCAGGGCCACTCGGATGGATGGCACAAACGAGGAAGCCTTCAGCAAGGTATCCACTGAAGCGATCGCAACGTTGGCAAGCGGGGTGGATCATCAATACTTAAGTGAACTCTAATGCAACCAATTCTTCATGAGGGTTGCCCTGCTCAGCCATCCAGAGATCATAGTTAGCCTGCATGTCTAACCAGCTCTTTGGAGACCCCCCAAGTACTTTTGAAAGTCGAATCGCCATATCAGGAGTAACGGCACTTTGGCCTGAGACAACCCGAGAAAAAGTTGAGTGATAAACACCTAAATGAGTCGCCACTTTCCGGGCACTTATATCAAAAGGCTCAAGGTAGATTTCTTGGATCACTTCTCCAGGATGGGGTGGGTTATGCATTTTCATCAGTGGTAATCTTCATAGTCGAGAACATGAACATCGCCATACCCAAGATCTCAAAATGTCTGAATGTTGCCTCAACTATGGGCTAGATCTGTAACCCTGAAATGAACAGTGCCCAATAATCTATTCCGCTTCCAACGAGATTGGGGTTTAATCAGGCTCAAGAAATCTTATAGAACGAGGAAGATTCCAGGGAACCTATAGTTTTCTGAGTAATTCAAGGACAGTCTGATAGTCTTTTTGATTTCTCTGTTTCAGAAATAGACTGGCTGCAGTTTGTAAATCTTGTCTTGCTAGCGTTTTATTTCCCATCAAGGCATAGGTCAATCCTCTGCTGGTGTATGCTCGTGCACTTTCAGGTTCAAGAGAAATGCCTTTATTTAAATCTAAAAGTGCTTTTGGGTAGTCTCTCAAAGATTTATAGCTAGCTCCTCGATTGTTGTAGGCTTCTGCTAGTTTTGGGTTGAGAGTAATGGCTTTGTTATAGTCCGCGATTGCTTTTGGATGCTGTTTCAAGAGTTGATATACCTTCCCTCGGTTGTAATGTGATCTGGCACTTTTGGGATTGAGGGCAATCGCCATATCAAAGTTATGGATTGCCTTGGGATAATTTTCTAAGATGGCATGAATATTTCCCCGACTATCATAGGCTCCTGCCAATTTAGGATTGAGAGTAATTGCTTTGTTATAGTCTGTAAGAGCTTGGGGATATTTCTTCAAGGCAGCATAGACAAGTCCCCTGTTCCAGTAGATCAATTCGTCGCTAGGTTCGAGAGCAATGGCTTTACTGTAGCTTGCGATTGCTTGGGGATATTTCTTGACCCTTTTGTAGGCAACCCCTTGTACCGTATATGTCTCTGCATCACTAGGATTGAGCGCAGCTGCTTTGCGAAGGTCTGAAAATGCATTTGGATAGTTTCTCAACTGTAGGTAGGATGCCCCTCGGATTTTATATGCTTGTGCATCGCTAGAATCCAGGGTAAGTGCCTTGTTATAGATGGTGATTGCTTGTGGGTACTTCTTCAATCGAAACAGGGCAAGCCCTTGGTTTTTATAGGTTGCCGCACTAGGCTTAGGTTTGTTGATTGTCTTTGTTCTGTGAGGCTTTTGGGGCACCTGTTTGATAGAACGAGGGGGTGTCGCCCTTCTTTGTGGTGTTGGCTTTACATTGCGTAAGCGCCTTTTCTCAAGCTCAATCTGGCGTAAACGTTGCTTGTCTATTTGATGTTCAAAGATACGATCTTCGATGCTCGGAGGACCGACAAGGTAGTCTGATCGACCTGGGGTTGCTGAGCTGACCAGTGTCAAAACAATCACACCAGTGGTAGAGCAAGATCTAAATACAAAGTTTGTGATGCTCATGAGTTGATAAGTCTTTTGACTATGAAGGTTGAGCTAGTTGAGCCTTGTTGAGAACAACAAGGCTCAACTAGTAGATATTATGGGTGGAAGGAGTCTGTTTCTGCACCAGATCGCTCTCAAGCTTCTAGCGATCCTGTGAAAAAAATTAGCCGTATTCGGCATAACCCCCTATAGTGGCAAAGCTCTGTCTTTTCGATCTACTGGGTATGAGGTAGGTTTGCTGGGACTGAGGGGCTGCTTGATATGACAGGCTGTGTATCCAAAAACTTATCCATACTCACATGGACACGTCTTGGAATGTCATTGGGTGTATAGTTTATAGCCCTTACCCGCAAATTCATCAACTTTAAAAGTGTATGACCTGGGTTGCTCTTTTTTTTAAGAGTAAATAAAATATCTGTGCATTTAAGACCAACTGCAGGAGTAATACAGATAACATTTTGTCTTGTCTTTGGATCTCTTCCTGTCGTTAGATAAGCTAGAGTACCTTCTCGATAGTATTGTTCAAATAGGCTGGATACTTTCTGGCAATGAGCTTCTGGAGCCCCACCTGATTCAGAAAAATAATCTGAGTCCCACCGAATCACTGGTACAAGACCTCGCTTAGTTTTAGCGAGAGTCGTAGGAATACCTTGGTATTGGCTACAACTAAACCAAACTTCATTAGCCTGAGCTGGTTGGCTACTCATAAGCAGGGTTGCACCAGCCATTACGGACCATGCATGGATCTGGTAGTGTTTCATGGGCCAGTCAAAATTTCCTATGTCTACATACATGGATTCCCTCTAGACATACTAATGCCTTGGCTAGAATAGATTTATCTCGATCTCAGCTCATATTCAAAGTCGTTGTAGCAAATCCAAAGCTTTTTGATATAGCACTGGTTTATTCTGCTGCTGAAAAAGCCGTGCTGCAGTCTGTAAATCTTGTTTGGCTTTGGGTTTGTTTCCTATAGTTCTGTAGGTAAGTCCCCGGTTACCATAGGCATCGGCAAATTCGGGATTAATTTGGATGGCCCGATTAAAGTCTTTGAGGGCCAGATAGTTTTTTTTAATGGCTCTGTAGGCAGTCCCCCGATTGTAGTAGGGTAACGCAAATTGGGGATTGATTTGGATAGCCTGAGAATAGTCTTTGAGGGCCAGATCGTACCGCTTTAGGGCATAGTAGGTAATCCCCCGGTTATCATAAGCGATTTCAAGTTCGGGATTGATTTGGATGGCCTGAGAATAGTCTTTGAGGGCTAGGTCATACTGTTTTAGAGAATTGTAAGTAGCCCCCCGGTTGAAGTAGGCTAACGCATTTCCTGGATTGATTTGGATGCCCCGATTAAAGTCTTTGAGGGCTTGATCGTATTGCTGCAAGGCACTGTAATTAACTCCTCGATTGAAGTAGACTAATGCATTTCCGGGGTTGAGTTGAATGGCCCGAGTATAGTCTTTGAGGGCTTTATTGTACTGATTCAGGGAATTGTAGGTAAGCCCTCTGTTGTAGTAAGCATCTGCATTCTTGGGATTAAGAGCAATGGCTTGGTCGAAATCTTTAATAGCCTCTTTGTAATTACCCGTTTTATACTTGCCTACTCCTTGTAATAACCAATCATCTTTCGTTAATGTAGTTCCTGTTGATTCAGTTGCCCTACCTACAAATCCTAGATTGGGGCTAATATTTGCTGCTAAGTTTAAAAATGTATTGATAGGGATGCCTAGATTAAACCCCGTTTTCTGATATACCGTTTCTGTTTTTTGAACGCTTTGTTCAGCGTCTGCACGACCATGAATAGCAATGAGTTTGCCCTCACTGTTCAGAACGGCTCCCCCACTCATCCCAGGTAGTGTGTCATTGCCATATATCAATGCATAGCCATCTGCCAACGGACGTTTGGAGTTAGCCGTTACTTTTCCCTCTGAGAAATTCCACACAGATTCTGTAATAGCTGCTGTCGGCAATGGAAATCCAGAGACATAGATTGATGCTCCAGCTTTAACTGCTGTAGAGTCTCCGATATCAGCAACTTTATAAGTTTTTGGACTTGTAAACTCAACTAGAGCCAAATCGACATTGGGCAACTTCTTGACTTTGCTGTAATCCAACTCATGGAACTGGCCATCAGGCGTGACCACATCATATCCATCCTCGGTCGCTACGACATGGGCTGCTGTGAGGACTGTATAGACCTTGCCCTGACGCTTAATAATCACTCCTGAACCAGAGTTCTGACCATCAATCCGAACCGTCACCGCCTCTGCAATTGTGCCTACTTCAGTAGCACTCAATGCTTGGGCTGATTGAAAAGGTGTAGCCACTATTGCCGCTACACCCAAGACTATTGGTGTCAGAGAATAGGGTGATTTCATTAAAATTATTTTCAGCAGTATAAAAACTTGGAATTTATTGTAGCTCTTTGCCAGGCCTCAAACGACCGAAGCTGTATTTAGGGGCAGCTTAAACCCATAAGCTATGAATACCAAAGGTTATAGCTATTCTCATTAAATATTATTTATTGAGAATATTGTTGACTTACAAACGCTGTAACGACCAAAATTGGTTAATTACTATAGTGCATTTATACTAAATTGCCCCATATCGCAGCTACGGTCGTTTGAGGCCTAACAATGCCTTTCTCACGGGCGAGATTAAACCATTCATTAAACCCATCGGGTATTCCCGCCACCGCATCAATCGGGTTAGGGGACCAATGTTCTTGGATGGCTTTGACGAGCATCCCTGCCGGTCGCTTAGCCCGTCCCGCTTTTTTTTGTTGTCTGACGACACTCAGGGCATTTTGAATAATCTCCACAGAGGCCGACATGACCACCCGTTTGATATTCATATTCAGCGGTTGGGGAGCGATCACCTCTTCCACCTCAGCCTGTAATTGAGGGTCTATATTTATTTCTTCGGAGGAAAGCGGCACATTTTGAGGTTTAGGGTTTGAAGAAGAGTCTGTTCTTGTTTTTTCACAACCAGATTCAGATTCAACTGCAACATCAGGATCTACATTTTCCACATTGAGGTTTTGGGTAGAAATGGATATCCCTTCCTTGTCACTCTTAAGAACAGGGAGGAGTGGGTGGTGTGTCTTTGTTGTTTCTCTATTCTCTCTATATATAGAGACGGAGTCATAAGGCTTTGAGGGGTCTGTTTTGGACATTTTTGTCAGAGGTTGGACATTTTCATCCTGGATCTGGACATTTTTGTCACTGATAGAAAATGCGTCATTTGCGGTTTCAGGATGGTTGCAGATCAATTTGAAAATGCGGGCGGTGTAGCGGGTAACGATGGCGATCAGGCCAGTGGCGATCAGTTCTTCTAGAGCACGTTGAATATGCCGGATGCTGTAGGGCTGTTTTCGGTGGCCGCTGGACCACTGGGCAAAGTCTTTAAGATATAGTTCTTGGGGCTTTCCAGCGGGGACTTTCCGCAACAACCAGCGATAGAGCTGACCGGCACACGGAGTCAGGGTGAGGGCGATCGCGTCGTGAATAGCAGTGACGCGGGCAAAGGCTGTCATAATCATTGCTCCTATCGATTACATGGAGCGAGTTCGATAGGTGTCGTTAAGCCTTTTATAGAATGCTTGTCAGCAAGGATAGAAACACTCTAAAATAAGCAAACGATCCTATGGGTTCCTAACTTCTGCCTGCGTAAAGCTTTCAGTTAGATCCCGCGAATACTCGCTAAAAGACGATTTAGTTTTTTAGCCTGATGCCCGAGCTGTTTCTACCAGCTGGGGTTTTTCAGGTTTTGGGGGGTTAGAACACCTTTTCCTCCAAAAAATAATTCACGATGAATCTTAACCACCCATAGTACGCCTCTAGTCAGCCTTGGAAAACCATTTAAAACAAATGATCATATCGGTTCTGATATTTCGTCTTGGTTGATGACTTTACTACCCCCTCCGAGGATAGGCTCAAAATCCCGAGAAGGAAGATAGACCGATTTAGCGAAAAAACGAACTAGCTATAGAACGTCAACAATAATCGCGAAAGCAATAAAACACTATTTCGCTTAAAACCGAAATAGCGAAATAGCACTAATCGATCACAGTGCAAGAGAACAAATAATCCATTGCTATAAAATGTCTGAACCAGAAGACGAATAAACGTTTTCGTGCTATAACGAAGGCGTTCTTTAGCGAAATAGCGAAGAACTTATGACCGAATTTATTGGCTTAATCTCCCAAAAGGGAGGCGTTGGCAAGAGTACCTTAGCTCGACTATTTGCACGTGAATATGCAGCATCAAAGTGGGATGTCAAAATTGCTGATTTGGATATCTCTCAAGGCACAAGTACGGAATGGAAATTACGCCGTGAAGACAATGGCATAGAACCAGAAATCGCTGTTGAGCCTTTTCGCAGCGTGGCACAAGCGCTTAAGCATTCAGCCGCTTACGACTTAATGGTATTTGATGGGCCACCACATTCAATGGCAGGCACTCTTGAAATTGCCAAAGCGTCAAAGCTGGTTGTGCTGCCAACTGGTTTAGCATTAGATGATTTGCGGCCAACTATCCGGCTAGCACATGAGTTAGTAGAGAATGGGATTACAGAAGATAAAATCGCCCTAAGTCTTTGTAGAGTAGGTGATAGAGAGAATGAGATAAGGGAAGCCAGATCGTACATAAAGAAAACTGGTTACACTCTCATTCAAGGTTCTCTTCCAGAAAAAACCGCCTATCGTCGAGCAAGTGACGAAGGTAAATCTGTGTCAGAAGTAACCTATCTTTCTCTCAAAAAGCGGGCAGAAGAGATCGCCCAAGATGTAATCAATTTAATGTCACGGGAAACAGATTAAATGGCAACAAAACCACCACCACCACCGAGAAAAGGGAAAGGAAATCCACTGACAACCAGCAAAAAAGGGGATCCACCTAAAACTACAGAAACCCGTTCCAACTTAAATAAACCTGAGCCAGGTAAAACTGTGGACATGAATTTTAAAGTCCCTGCTGAATTTAAACGTGACTTTAAAATCACAGCAGCTATCCACGGAATTACCCAGAAAGACTTGCTCATGGAGATTTTTCGAGAATGGTCACAAAGAAATGGATAAGATAGCAATTTCGTGCTTTCGCTAAATAGCGACAAGGAATTTCTTCTATCACAACAGCTTTAAATCCCTATATTTCCCTACTTCTGAGATCACTCAAGCCACAAGTAATAAACACAAAAGAGATATTGGCATGGCACAAGAATTTATTACCCAAGAGCATATCGGCACAGATGGCATATTGCATCTCAATATCGACACAGCACTTCAGAATACTGATGTTGCCGTGAAGGTTGTTGTTGAACCGAAAGCTAATGGGCAAGCGTCATCAGATATCACCAATAAAGTCAAAACACTGGAGCAGTACTTTTCGAGTCCATTTCCACAAACACCAATTCTTTCAAACGAAGCTATTAGCCGAGAAGCAATCTATGGCGAACGTGGATGAATATCTTGATAGATACCAACGTTTTATTGCGTGAACGACAGGCAGAAAGTAATCAACATCAGCAAGCACGTAATGCACTTAGAGAACTAATAGTGCAAGGACATACTTTAATAGTGACTCCACAAGTTCTTGCAGAATTTTGGAATGTCTGTACTAGACCGTCAAAAAACAATGGTCTAGGAATGAAAACCAGTGATGTCACTAAAATTCTTGAGAATATCATGCAGATATTCTCTCTACATCGAGATAAGCCAGAAGCCTTCGATCATTGGCTCGATATCATCAAAAAAAATGATGTCAAGGGTGTTCAAGTCCATGACGCCCGATTGGTAGCCGCTATGATAGCTTACGGAATCACACACATCCTGACTTTCAACACAAAAGATTTCAAACGGTTCCAAGGCATAACCATTATCGATCCTAAAGATGTAGGCTTGCCTTAAAGTTAGTTGTAGAAAGATAAATAGAAAGAACGAAATCGTGATTTCGTTCTTTCGCTAAATAGTTCTAAAGCGAAAGAACATCTCTAGTCACGCAAATTTAAATGGCTTAGATATTACTCATCCCTATGATTAACTATTACCAATTTCTTAATAATCTCATATGGCAGTAAGAGCAATATGTATGCAGGCCAGCCTCGAAAAGCAAGAAATATTGAGCATTAAAAGCCAGTCTCTGTAGAATTTCTAGTCTTCATTGCAGGGTACCAGCTACACTTCAATTAGGCTATGAACTCTATTCGCCAATCAGATAAATATGCCTATAACCGATTTCAGCCATTTGAACCCTTTCTTTTTAAGAAGGATACAGTTTTAATAAATAATCTTTCAACTTATATTTTCAAAATCAAATACTTCACTTAATTTATATTGAATCTAGGTGTTGCTGCTTTTAGGTATTTATATCTTTATACCCTATAAATTTTCAATTTTTGGTCTTTGTATAGTTAGTACTCGAACAATTTGGCTGGTAGAGAACAAGACTGTCTTAGCACGCCTAACACCTTGAAATCGAAGGTGCCCCAGAACAGACTTGGGACGCTTCTCTCATGGTGGAAGCTTAGGCACTCATCGTGGGTAAACTAAGATCACTCTTTACTGACACCAACTTTGAGAAAAAAGACTTATGCAAGATATTAATCTTCAGAGTTCAGTCGCACATGCCCTCGCCAAGTATCGTAATCACCTAGAATTTACTGGCTATACCGTGGAAGATGCGGGAGAAGATGGACTCCTTAGCCGCCACCCTAGAAAGTCGAATCTCTACCTTAAACAAGTGGGCAATCGTGGTGTACTAGTAAGTATAATATACGGTGCAGAAGAAAATGTCAGGAGAAGTAATTTTCTAGAATTTTTAAATTCTCTGAATGCTGAATTTTTATTTATGAAAGCATATCTTAATGACAATGGATCGTTGCGGCTTGAGACTTTTTTTCGAAGGTGACTATGATCGCACTAATTTCTCAATACTTTTAGAAAATATTGACTTCGATATGAATGTTTTCTTAAATCATGAATTGCTTGAAGTGTATGTAAAGTAAATATCTGTATATAGGCTTGACCAGATTCGTTTCCCTTGTTAAGCAGAGATTGTTCTGTTATTCATAGTCTAAAAAGACCATACAAAGGCTATATTTTATCTATCAGTCAATCTTTTTCAATAGATACTCATACCCCTGAATGTCTACCATTAGATGCCAGCAGTACTGAAGATTCATAAAATACAAAGTTATATTTCTCTAATCCACTACAATCTTTTTTTTTACATGGCATATAGTTCAATTTAGCAGGGCTTATGTGAAATTCGAGTATAAATTTTCGGCGAGATATCTTTAAATTTATTATTAGACTGATTCTATTTTTTTCAGTAACAAATAATTCTTGAACATTTTTTTATGTTGACACAAATAATACGGACAGCTATAAATTTCTATTTCTTTAGCTATCGGCCAACCTACTAAATTTACAATCAAGATAAAATCTTTTTTACAGTTTTCGCATTTCTGTTTATTCGTGTATATAGCTTACAAACAAAAAATCATACAGATTAGTATAATTCTTATTTCTTAAATAATTTTTTCTTGAATAGCCTATTTTTTTATTCATAGCATCTTGAATTTCTGATGGGAACATAAGGTATTCAATTTTTTTGTTTCTTTCTAATAACAGAAATTATATTACTACTTTCATCATCCTGTAGTGTTTTTTGGCTTTCCATCTTCAAAAAGCCAAATTGCATCATCTTGTTTATAGGTTTTTCTTTTTGATACATCCACATTTACATAATAATCAGATGCATCAGACTCACTAATAAAAGATGAATTTTTACTTACCAGATTTACAGCTTTCTCTTTTAACTTTTCTGCCTCATAAGAATCATTAATAATGATAGACTTAAAAAGATTTCTTGAAATTAAACGTTGACAAAGATCGCACAAAATCGGATCTTTACAATCACACCATTCATCAATAAGAACCCAAATCTGGGCATCCATTATACGTGTATAGTCTTCTATATCTATTTTTTCTCCCTTGATAAATAATTTTCTAACAAGATTCTCATTACCATTAACTCTTCTTGGAAAAACAGATTGATCACCATCATGAAATAATTTTGAGGATCTTTTCAAAATTAATTTCAATATAACTGAAGCTGAACGAACAGCTTGATGATAGTAAATAACACGATACAATTGATCCAATGCTAATATATATGACTCAACTGCTTCAATTGCATGACGACTAATGGCAAGTGCATCAGGTCTATCCGGGTGAATATATAGAAAATTGATTATTCGACTAAGATCATATGTAGTATTTTTTTAGTCCTGCCATAGTTGAATCTCTTAAAACATAATCAAGTCTATCTGCATCCAACTGACTTGAAACAATTTTATAAACCCATTTTTGATTATTTAAAATTCTCTCATTTTTTATCAATATAGCCGACAATTTTTTTGGGTAAATCTTCATCTTCTTCAGTAAGTATTCTGTTGACTTCTGTATCTTCGTTAATCATTCTAATTGTCATTTTTTTCATGAGAAAAATTAGTATGACCAATATCATGAATGATTTCTTCAAAAGTATGACTAAAAGGGCCATGACCAATATCATGAAGCAATGCAGCAATAACTGTTGACACTCGCAGTTGAGGCTCAACTTTATCTGTTAAATCACTATTCAGTAGCACTCGCTGATACATTCTACGTGCAACATGAGCTACCCCAAGACTATGTGCAAATCGTGAATGTTCCATACTATGAAAAACAATATTTGTTAATCCATTTTGGCGAATATATCTTAAACGCTGTAATTCAGGAGTATCAATTAGTTTTCTTATTATATTATTCAGCAATTCAGTTTTCCCGGAAAACTGAATTGCCCCCATGCACTATATCTTGATAGGTTTTAGTACGATTCATATGAACTTAAAATAATTATTTTATTAATAGTTGGAATGCTAGCTATCCAACTATTAATAAAATAATTGAACAAAACTCTTTTCTTCCTTTACTCCTATAACTCCATCTCAAAGATCCGTGCCACATCCTTAGACTGAATTCCCAAATAAGCCATCGTCTGCTGCTGGGACTTATGCCCAAACGCCTCCATCAACAGCGGAATGGGTGTATGCCGCTTATACTGCCAATATCCCCACGTCTTTCTCAACGTATGACTCCCATAATGCCCATTTAGCCCCACCAACCGACACCAGCGCTTTACCATATTCGTCACCGTCGGCACCTGCAACACCGGACCATGCAGACTCCAGAACAGATAATCCTCATCCTCAAACACTCGAGACCTCAGCAGAGACTGAATCACCGACACCGCCTTAGAATTGAGCGTCACCAACCGATACCGATCTGTCTTTGACTGCTTCAGGTCAATCACATCCCCAATCCCCAGATACCGCACCTGGCCTGCCTTCAAAGACAGCAATTCATTCGCCCGATACGCCGTATTAATCCCCAACGTAAACAGACACAGATCCCGAGGACTTCCCGACAACAGCTGCTTAATCCCCGAGATCGCTTTTTTAGTCCGGATCGGCTCCACCTTAATCGATGAACCCAACTTCGGATGATTCGGATTCGACCCTTTTGGCAGCGGCATAAGTCACAAAAATAGCAATTAAGTTACTAGTCTATAACCCCAGAACTTAATCACCTATATTTCCCAGCCCCTACCATCAAAGCCTCAGCCCCTCTCCCCATCTCCCTCTTACCTACCAGAGAGATGATTAACTATTGAGCCAATAGTTAATCATCTCTCTTCTAGTACTATCGCCAGCCCATCATCCAGGTCTCTCAAAACCTTCTCTAATTCAGGCCTGACGGTAAACACACAAGCAGCAAATGAGATAAGAACAGGTCTACAAAAAAAGCCCCCTGCAAAGCAGAGGGCCATCAAAGGAATTTATCAATCAGAAAGTTTAGACAGCCAGAGACTCTTCAGTCTCTTGAACATGCTGTTCAGGCTGCCCCTCTAATTCAGGATGCACCTTAGCTAGCATTTCTCTAAGACCATTACCCTCAATTACTTCCTTCTCCAGCAACTGCTCAGAAATCATCTCCAGCAATTCCTTATTTCCCTTCAGGATAGTCAGCGCTTCTTGGTGAGCCGTCTCCACAATGCCCTTAACCTCCTTATCAATTTCCTTAGCAGTCTCATCACTGACGGCCCGGCGAGCATTCATCCCCCCACCGAGGAAATTATTCTGCTGACCCTTGTCATAAGCCAGAGGACCTAACACCTCACTCATGCCGTAAGACGTCACCATTTGCTCCGCTAAATCCGTCGCTCTTTGTAAATCATTAGAAGCACCCGTAGTAATACTCCCGAAGATAACTTCCTCTGCAGCTCGTCCACCGAGTAGAGTGGCAATCTGACCTCGAAGTTCAGCCTCATTCAACAAGAACCGGTCTTCCGTGGGGACTTGCAACGTGTAACCTAAGGCAGCCATACCGCGAGGAACAATGGAAATCTTCTCCACTTGATCCGAACCGGACATCTTGGCTCCGACTAGAGCATGACCGACCTCGTGGTAAGCCACAATCTTCTTCTCTTTCTCATTGAGCACTCGGCTCTTCTTCTCTAGACCAGCTACCACTCGCTCAATGGCTTCAGCTAAGTCTTGGGTTTCAACCACCTTGCTATTTCGTCGTGCTGCTAACAGAGCGGCTTCATTAACCAAGTTGGCTAAGTCAGCCCCTGCAAAACCAGGAGTACGTGTGGCCATGGCTTTGAGGTCAACATTCTCACCGAGCTTCACTTTCTTGGCATAGATTTCCAAGATGGCGAGACGACCTGTGAGGTCAGGACGGTCTACCAAGACTTGACGGTCAAATCGACCGGGACGTAATAGGGCAGGGTCTAAAGTCTCAGGACGGTTGGTTGCGGCTAAGACAATCACGGTGGCATCGTCGCTAGCACCAAATCCATCCATCTCTGTTAAGAGTTGGTTCAGGGTTTGTTCACGTTCATCGTTTCCACCCACGAAACCATTACCACCAGATCTCGATTTACCAATGGCATCGAGTTCATCAATAAAGATAATGCAGGGGGCTTTCTTTTTAGCTTGTTCAAACAAGTCACGAACCCGAGCGGCACCTGTACCGACAAAGAGTTCGACAAATTCTGAACCAGAGATACTGAAGAAAGCAACCCCTGCTTCACCCGCGACAGCCTTAGCCATCAGCGTTTTACCTGTTCCAGGAGGGCCTACAAGTAAGACACCTTTGGGAATCTTGGCACCAATATCAGTGAAGCGCTTGGGAGACTGGAGAAACTCAACAATTTCTTCGAGTTCGGCTTTGGATTCTTCTACACCAGCGACATCATCAAAAGTGACTTTGTTGTCGTCGCCTTCAACGTAGACTTTGGCTTTGTTCTTGGTCACAGACAAGGCACCTTGGGGACCACCGCCACCCATGCCACCACGACTAAAGAATTGGAAGATGGCCACAAAGATTACGGGAGGAATCACCCAACTTAGTAATGTGGTGAACCAGCGATTCGCAGGGGGGAGGAGTAGCAGCAAATTCAACACCCTTGGATTCGAGCAGCTTGGGTAGCTCTAAGTCAAAAATAGGTGTGGTTTCTTGAACTCGATTGGCATTCTCCTCTGTACCTTTGAGTTGATAGCGGATCACGTCTTGGCCAACATTGACCCGAGCAACCTCTCCATCTTGGACTTGCTCAATAAAGAAGCTATAGGGCACTTTAGAAACTTGTGGACCGTTACCAAAGGTCAACACTAGATTTAATACTAATAGCCCTAGAGGCAGTAACAATAAGATTGTTCTTAAGGGATTAGGACGGCGGGGTTTGTCATTAACTGGCATGAGAAGGTCCTTATCTAAAAAAGTTGTGTATGACTCGATGAGCAAGACTCAGGTCTTGAGGTGGGGATAATGTCCACCCTTTGTGGCGTTGGCTCTTTAAGCGAGGAGTCCAAGACGTTTGCCGTTGTCGCGAGCTAGTCGAATCCAACCTTGACGGCGACTCCGGTCAATACCCATTTGATTGCAGACATTCGTAATGGCTTTAGAGTGCATAGCGATGCCTTTGCCTCTGAGCTTTACAAATTTGGGCTGACCAACGATGTTGCGAACTAGGACGACGAGAGGGGCAAACATGATGAATTCCTTTGTGTAACGTTATGTAAACTATATTAACTAGTTTGTAACGTTGTGTCAAATAAATTTACATATTGGTTTTCTTATGGTAAAGAGATTGATTTTATATTTATTGCATTTTATAGCTTTAGATCAGATATTTTAGAAGTTAAATGTAGATATAGGGTTATAGATCCTATATGAAATCAAATAATCAAGTTTTAATAGATTATTTGCCAATTTATACACTTTTTATAAATTTTTTGACTTCATACTGAAGTGTCTGGGCTGATTGTCTTTTGTAAACGTATGTAAAACAAAAGCAGCTGCTCTTCTATATAAAGAGCAGCTGCTTTTGTAGTGAGGATATTTGAGTGGTCCTAGGTTAAGAGGCCATATACTCTTGTAAAACTACTTTCTGGGACCGAAGGAGTCGAAATGCTTCTCGCTCTACCCGACGTACCCATTCCCGACTCACATTCAGACGCTCACCCACTTTCGCTAAGGTCAATGGGTTTTGGTCAATCAGGCCATATCGTAAGGTAATCACTTTCCGCTGTTGAGGATTTAGATCTTGTAGGAGTTTTGCTAAATCCGACCGTAAAGAAGATGCGGTTGCATAGTCTTCCGGGGACGCATGAGGGTCTTCTAGTAATTCCCAAAGTTCAGTATTTTGCTGATCGCCAATCTGAACGTCCAAAGAAATCGAATGGCGAGCATAACTCAAGAAGGCTTCAACTTTCTTTGGAGCAAGGTCCATTGCCGTTGCTAACTCTGCGACAGTCGGGTCACGATAGAGCTTGAGAGAGAGTTGGCGTTGAGCTTTACGTAGCTTGCTTAATTTTTCATTGATATGGATTGGCAAACGAATGGTTCGTTCTTGTTCGGCAATGGCGCGAGTCATTGCTTGTCGAATCCACCAATAAGCATAGGTAGAAAATCGATAGCCTTTGGTGGGGTCGAACTTCTCTACTCCTCGTTGCAGGCCAATCGTGCCTTCTTGAATCAGATCGAGGAATTCGAGCTTAGCTTTGTTATATTTTTTGGCAATGGAGACGACCAATCGCAAATTGGACTCAACCATTTTTCGATTGGCAGTTTGACCCAACTTTAGATCTTTCTGAAGCTGAGAGACAGACATTTCAGCTTGCTCTGCCCATTCCGATAGCATAGGCTCTCGGTCGAGTTGTTCAGTCAGCTGTTGCTTGAGGTCTTGCAACATGGCCATTTGCTGCACTTGTTTGCCAAGCATGATTTCTTGCTCATGATCCAGCAAAGGAAAACGGCCAATTTCTTGCAAGTAAAGGGTAATCGAATCTTTACTCTGAACTGAGGATTTCATAGTGGGGAGGATTCAATAATGGAAGAGAAGGGGGCAACAAATAACCCCAGCTCACAACTGGGGTCAAATAATAAGGAAGAGATAATTCAGGACGATGAATCAGGCGCAAATCGTCGTTAATTAATAAAGAAGAAAAAGGCAGTCAGTTGTCCAAGGATTCCTTTTCCGGTTAATACCTCGGTGAGCAAGGCGACGAAAAATCCCCACATGGCTAAGCGACCACTGAAAGTCTCTGCAAAGCTGTTAAAACCCCAAGTCTGATTTTTGATGCTCATGGTGTGTGACTCCGTAAATGCGAATTAGCTTATGTAAACTAATGTAAATCTTATGTAAAGTTTTGTCAACCCCAAGATCAAATTTCTGTTGGGCTGAATACTGAGGAAAGAATTTGACTCTGACGGCTGGATGAGAGGGGCAACATTCATGAGAAAACCCAGCCAAAAGGCTGGGTTTTCTCATGAATGTTGAATAGCTGAAAGTATTGAAAATGCTTGAACTGGGGTGTCTCCGTTCGGCAAATATCTATAAATGTCGTATTGCGAATGAGACGTAGGCGAGAGGAGAGTTCAGAAGCGATTTACATCAAGCCCCAGAAGTGTAAGACACCTTTACCGGTGACGAGTTCAATAACTAAGGCGATATAGAAGCCAACCATTGCAAGGCGGCCACTCCAGGCTTCTGCGAAGGGATTGAAACCAAAAAAGCTGTTGGATGAATTCATAATCTTGGACTCCGTGAAATCATGTGTTTTGTAACCTTATGTAAATAAATGTAACAGTATTCCGATGTACTGTCAACTGTGTGAATCGATTTTCTCTTTCCTGTATGCCTGGGGATGGGCAAGATGGCTATCTCGATACGGCCTTTGTTTATCAATAGACACGTTTTGGTCGCTAAGGCTGAAATGATTGTCCAGTATAGGTTAGAGAACTAAGCATAAATGCTTAGTATTTACCTGTTGGAAATTACACCTTGCAAATTTTTTAAAACAGTACTGTCCCATTTACGATGCTTGGGCAGTTTTGGGAAAGTTTCTGAAAGCTATATAAATCAATAGATTTAGAATTCTAGTGTCCCAGATATAGTCAAAGATGGGACAGTAACATCTTTTGCATATCTAACATTTCAGAAGGTAGTTACATTATAGATTTTTAAATTCTGAAATGCTTACTCTAAATAGCTTTCACTCATTCTACTGGCCATATTGCGCGATTACTATTGGAAGGCCGTCTCAGCGATCCTTACTTTTGGGGGCACTACCGTCCATTTTTTAAGCACAAGCGAACTCATCTCAGTCCTTGAAAGGACTGAGATGAGTCTCAACAAACACCACCTCAGATTTAGAGAGTTCTTCTGACTCTCCAACCCACACAATACTTGCGTAGTTTACGAAGGTCCTCTCTATTAATCTCTATTGTCTAGGAGCTTACAAAATATTAAGTGACTCATTATCTAGTCAAACTCCAGTTCAATTTCATCTTCGTCTTCATCTAGGTAATCAATAATTGGTGCGTCAGATTGATGCCTTGGCTCGACCAAATTATGAGCAGATGAAGAGTTAGCAAAAACTATATCCAGGAATTTGGTTCCTCAACTGCTGAAAATAATCTTTTATATTCATCTCAGCTAATTCGATAGCTCGAACGATGTCCTGTTCATTCCCTCCATTGGCAATCATGGCTAGTGGTTCAAAGATGTCTATCAATCTCAATGAGACTTTCTCTGGATATTGCTTGCCATAGAAAGCCTTGATAGCAGATAAAACCATTTCTTCCCGTGAGCCTTTGAGGGGCTGACGACGGATGACAAAATTAGCTCGTTCACTCATGACTGCCCCCAGGTGCGAGTTGATGCTAGGTACAGCCAGATATCCAATGCTCGATAGGCCCACTGAGAATTAATTTCATCGTAGAAATCCCGCAACTTTTTCAGGACTTGATCTAGAGAAGATCTATCGCTCATCTGACACTTGTTGTTTCCATACTCACTCACTCGTCGTGCTGCGACATTAAAAAGCTGGTAAATGAAGAATTCATAAGGTGAAGCATCACCGAAGTCTGCCAAAGCAAATCCTCGGGTAGCTGACGAATCAGTATCGACATTTATGTAGAGTGTCACGCTCTGTTGATTAACGCTCAAGTTTGTCTCCAAAATTTCAAAAATGTTCTTATTGAAAACCTACCCAGAATGGCTTGCTATGAAATTCTCTTTTTTATCCAATTTCGATCCTTGCCATAGAAATAAGTAGATTTGACAATAAAAAAAATGGCTTCAATTAGTACTGAATGCACTTTCATGGGATATACACAGAAAAAGATGAGATTTCTTGAGCAGCTCCTAAAATCCTGGGAAAACACCCCTCAAATACATTCTAGGAATGGATTACAGCGATCCAAAACTGCCTGTCGTCGGGGAAAATTTTAATGTATGCACTACGCCCATGTTTTGGGCCGTCGCGGAAAACTCCAAAAACAGGAAATCAGGGTACTTTGCAAAACCGTGTAAAAAGTTTCACAGCAAGTTCAAAACTCATGCAAACAGCAATGGCAAGAATAAAAAAAACTGAATCCTGGTAGATCTATTTCATGGATGTACCCCAGACAATCCAGATTCTAGATTGCAATCAGAACTATGCAGCAGATGCAGATAAAAATGGTTAGTATACTTGCCCCAACTTTCAACTGCCCATGCCTCGAAAGTGATAGGACGAATTTATGGCCATCAATGACTATCATCCCCCCATCTCAAAATTGCTCACCTATGGTGAGTGCGACTACTCCTCCCCTGAATCCTGGACTAGTTACATTCAAGAACTAGATCTAACGGCTGAGCATATTCCTGAACTGATTCAGATGGCGACGGATCGGGAGTTTGATTTAGAGAGCAGTAATGGGACTGAATGCTGGACACCTGTTCACGCTTGGCGAGCTTTAGGGGGTTTAGAGGCTGAGACTGCCATTATGCCGTTACTCAACCTCCTGGAAGACCCGGATCACGAGTGGGCGCAAGAAGAAATTCCCAAGGTGATGAGTTTGATTGGCCCTTCTGCCTTATCTGCAGTCCAAGACTACATTGCCAATCCCAGACATAACCTATTTGGCCGACTCTCTGCGACTAACTACTTTAAGAGACTGTACGACCGCCATCCAGACCAGCGAGAACAGTGCATCGAGGTTATCACCCAGCAGTTAGCCAGCTATAAAAAGAATGATCTGGGCCTCAATGGGTTTCTCATCCTGGGCCTTTGTGACCTACAGGCCGTTGATAAAGCCCCTGAGATCAAGAAAGCCTTTGAGGCTCAACGAGTGGATCTGACTATTATGGGAGATTGGGATGAGGTTCAAGTTGCACTCGGGCTGAAAACCCGTGAAGAAGTACCTCAGCAAGGATTTCCCATCACGGACGTCTTAGGAGTATTGTCAGACCCATCAGAGCCTATACCGTCTTTCCAACATTCCCCACAACGACCTTCCTCTCAAGGCTTTGGGCACACCTCCTCCAAAAGTAAAAAGAAGAAGAAACGCTAATGAATCATTTCACAATGCCCCTATCTGCTATCACTGATTGAAGAGGATTTAACCATGGCGACTGCCGCCCAGATTCAGATCACCTGCAAAATCTCTGAAGTCCCCAAATCCAAAATAGTCAATGGCTTGGTGGAGTTTTGCTTAACAGAGAACAATCAGGCAGTGACAGTACGGGTCAAACCCAAACAATTCAAGCAGCTGACGGATCATCAGTTTGAGTACTGGGCAGCTTCTATCGTGGGCAAGCTGGGTCCAGTAAATGCCAGAGGCTTTGAATTGCTCAATCCTGGGATTCAGGTCTATCCAAGGAAACCCAAAGCAGGCGAAACCCCCAACCCATCAAACAATCAACCCTCTACTGGCAAGAAGAAACTGACGGAGGGGGTCCACTTTGGCTAAGCCTGAAGTTAAGAGGGTTCATTCCCTGCAAGATTTTGATGGAGAAAGCAAAGGCTAGTTCAGTCCAAGGTTGCCAGTCTCCTTTTTCCGGGTCCGTACAGACACACATTTGCCCATTGACTGGCATGGAGGCCGTAACAGGCCTCAAACGACCGAAGCTGTATTTAGGGGCAGCTTAAACCCATAAGCTATGAATACCAAAGGTTATAGCTATTCTCATTAAATATTATTTATTGAGAATATTGTTGACTTACAAACGCTGTAACGACCAAAATTGGTTAATTACTATAGTGCATTTATACTAAATTGCCCCATATCGCAGCTACGGTCGTTTGAGGCCAAAACAGACCTAAGTATTGAAGGATCCTCTCTACCCGACTAATAAATTGTCCCTGCGTCAAATTTTGCAGAGACAACTGGTAGACGAGATTACTTTGAATTCGAACGGTGCGTTGAGACAACCTGATAAGGATGAAAATCAGGTGAGGCAATTGAAAACACATTTTGCATGTTTGGAGCCTTGCCGCTCTGAATGACCTTCACAGCAGCATCGACTGCTGCCTGATCTGTCCATTGAGCATAAACAACAACATGATCACTATTGAGGCTGCGATGAATTGTTGATGAGATGAATCCAGGCTGCAATTTCATTTCTTCGTCCATCCCCGCCTGCAGTAATCGGATGACCTCATCTTGCTTCCCAGATTCTGGTGTAAGCACGTTTACCATTGTCAATGTTTGTAATGACGGATCGATTGTTGCTGTCCTGACTGGAGATTGGGCAAATCCATTGACACTAGAGAGTCCCGCAATGACGATGGTTAAGGCACTGATGGCTAGAAAACTCTTCATTGCTTTTTCCTTAGTATCTGAATAATATAGTGACTACTATATAAATATTTAATGGCAAAGTCAAGGAATAAAATAGTGATCGATACAAAAAAGAAGAAACCTCGTGGGCGACCGCCCAAATTAGATCGTGACCACGCTATCAGAATAGCCATGCATCTGTTCTGGCAGCGCGGCTACGATAGTGTAGGTATTGCTGAATTGAGTGATGCGATGGGAATCAAGCCACCCAGCCTCTATGCAGCCTTTGGTAGTAAGTTAGGGTTGCTTCAAAAGGCAGTTGAGGCATATGAAACAGATGATGGCCGTTTTGTGCTTGAAGTTGCTACAGCTGCTAACACGTTGCCACAACTAGTATTGGACGTGTTAGTTGAGGCAGCGAAGGCATATACCAGCGATCGGCATCGACGGGGCTGTTTAGTGCTTGACGGTGGGCGAAATAGCAACGACCAAGAAGCGAAAAGTTTTTTGTTGCTAAGACGTAAAGCAGCTTGCGACATGCTCACAGTTGAGCTTGCTCGCCTTGGTGCTATCGATCCCAAAAAACTCGCGGATTACATTCTGATTGCTATGACGGGGCTATCTGGTTCTGCCCGAGATGGCGTTGGCTGCGAAGCGCTGACTAATGCAGCTAAGGATTTTGCGAAAGCTGTTGAATTAGACTGATTTCATGCATCCCTCGTTCGGCGTTGTTCAATATCGGACCAAATTAGGTAACACTTTCACTGCAATACAAAATCCTGAAAAGCTTAATTAAAAAGTGTTTTGAAGATTATAATCTAGTGACAAGTGTTACCCTGATTCGAACACTTTCCAAGTGCTTAACTCAGCGATGGCATGTCGGCATGTTGAGAGAAACGCAACATAAATTGTATAGATTCCAAGATCACTAAATGAGATCTGTGATTGATATTCCTGATTTCTATATAAAAACAGGAATTAAAAAATTGTTGTGTTTAGCTATTCCTTTTTCTATAAGGATTTCAGCGTAATAAAATGTCCGATATGGAACATATCTTTCGCCATATTACACGAACCTTTGTAGGATTTTAGTCTAATAATTCGTCTGCTTTTCAGAGGACATTCTGAGAACTAGACATTAGTCTTTCAGGCAACTGGTTACGATAATGGCAGTTTCCTTCACCAATCATACACACCCTGAATTCCTTTTCAGGTACAGCAGTCTGACTGATTCCTTGCATTGCTGGCTGTGAAGAATCTAGTGGTATCATTCATCAGATAGACTCTCCAGAACTTCATCAGTAAAAGGATCTTTCCCAGTCTTTAAGTCATTGATCCAGCTCTGTCTTTGTGTCTTTTGATCGGTAGAAATATCAGACCATTTAATGTAAGCTTCAAAATCTTCTACCGCACCTTTGAAATTATTGGTTAAAGCTCTAGCTAAACCTCGACTATTGCGCCTCCCTCCATGACTTGGGTCAAAAGCAACAGCTTTTTCACAGGCAAACATCACTGCTTTTGCTTTCCTTTGCAAACTCCCAGCCCAGCAAAGTGAATTCCAAGTATAGGCAGATATTTCTATAGTTGGATCAAGTTTTTGTTGGTGATTCACTTCTCGAAAAATGGTGACAGCATCACTCACTTTCCCTTGTTTAACAAGCTGTTGGGCTTTCTCAAGCTTGGCAGGTGCAGCCCACTTCACAATTAGTTTTTGGGGATCTTGTTCTTTGACCTCAGTACTAGGATCGAGGTCTATAGTTGGATTGAGTAATAGAGCGGTTTGAAACTCTGCAAAAGCTTGATCAGACTTACCTGCCTTGGCTAATTTTTGAGCCTTCTCAAGCTTGGCTGGTGCAGCCCACTTTACAATTAGTTTTTGGGGATCTTGTTCTTTGACCTCAGTACTAGGATCGAGGTCTATAGTTGGATTGAGTAATAGAGCGGTTTGAAACTCTGCAAAAGCTTGATCAGACTTGCCTGCCTTGGCTAATTGTTTCCCCTTTGCAGCCTTGCCAATTGCACCATATTTATTGACTAAAGCATCGATATCTTGATTAATCCCCTGCGTCTGAGGCTCAAAATCTAATTTGGAACTCCAGTTAAGAGCAGTTTGGAATTTTTGTCGTGCTTTATCCATATTTCCTGCTTCTGCAAGGGCTTGGCCTTGTTTGACTAGACTAGGTGCAACCGAACTTAATAGGGACGGACTATGGCAGACCCTCAATGGTTCTAACTCTTGTGGGTAGCGAATAAAATACCCCGACAACCATTTACACCCCCGATCTACCAGATTCTCAAGTTTGAAGTTCCACAATTTCACCGTCTTGTCATAACTCGCCGTCGCTAGGGTGCTCCCATCCGGGCTATAGGCTAAGGCATTGACCCAAGCGGTATGGCCTTCGAGGGTGGTGAGCAGACTCCCCTCCTTCGACCACAATTTCACCGTCTTGTCATCACTCGCCGTCGCTAGGGTGCTCCCATCCGGGCTATAGGCTAAGGCCCAGACCACACCGGTATGGCCTTCGAGGGTGGTGAGCAGACTCCCCTCCTTCGACCACAATTTCACCGTATTGTCATAACTCGCCGTCGCTAGGGTGCTCCCATCCGGGCTATAGGCTAAGGCTCTGACCCAATCGGTATGGCCTTCGAGGGTGGTGAGCAGACTCCCCTCCTTCGACCACAATTTCACCGTCTTGTCAGAACTCGCCGTCGCTAGGGTGCTCCCATCCGGGCTATAGGCTAAGGCCCAGACCACATCGGTATGGCCTTCGAGGGTGGTGAGCAGACTCCCCTCCTTCGACCACAATTTCACCGTCTTGTCAGAACTCGCCGTCGCTAGGGTGCTCCCATCCGGGCTATAGGCTAAGGCATTGACCCTATTGGTATGGCCTTCGAGGGTGGTGAGCAGACTCCCCTCCTTCGACCACAATTTCACCGTCTTGTCAGAACTCGCCGTCGCTAGGGTGCTCCCATCCGGGCTATAGGCTAAGGCCCAGACCACATCGGTATGGCCTTCGAGGGTGGTGAGCAGACTCCCCTCCTTCGACCACAATTTCACCGTCTTGTCAGAACTCGCCGTCGCTAGGGTGCTCCCATCCGGGCTATAGGCTAAGGCATTGACCCTATTGGTATGGCCTTCGAGAGTGGTGAGCAGACTCCCCTCCTTCGACCACAATTTCACCGTCTTGTCATAACTCGCCGTCGCTAGGGTGCTCCCATCCGGGCTATAGGCTAAGACTCTGACCACATCGGTATGGCCTTCGAGGGTGGTGAGCAGACTCCCCTCCTTCGACCACAATTTCACCGTATTGTCAGAACTCGCCGTCGCTAGGGTGCTCCCATCCGGGCTATAGGCTAAGGCTCTGACCCAATCGGTATGGCCTTCGAGGGTGGTGAGCAGACTCCCCTCCTTCGACCACAATTTCACCGTATTGTTATCACTCGCCGTCGCTAGGGTGCTCCCATCCGGGCTATAGGCTAAGGCTCTGACCCTATTGGTATGGCCTTCGAGGGTGGTGAGCAGACTCCCTCCTTCGACCACAATTTCACCGTCTTGTCATAACTCGCCGTCGCTAGGGTGCTCCCATCCGGGCTATAGGCTAAGGCCCAGACCACATCGGTATGGCCTTCGAGGGTGGTGAGCAGACTCCCCTCCTTCGACCACAATTTCACCGTCTTGTCATAACTCGCCGTCGCTAGGGTGCTCCCATCCGGGCTATAGGCTAAGGCCCAGACCACATCGGTATGGCCTTCGAGGGTGGTGAGCAGACTCCCCTCCTTCGACCACAATTTCACCGTCTTGTCATCACTCGCCGTCGCTAGGGTGCTCCCATCCGGGCTATAGGCTAAGGCCCAGACCACATCGGTATGGCCTTCGAGGGTGGTGAGCAGACTCCCCTCCTTCGACCACAATTTCACCGTCTTGTCAGAACTCGCCGTCGCTAGGGTGCTCCCATCCGGGCTATAGGCTAAGGCATTGACCCTATTGGTATGGCCTTCGAGGGTGGTGAGCAGACTCCCCTCCTTCGACCACAATTTCACCGTCTTGTCATCACTCGCCGTCGCTAGGGTGCTCCCATCCGGGCTATAGGCTAAGGCATTGACCACATCGGTATGGCCTTCGAGGGTGGTGAGCAGACTCCCCTCCTTCGACCACAATTTCACCGTCTTGTCAGAACTCGCCGTCGCTAGGGTGCTCCCATCCGGGCTATAGGCTAAGGCATTGACCCTATTGGTATGGCCTTCGAGATTGTTTTTTTGTCGGATACTATATACGGAGTCACGCAATGTAGCTACTCCGTACATGTAATTCTCTAATCGCGTTGGTTGTTGTTTTTCATAATCTAATATGTGCTGGCCAACCATTAAAGCTTTTGTTAATGCCTTCAGATGATAGTTGGAATTGAACAAATTTTTACTTGCAAGACTCAACGCCAAAACTTCAGCGTTAGCTTCTCGTCTTTCAGCTCCATACCGCAGACTTTCTGCTCTCCACAAAAGACCTGCTAATCCCACAATGGCAATAACAGCTCCCCCCAATGAGATCTTCAAGAGTTGCGAACGCCCCGCTTCTGCTTTTTGTCGAGCCTCTCGTTCATTAAAAAGTTGTTGCTCTAAGTCTGTGTCAAAGTGTTGTCGAATCGGTTCAACCAAATAATCATGAACCAGTTGAAAGCGATCGTCTTGCTCTTGAGGCCAATGGACAATTAACCCAGATCCCTGCAATATTCCCAAAATCATGGAAAAGGTTGAAAGAGATTCCGGGGCAGAGGTAGGTACATCTTGGATATTTGAATCCTCAGTGTCCACTAAGGCAAAGGTGTTGACAGCAGTCCATAACTCTTGCTCAGTCCGCAGAGGTCTAGTCCCTTTGGCATCCGTCAGAGAAACCAGCATCTTCCAGGCCGCATCTACGTTTTCTGGTCCACAGTCATCTACAACCTGCTCTAACCACCGACTAGCTAGAGCTTTTTTGGGCTGCTCACCCAGTTCCTTATATTGCTGCAAAGTCGTGATCTGATCTGCCTGTAGTTGCGCGCCTGAAACCTGCAACTCAATCGGACGGACCTGATCCAAATCTGTCGCTAAATCTTTAATCAGCTGCTCAATCACCTGTGACTCCACATGAAACTGTGCTCGCTTCGTTAACCGTTCTGTGACTTGTCGCGCCGATTTTAAGGTGAAATTCCCCAAGTAATGGCGCTTATCTTGGCGTAGAACATCTTGCTCAAACCCATGAATAGCTGCAAATTGTTCAAATTCGAGTAAGTAGTGCAAGTAGTCTTCTCGAAGGGAAAGCACCACTTTCACAAAGGGAATCTCTTTACCGTCTAAACACACCTGCAAAAATTCATAGAAGCTACGTCTTAATTTTGGCTTTTGACAGTTAAAGAAGAACTCTTCGAATTGGTCAAAGATTAAAACAGTCAAGAACTGGTTGTCAGCATTATTCTTGAGTTGATCTCTAACATTACCCAAGAGACTAACCGTATCCGTTGAAGGATCCGGTATTGGAGTCTGGGGTGCAGATGCCTGTTCTAAAAGGTCACTGAGATCATCAGATGCTGAAACCTGTTTATGTTGTTCTACTAATGCCTGGTGTAACTTACCTTTTAACTCCGTCACCCAATCGCTATAGACATTCACCACCACAGGTAAAGCCTTCCGGTCTTTGATTCCTCGCTGTTGCAATACGGGTACTAGGCCCGCCCGCACCAAAGAACTCTTGCCTACCCCAGATGGCCCATACAAAATCACCAGCTTATATTGATCCTGGCTCAAGCGTTCATTGACTAGGGCATCAATATCAAGTTGTCGTCCTGACAACTCGATTGACTCATCCATCTCTCCGTCATTAGCAAGCTGGGGTTGCAACTGTCCCGCCCCGATAAAAGCCTGCAACCGAGATTTCAGTTTGACAGATGTCTCCAGTTGCTTGATATCAAAGGCAGTCTGATAGTCTTTCTGATCAAAATAGAGCTGTCGTAGTTGCTCCAATATTTCAACAAACAAATGTGGGTTCGCAGTGGCATTCGTTACCTTCTTTGTCTGCTCTAGACGCTCAATCGCTTCTGAAACCATTCCCTGAGCTTGCTTTGCCTGGGCATTCAATAAACCCATTCGCATTTGCAAGATTTGCTGCTGTGATTGCAGCTGAAGCTCAGTAGTGCCACACGCCCAAATCCCCTGAGCTGTATCGGTCAATTTTTGAACTTGTTGCCATTCCTGACGTTGCTTGGCTACTTCAGCCTGTAACACCAGGGCTTCCATATGTTGTTCTGGATGTTGTTCTGGTGTAGTTTGCTGAACGTGTTGTTGTGCCAGTGCTGCTAACTCGTCCCAAGCGTTTAACTGTTGTAGAACTTCTCCCAGCTGCCCCCGATAGAGAATCAATAAGTCTGGGGAAGAGGCTTGCTCAAAACAGGCCAATGCCTCTTGGAAGTCACTCCTCGCATTAGCTAAATACTCATGCTGTTGAGATGAGTCCTGTTTCGCTAATGCTCCATAACACCAGCCTCTATGGACAAGGACTATTCCCTTTTGCTGCAGCGCTTCAATTTGAGATGCAGTCAGATTTCGTTCGCTTTCTGCTGGAGAAGCCTCCTCTACGGATATGAGTTCACTGTTCGGTTGCCCCTGCAGACTTTTCCCATAGAGATCGAGTGCTATCTCCCATTCGCCATTCCCATAAGCAGTTCTACCCTGGGCAAAATCAATGGTGGACTGGAGCGTTGAGTCAAGCTCTACCCCTTCCTGTTCTAGTTCCTGTAAGGCAAACCTAATTTCTTGCCGATGGCGTTCCCCCAAGACCTTGGCGTTAGGAATAAACGGTCCTGACTTGAGAATTTGGGTAAGTAATTGGTGGCTACAGTCTTGCAAGTATTGTTCAAGTTCCACCGGGCTGGCTCGAAACCGCAATGAGGTCCCCCAACTTTTCAAGTCGGGGACTAATCGCACCATCAGCTTAAGAAGATCATCATTTAGCCATAGCACTAAGGGGATCGGCAGCTTTTTGCGGAATTCTTCACGGGTTTGATTGGCTGAGGTCAGCACTTGCTCAAGCGCGTCAACGCCTGCTAAGCCCGTGACCATCAACGCTGCGGGTAACTGTTCACCTATGTGTTTTTGAATCGATGAATATAAGGTCAACGCATCCGGTTGTAATCGCACTTGCTGGATAGAAACCGGACAAACTTGCTGCAAGGTTTCGATTAATCCTGCTTGCAGCTGGCCATAGTTGCAGTTCGCTAAAATCAGCGTGAACTGTCCTTCAGACATCTCAATGGTCCAGGCCAGTTCCTCTAAAAGCTCCTGGTTCTCACCCCCCACCGTGATTGGTCGATTCGTCATGACAACTCGCGTGCGCCCGCCAAGACAGGATTGATATCAAACCAACGTCCATCTGCATCATTGCGATATTCAAAGACAAATAGACTCCGCAATAATGCCTGACATTCATCTTCTCCATTGACTTTCTTCTGGGTCGTGACTTGCTTGAGGAGTGCCCACTCATCGCCATCAATGGTCGCTGTCAAGTCATCCCTGGCCTGTTGAATAGCTAAATTCAAACTGTCTTGAGTAATGGGTAAGGATTTACGTTTCCTCAAACAGGCAAATAAGAGGCTTAACAAATTACGGACATGTCCACCACTGGCTATACACAGTTGATCAAGAATGTCCGGGGAGTCAAAAACCTCTGTCAATCCTGCTAGACGCTCTTCTGGGGTGGCATTGGGAAAGGCTCGGGCTAAGGCCATCTGCCGTAACTGCGCCATCCCCACCTGGCATTCATTACCATCTCGCAACCGGATGGGAACCATCGGCAACACCATTGGATCTGTGCCACCCCCAAGGCGATTCTTGAGGGTTTGCAATTCATTGGAGAACATCAACACCAGAGGAATTGTATAGACGACATGACACTGCAGTCCTCCGAGTTGCTCTCCACGGGTAATAAATAAGTATTCTGATTGGGTTTGTCCCGAGGCAATCCGCCGATTATCAACCCGATCTAGGTTGTCGATAATGACAACTAAGCCTTGTTTGCCTTGTTTAGTTAGTTCTTCTTGGGCTGGCTGCAAGAGTTCTCGGTTGATGGCACTTAATAAGCTTTCAGTGCGGGGTTCTAAGTATTGCCGCAGTTGGCTTCTCAGTTGAGGACTTTCTTTAGTTTTGGCGGTTAATTTACCAATCCCTAACGATAGTTCAGCCTCAACCCCCAACTCTACTGGTGTTTTCAGGAAGTCCACACATTCCTGGAGCAGGCCCGTGAAATAACTTGATTGGGTTGAAATCTTGGCTGCTTCTAAGCTTTCACTGACCTGATGGGCGATAGCTAGCAAGATATCGCTAACGTCAACGTCCCCCATATCTAGATCTTCACTAGATTCAAAATAGACAACGTGAAAACCCTTATCTTGTAATTCGGCTTTGAGGCGCAATAGCTCTGTAGATTTGCCGCAACCAATATGACCAGAGAAAAGCTGACAGGTTGGATCTGGGTCCATTAAGGCAATGGTTTGGCCCAGTTCTTCAATGACTTCTCCCCCACGGATGGATGAGAAATCAATGTAATATTGACGTTCTTCTGGGTCTTCAAAGCGGATCGTTTTACCTGGATTACAGGCGCGAAAAAATTGGCGTAACTCTGGTGCCATAGGAACCATCCATTCCAACAGTTTTAATCACAATCACCAATCCACTAAAGCATTGTCATCAGCTCACCTTAAATCTGATCATGCCATAAACCTCTTGAACAGGCGTATTTCTACTTATTCCGCAATATTGGAGCGATAAGATTCTACAAAATACTGTTGATTAGGCAAGGGCACTTCAGATACAGTTTTGCTCTCCTCTGATTTTTCTGTGCCGAACTCTATGAGACGGACGGTTCGGATGTCGGGAATTTGAGGAAAACGCGACATAAATTGCACCACAGAGCACGAACTTGAAGATCACCATATTAGATCGGTTGCTTTAATTCCAGATTTTTATCCAAAATCTGTATTACACGAAAAATTACACGAAAAAATGACCGTTTCACACTGGACTCTGGAGTTCCTGCCAGGATTGACTTTTGGAATTCTGGAGTTGGTTGAGGATTTATTGAAGAAAGGCTAAGGCAATGATCCTAAGTTATTCCTTATGTCCTTGGTGGTAGGATGTTCTGAGCCTAAGGCTTTCTTAGCAATCATCAGTGCTTGCTTGAAGGAAGATTTTGCTTCCTCATAACGTCCTTGGTTGCTGTAGAGTAATCCAAGACAATTAAAGCTAATTGCAATTGAGGGGTGCTCATCGTCCAATAGCTTTTGCTTCATTTCTAAGGCCTGGTGATAGAGAGGTTCTGCCTTCTTATGCCGTCCTTGATTGTAGTAAAGCCTCGCTAAGTTATTAAGGCTACTCGCAACATCAGGGTGTTCTCTGCCCAATAGCTTCTGTCTCATTTTCAAGGCTTGCAGATAAAGTGGTTCTGCCTTTTCATACTGTCCTAGATTATTGTAGAGATATGCCAGGTTATTAAAGCTTTGAGCGATATCTGGATGCTCATTGTCTAATAAGTTCAGTCTCATTTGTAAAGCTTGACGATAGAGCAGTTCTGCTTCCTCATACCGTCCTTGGTTGTCATAGAGTGCTGCCAGGTTATTGAGACTAGTTGCGACCGAGGGGTGTTCATTACCCAATAGCTTCTGTCTCATTTTCAGGGATTGGCTATAGAGTGGTTCTGCTTCCTCATACCGTCCTTGCTTGTCGTAGATTGCTGCCAGATTATTAAGGTCTTGAGCGATATAAATATGTTCATCACCCAATAGCTTCTGGTCTACTTGTAGAGCTTGAATAAGGAGAGGTTCTGCCTCCTCATACCGTCCTTGGTTTTTGTAAAGTACTGCTAAGTTATTGAGGCTAGTCGCGACAGAGAGATGTTCATTGCCAAATATCCTCTGCCTCGTTTGCAGAGCTTGGCGATAAAGAGGCTCTGCCTCTTCATACCGCCCCTGGTTGTCGTAAAGCGTTGCCAGGTTATTGAGGCTTTTAGCAACATCGGAGTGTTCATTGCTCAATAGCTTTTTACTTATTTGCAGAGCTTGGCGATAAAGAGGCTCTGCCTTCTCATACCATCCTTGGCTTTTGTAGAGTGCTGCCAGGTTATTGAGGCTCTCAACAACATACGGGTATTCACTGCTAAATCTTTGTTGAGTCTGTTCCAGACATTCTTGTCTCCAGGGTAAGGCTAATCCATAGTTACCTTGACCTTCATAAAATCGACTAATCCCTATAAAGGGCCAGATTAAATCATCATCATCTAAACAGCTATTCCATCGATTTATTACCTCTTTTAGATGAGGGATTGTTCCTCCGATTTTCTCAATCACATCTATCGTTGGACTTTCCTCTATACCTTTAGCAACCCCAACCATAGCTTTGCAAAATGGGACTTTAATAGAATTGCCATTATCAGCGCATTCATGCAGCTTGAGCCTAAAAAATTCCTGCACAATTTGATGGAGCTGGTACGTACCCTGGTCTACTCGTTTGAGTAAGTTTCTAGCGATCAAACCATCATCTCTGGTGTCTTCTAATTCATCTTGATCTTGTTCAGACAGGCAGCTTTCAACCAAGGTCCAAGGAATAGGTGCAACCGCAAACATCCCTAGAAAGCAGGCCAGCTCTTGTTCTGTCTCACTTAACTCTACCCAGCTTAATTCCAACGCAGCAGCGACCCCAAACTGTGCTGTCATTCCTGATGCTGGAGTCGTCAGGGCTGTGGCTTCCAATCGCTTAGATTCAAGTCGCTCGATCAGTTTATGGAGGGACCAGTCTGGCTTTTTGGCTAGATACCGCCCCACTAACTCTAGTCCCAAGGGCAAGTTCCCCACCCATCTACATAAGGCTTGGGCCTCGTTTAGCTGAGGATCAATGCGCTCGGCTCCAACTAAGGTTCTCAGGAGGGATAAGGCACTCGTATCGCTCAGTTCTGTGATGGAGAGGGAATGAACGGATAGACCTAAATCCTGACGGGTTGTTATCAGAACTTTATACCGGGGGGTCTGATGGCGGTAAGTACGGTTGGACAGTCTCAAGGTCCATCACATCATCAAAAATAATCAGCACCTTTCCAGTAGGCCATTGCCCCCAGATATAGCTCACTTGTTGGTCTTCATCGAGTCCATCCTGGAGGACCAGTGCTAACTTGGTCTGGGCAAATTCGATAATTTGGGCAGCTAGCTCCTGGCCTTTCACTCGCAACCAGCAGAGTCCACCCGGATAATGACCCTGATTGAGCTGGGAGATGGCATATTGCAGGGCGAGTTCAGTCTTGCCGATCCCACCCATGCCTGCTAATGCGGTAAGGGCTACTGGATTGTTCTCTTGGAGGAGCTGGTGTAATTCCAGCAGCGTTTGGTTACGACCGACAAATTCAACGACACCGCTGCGAGGAAGGTTATGAGGAGGACTTTCCTGGGAAGACGGCGAGGTTTCTGATCCCTGGCCCTGATGACTCTCCGATGGTGGACTGAGTCCTGACGAAGAGTTGTCTACTTTTTTGTCAGGGACTCTACCGCCCTCCGTATCCCTTTGACGACATCCAAGAATGCTTCATCGCGATCCGCCCATTTCGTCACGGGCTTGGCATCTTTAGGTAATATCTTCAGCTTACTGAAGGGTGACCCTTTCCAGTCACAGGGACGAAGAATAACAGGGATGACTCGGGCTGTTCCTTCGTTATGGCGGTCTATCGCTCGTTGCATCTCAATGTCGTAGCAATAGTCAGAAGCCATAAAGGGTGGGCTGACCAGTAGCAGAATGATTTGAGCAGATTCTAGACGGTTTTTGATTTGGGTTTCCCATTCTTCCCCTGCTTCAATCGCCCGATCATGCCAAGCAGCAATTTTCCCCTGTCGTTTCAGATTGGAAAGATGGATATCTAACTCTTCTCGTAAATCATCGTCTTTATGGGAATAGGAAATAAAGACCTCTAAGGGTTCATCGGCGTTTGGAGTCATGGGAGAAGGTGTGGGTGTTGGAGGAGTTTGAGCCTTGGGTTGATCCTGATCCTTAGGTTCCTCCGCATTGGGCTTTTTAATCAGAACGGGAGTGAGATGTTCTTCAATGCCTTCCATACGAATGGCAGCGCAGCCCAACTTGAAGGCAAACTCCACATCTCGACCTGACCCCAGGGCATCATAGAATCCCACGGCAAAGGAGATCGCCGCTTTATCTCCAATCGCCCGTTTCATCCCGATGACATAGGGAATATGTTCCGAGATGGCCTTTGCTTGCACCTCGGTGTAGCAGCCATTGAGGACCACACAACGCAGTTGATCGGCAAACAGGTTAAACAGGTCAGCAATCGCCTCACCACTGACCAATTGGGTATTGCCACTGACATCCTCAAAGGCCAAGCCCTCATCCCCAGCCCCATGCCCTGAGAAATGAACGATCTGAGGATTCAGATCTAGCATGGCCCGCTGAATATCAAGGGGGCGAACCGCCAGGCGCTGTTCAAGCTTAAACTCATCTCGATGTTGAGCCCGCTGTAAACCCTCACCAATATCCCTTAACTCCTGATCCAATCGAAGAGTCTTAGTATCTTTGGGATTTGCCGCGAGAAAGAGAATGGTTTGGGCAGTCATGAGGGTAGGGCAGATAAATTCGGGCAGAAGATAGTAGAACGTTCAAGTATTGAAATGCTACGTGGATGTCCTTCGGTTGTGAGAGAACACCCCGAACGTTGAGGCAGGAATTGAAGGGATATTAGAACGGTTTAAGTCATGAGATGACCTCCCCGTCGTCTGAAAAGCTGGGGCCTTCTAGCTGCAGAAAGTAAAGCTGTCCCCCACCATCTCCAGCAATGACGGTGCGGCCATCTAGGGCAATCTCACAACATTGAAATGCGCCTTCTCCCGTGAAGCTCATCACTTCCATGCCCGTCTCCAGGTCCCACACCTTCAGGGTCTGGTCACTAGATGCGGAGACAAGGGTTTGGCCATCGGGGCTGATGCTCACGCCATTGACAAAGGAAGTATGTCCGGTGAGGGTGTGCTGCTCCTGGCCCGTCTCCAGGTCCCACACCTTCAGGGTATTGTCCCCAGACCCAGAGACTACGGTTTGGCCATCGGGGCTGATGCTCACGCCATTGACAAAGGAAGTATGTCCGGTGAGGGTGCGCTGCTCCTGGCCCGTCTCCAGGTCCCATACCTTCAGGGTCTTGTCCCAAGACGCGGAGACCACGGTTTGACCATCGGGGCTGATGCTCACGCCCTCGACAGAGTCAGTATGTCCGGTGAGGGTGCGCTGCTCCTGGCCCGTCTCCAGGTCCCATACCTTCAGGGTCTTGTCCCAAGACGCGGAGGCTACGGTTTGGCCATCGGGGCTGATGCTCACGCCAGTGACATAGGCAGTATGTCCGGTGAGGGTGCGCTGCTCCTGGCCCGTCAACAGGTCCCACACCTTCAGGGTATGGTCATTAGACGCGGAGACTACGGTTTGGCCATCGGGGCTGATGCTCACGCCATTGACAGAGTTAGTATGTCCGGCGAGGGTGCGCTGCTCCTGGCCCGTCTCCAGGTCCCACACCTTCAGGGTATTGTCACTAGACGCGGAGACCACGGTTTGGCCATCGGGGCTGATGCTGACGCCAGTGACATAGCCAGTATGTCCGGTGAGGGTGCGCTGCTCCTGGCCCGTCTCCAGGTCCCACACCTTCAGGGTATTGTCATTAGACGCAGAGACCACGGTTTGGCCATCGGGGCTGATGCTGACGCCCTCGACAGAGGCAGTATGTCCGGTGAGGGTGCGCTGCTCCTGGCCCGTCTCCAGGTCCCACACCTTCAGGGTCTTGTCCCTAGACGCGGAGACTACGGTTTGGCCATCGGGGCTGATGCTGACGCCATTGACAAGGGAAGTATGTCCGGTGAGGGTGCGCTGCTCCTGGCCCGTCTTCAGGTCCCACACCTTCAGGGTAGTGTCCCAAGACGCGGAGACTACGGTTTGGCCATCGGGGCTGATGCTCACGCCCTCGACATAGAAAGTATGTCCGGTGAGGGTGCGCTGCTCCTGGCCCGTCGCCAGGTCCCACACCTTCAGGGTCTTGTCATTAGACGCGGAGACCACGGTTTGGCCATCGGGGCTGATGCTGACGCCATTGACAGGGTCAGTATGTCCGGTGAGGGTGCGCTGCTCCTGGCCCGTCTCCAGGTCCCACACCTTCAGGGTATGGTCCCTAGACGCGGAGACTACGGTTTGGCCATCGGGGCTGATGCTCACGCCCTCGACAGGGGCAGTATGTCCGGTGAGGGTGCGCTGCTCCTGGCCCGTCTCCAGGTCCCACACCTTCAGGGTATGGTCCCTAGACGCGGAGACTACGGTTTGGCCATCGGGGCTGATGCTGACGCCAGTGACAGGGGCAGTATGTCCGGTGAGGGTGCGCTGCTCCTGGCCCGTCTCCAGGTCCCACACCTTCAGGGTATGGTCATCAGACGTGGAGACTACGGTTTGGCCATCGGGGCCGATGCTGACGCCAGTGACATGGGAAGTATGTCCGGTGAGGGTGCGCACTAATGCTCCCCCCGCTTGGTGGAGATGGGGGAATAGACACCTTATCCAGCACTCTCCCGGTCCCTGAGCTAAAGATTGAGTCAAAGCGGTCACATGGGGTGAGTCTTGACTCAACAAACGCCCAAAGAGCTGACTGGGAAGCTGCTCAGGATGCTGATTTAATACATGGCTAGATAACCGTAACCCACTGTGGACAATGTTGAGGTCTTTGTCCTTGGGTAAGGTTTCATAGTCCAATAGCAGGGCATTGATATCGGTGACGCCCAACTTGCGTTGAATCCAACGATAGTCCCAGAGTAATTGCCGTAACTCATCGATGCGTTCTGCCTGCTGGAGGTGATGGGCCAAATGCTCAAAGAAATACCCGTCCTTCGGTCCACAATGCCATCCCTCTGGACAGCTCTGGTGATAAGCCTCCAGAAGTTGCTGATGCAATGTCTTCTGGTCGGCTTGCTGGGCTTGTAAATAATCCTGCTGTAAGTCATGGAGGCTGACTTGCCGCTGGGGATAGTCCCCCTCTAGCCGCAGCATGGCTTTACTCGATAAGGTGGTTAGGATTTTGCCCGCATCTCGCTCTTTTAATGCGCCGGTATATTGCCATAGGCGAACAATGACTGCTTCAGGAATCAATTCATCGGCTGGAAATACTGCCAGTTCTTGATAGCGTTCGGCAGCGATGGGGTTGGTTTCTGCTAAGACCGTTGCACTGACATGCAGGGCTTTGAAGACATCGGGGTAGGAATAATGACTAAACCGTTTTTGGATAAATTCAAGATCTGAATCTTGTAAGGCACTGAGAACATGGGGCCAAGGGGTCAAATCTCGCACCATTGCACCACATTGGGCCAGGGCTAAGGGCAAGTGGCCACATTCTCTCGCGACAGCATGGGCTTGGGAGGGTAGATCTGAGATGGGGACGCCCACCCAGGCGGCTAATAACTCCAGCGCCTGATCCTCATTGAGTACCGAAAGGGAAAAGTCAGTGGCTCCTAATCCCGTGATTAATTCTGAATCACGAGTTGTTACCACCAAGGTACTTTGATGTCCCAGGACATTGAATACTTCTGCATCCGCGATGCGCCAGACATCATCTAGAATCAATAGACTTTGGCGTCCTTGCCATAGGGTTTGGAGTCGGTTTTTTCCTTCATTGATATCTTCAAATACCTGGCGTTCACCACAGAGGGCTGCTGCTAGATCGATTTGCTGAGCCAGTAGATTGGGTTCTATCCCCACCGTTAGCCAGTAAATACCGTCAGGGAATGCCGATTGAACTTGAGGGTCACGAGCTAGGGCTGTGGCCAACACCGACTTGCCAATGCCCCCCATACCCTGAACACCGATGCGTTGCCCGGTCATGACGACAGGCTGGGCTAGATCCGTAAGGACATTCTCTCTTAGGGCTTTTAGGGTCTGAGGACGAGGTAAAAAGTGGGGGGGGTAACTCTGGCACTTTCCAGAGTTTTTTTATGGGGCTGTTGTTCGGGTAAGGGTTGGAGGGGTGCGACTTGAAGGCTAGATTTTTGGACCAACACTGGGGTGAGAGATTCGGGTAAGCCTTCTATTTGAATGGCACTGCATCCCAACTTAAAGGCAAATTCAATGTCTCGGCCTGCACCCAAGGCGTCATAGAAACCCACGGCAAAGGCCAGGGCCGCTTTGTTGCTGATGGCCTGCTGCATGCCTACTACATAGTCAATATGTTGAGCGATGGCTTGAGCTTGCACCTGGGAATAGCATCCATTCAGAATGACGCAGTGGATGTCCTCAGCAAACAGAGTAAATAGACCTGCTAGGGCTGCACCTGTGACGAGTTGGGAATTGCCTGCTTGATCTTCAAAGACGAGTCCTGCTTCTCCTTTGCCACTGCCAGCAAAGTGAATAATCTGAGGAGGCTCATCCAGTAATGCCCGTTGAATATCTCTTACCCTTACAGCCAGGGAGGAATTGAGTTTGAATTGATTTCGACGCTTTGACCGCTGTATCCCGTCTCCAATATCGCGTAATTCTTGGGCTGCTTGCCGCAATCCATCAGGGTTGCTGGCAAGAAATAGAATGGTTTGCTGTTCTGGGCTCAGACTCGTCATTCAGCGTTAATCTAAGGGATATTTTGTTGTCTTTTTTCTATTGGGTTGAGTGTTTAGAACTGACGGTCTGCGATAGATTGCTAATGATGACGGAGCGCTATTTTGAAATTTAATTTAATCCCATCTAAAATTATCGGCACTTTTGATATGCTTTACGCATTTATTAAGGATATTTCTGTAATCTAGGGCGTTGGTGGGGATGGAAATTATTGCCTTTTCAAGTGCTTTTTTAATGGCTTACTAGTTTGATTTAGTCCTGTCAGCCCCTCGATTTTGATGATCTATTCAAGGGTATTGATCCAAAAGAACGAACCATGCCACAACCTCCAAACCCCATCTGCCTCCAATGCATCGACTATTCCCGGATGGAAGCAAAGCGGGTTCATGGGCCTCATGGGGATGGCTGCTGGAAGGATAATGCCTGCGATCGCAAACGAAATCACTATCGCCACCGCAAAGAAAGCAATGCCAAGCGTCGGGGAGAATACGCTGACCAGAAAGCAAAAATAACCCCAGATAAAACCACTGAAACCTTCTCGATTCCCGTACTGGCCCCACCCGTGGCTTTGCTCTATCTTTACAAAGAAAAGCCCAAGGATGCCCACCTCCATGCCCTAGCGATCAGTGTCTGGCAAGGGAGTGAGAAGCTAGCGGCAGTTGAAGCTGTCCACTGTATGGGGATGACGAATACCCAAGTGAATCGGTATTTGAAGGAGGTGCTGAAGGTGCTGGGCGAACGGTATGGCATCACGGAATTTGAACCCCCGATTCGCATGGAACCAACCGAGTGTGAAATTGCAGAATGTCCTCTAAAGGATAAGCTCCATGTTCCAGCAACTTGAGCTAGATTTTGCCAGTGCGCTAGCCTTTGCTTTAGACGAACCTGAGCAAGCTGATATTTCCCTGATGTGTGCCTCACTGGAGCAGCATTTACAGGGACGTTCTCCCCACGAACAGCTCCGGGTGGCTGGCGATGCGATCAAGGATATGGCTGAGGTCTGTTTTCAGCGGGCAGAGCTAATGATCCAGGGTTGGGAAGACAGATACAACTCAGAAGGTCCTGTGTTGGATGAGGATTTCTTAGCTGGGATGATTCAGCAGACTATGTTTCTGGATGTCTCGGATCTGTGTCGTCAGCCGAAGTCACGGAAGAGTCGTCAGGGGTTCACGGGGGTTCCTGTGGAGTCTGTCGTGGGGGGAAGTTAGTAAGGATGCTGTATTGGATTTTGTCGATGAGCTGGAATCTGGGGAAGCAGTTGCCCTGAAGGTTAGCCATGTCGAGGATGTTGGGGTATGGGTGGGTGCGATCCGGGAGTTCCTTGAGAGCGAAAAGGATGCTGTGTTGTTCAGTGACCTGGTTAAAGGGCTTGGTCTTGCACCTGTTGCTGTGTTGATCGGTGTGCTTCTGGGGGGGGCTTTCGGGTGGAACAACGAGGAGGGTTCTACGGGGGGTAGGATTTATATAGAATCTCTAAACCAAAAACCATAATTTGGTTTTTTGGTTTCTGGAATATGGTTTTATATCAGACACAGATACCTATACCTATCGTTTCGTTTGCAATTGAACTACCTTTCAGGAATTTAGAGAATGGTTTCTGGTTTTTGGTTTCTGGAATATGGTTTTATATCAGACACAGATACCTATACCTATCGTTTCGTTTGCAATTGAACTACCTTTCAGGAATTTAGAGAATGGTTTCTGGTTTCTGGTTTCTGGAATATGGTTTTTCTTTATCCAGAAAATGTGCGTGAAGACTCCAACTATACGAATGTTAGTTAGAGATATGTATAGCACTCCATTCCAAGCATATTGTTATGCCGAACATGCTAGTGTAATAGTATGATTGTACTAGAGTTTAAAGCAAGAACCAGTCAGCATCAAACAAGTGCGATTGATGAAGCTATCAGAACGGCTCAATTCATTCGTAATAAGTGCTTGCGCTTTTGGATGGATAACAAAGGTACAGGCAAATACGACTTAAACAAGTTGTGTAGAGTTCTTGCTAATGATTTTCCTTTTGCTAAGCAACTCAACTCTATGGCTCGGCAGGCAAGTGCTGAAAGAGCTTGGAGTTCAATCAGTCGCTTCTATGAGAATTGCAAACAGGGTATAAAGCCCGTTGGCTTTCCAAGGTTTAAGAAGCATTCTCGGTCAGTGGAATACAAAACCTCTGGGTGGAAGCTTCTGAGTCCTAAAAAGATTAAATTCACTGACGGTTTTAATATTGGTGAGCTGCGTTTAATCGGGACTTATGACTTAGCAAGCTATGACGAGAGTCAAATTAAGCGAGTCAGGTTAGTTCGTAGAGCAGATGGCTACTATGTGCAATTCTGCATCAGCGTTGATGTCAAAATTGAGCTAGAACCCACCGGCAACTCCATTGGCATAGACGTTGGCTTAGAGTCCTTCTACACCGACAATAACGGCTACAAAGAACCTCCTGAAAAGTTCTATCGCAGTTCTCAAAAGAAACGTCATCGGTTACAAAAACGATTGAGCAGGACTCAAAAAAGTTCATCCAATCGGCGTAAAGCCATTAATCACCTAGCCAGACATGAGTTAAAAGTCTCACGACAGCGTAAAGAAAGGGCTAAGAGACTGGCCCTTTGCGTGATCCAATCTAACGATTTGGTTGTTTATGAGAACTTGAGGATTCGCAATATGGTGAAGAACCACTGTCTGGCTCAGTCGATCCATGATGCAGGCTGGTATCAGTTCAGACAGTGGCTGGAGTACTTTGGGAAAAAGTATGGCAAGGTCACCGTGGCTGTGGAACCTGCATACACCTCTCAAGAATGTTCTGATTGTGGTGTACTCGTTAAAAAGTCTTTGTCTACTCGAACTCATGTTTGTGCATGTGGCTGTGAGTTAGACAGGGATGAGAATGCAGCCATCAATATCTTGAGAAAAGGAATCGCTACCACAGGGCATGTGGGAAGCGGGCTACTCGATAGTCAAAACGCTTCTGGAGATGAGGCCGCTACTGTGTTGAACTCAGGTTTAATGCAGCAAGTCACGTCGCTGAAAGAAGAATCTCCTGCTATACCCGTAGGGTTAGCAGGATGAGTGTCAATAACTGTAACCGAACAAATTCATGTTTTTGCATAAATCTCTTTAAAACCAGAAACCATATTCCAAATTATGGTTTCTGGAATATTCGTTAATTCAAGTCACAAAATTAAGAATGGAAGACTCAGAAAACCATTTTCTGGTTTCTGGAATATGGTTTTTCACAAAACTATCTCAGATTATAGTTAAATAAACCAGAAACCAGAAACCATTTTTTGGTTTATTCAGCTTCCTTTTCATATATCGTCAATAGATATTCCAGGTGGCAACCCAAATTCGTTCACTAGAAACTCTTTAAGGATCGGACTAAGTTTTACTCTTTTTTCTCTACAACGCTTTTTCCAGTGCTCCCTAACAATATAAGGAACCTTAAAGCCAGCTACATTAACTGCTTCCATATCTTCATCGGTATAGCTAAGAATGGGCGTCTTTTCAATTAGCTTAGCTTCTGGTTTCTGGTTTCTGGTTTCTGGTTTTTGGTTTTTAGTTTCTGGTTCTTGCTCAATTCCCTTATTAACTTGTTCTCTGAAGCGTGCCATTTAACAAGTACTCCTCTCACTAATCAATAATCGAATGAATTTCACTGAATACCTTTTGATAATCTCGCCAAGGCATTCTGTATTTACCAGGTTGTTGAGCCAATGTCGCACCTGCGAGACTGGCATGTCTAACTCCTTCACCTCGACGGACGAATGACTCAAGAACTAAATATCCATCTTCCTTAAGATCTTCTGCCAACTCAGCTCCAGCAGTACCACTCGTTAATACATCAGTGAGTAATATTCGATAAGTACCCTTGCTATCATTTATTGCTTTTGCAGTTTCCGTTGCAGCACTAGCACTATCCACATCAACCTTCGTAGGTATAACAACGAGATCACTATCCTCTGCTAAATCTTTCAGATCATCGTCAGAAATACTGGCTTGAGTGTCCAAAATAACAAAATCAACTCCGGCCACTGCTTTTGCCATCTTTGCAAAAGATGCCACTACAAATGGTGGACTAAATTTTGGATTATCATTAGCCCTAGCCTGCCATTTGAGCACTGTTCGGTTCGCGTCATCATCGATGAGTGCAACTTCATATCCTTCTTTGGTCAGCCAATATGCGTAGTGAATGGCGCTCGTGCTTTTTGCAACTCCACCCTTTTTTGAAACAAAACTGATGTACTTCATTGTCACCACTCGAAATAAGGCTTAAGTCCCTGAGATGATAACTTAAAAACCATAAGATGGAAAATGGTTTTTGGTATTTGGATTCTGGAATATGGAATATGGATAGCTATTGCACTGGTCAAATATAGTCCTAGCATGAGATTAGCTACTTCTAATCAAAAAATTATATGGCAGCTCTAATATAGTTTCTGGTTTCTGGTTTCTGGTTTCTGGTTATTGGTTTATCAACAGTAAAGTTAAAACATACCTTCACCCCCCAAACCCTTACCACTCGCTTCCGATCCAAGCTCACTCCTACCATCTCATCAATCCGCTCCATCGCATCCTCTGGCCTCAGCTCAACCACCTGCAAAATGTCGAACTTATCCTCTATTTCAAAGACTGTTTTAAGCAGAATTCTGTAAAGCCGCAATACATTAGGCCAACATCAGCCGATTTCTTGAAAATCAAAATAATTTTCAGACTGCTTAATCAATTGCTGTAGCTCATCGAATTCCATTGCCTGGATAGCCATTGCTAAACCTGTATGGACGAGTGCTAATCTCTGCTTTGCTTCTGGGCTTAGTTCCTCAGATGCTTCTTCTACACACTCAAACATCGTTGCAGTCTGGGTCAGGTTGTCAAAGGTAACGGCTAATACTTCGGCCAAAAAACTTGTCAACATAATATCTTCGCTTTATCCCTGTGTGCCTTCATATCATCAGGTAAAGGAATTTTAATTAAAACAGAGAGATTACTGATTATTAGTGAGAAGCGACAACAAACTCCTAGTAATTTCCCCTGATAGCGATACTACGCAGGTTAAGGCCATCCACATATGCAACCTTCACAACCCAGCCTCCCCCCAGACCCTACTCACCTTCTCCCGCTCCAGCCCCATCCGCACCATCTCCTCAATCCGCTCAATCGTCTCCGGTGGTCGCAGCTCAATCACTTGCCAAATCTCGAAGTTCTCCTCAATCTCGACAGCGCACTCCAAGCAGAACTCAGCCGAAGCAAACACCTCCCTCACGAAAGGCTTCCCTGTTCCCTTCACCACAATCCAGTACTGCCCAACTCCATTCTTGGCAACAGCCAGATACTCCAGCTCCCCTCGCGTCCTAGTCTGCTCAAGCAAATTCTTCTGCCCCAACTCCAGATTCCTGAATCGCCTCTCCAGGTCAGCCGATATGCTGGGAATTCTCGGTTGACGGGTCTGGGAAATTTCTGAGGCTTTGGACTGAGGGGTGCGCTCTGGTCGGGTTGACCTGGGGGGATGGTCGGGAAGTGCGATTGTTCTCTCCCAGCTCTCCATCTCCAGGTTCTAGCTTGGCTGGCCGAGCACCCTCTGGTGCTTTCTTGGGAAATGCTGTTTTACTTAGGAGTTTTGGGGTGGGAGTGTTGGACTTGGGTTGCTCTGGGGGTGGTCTGGGGGGGGTGAGCTTGGGGTTGAGACTGATGATTTGGGGAGTCATGGGGGGGAGTCCTGTGACGCACCGTTAGTTTATCGAGATCATCTTTGTGGGGAGGGGGATTGTTGCAAAAGGTTATGAGGGGCGAACCTGACTGCCTGACATAAGTACCTCAAAGCCTTTAGATACGTAGCTTTTGGATGCTAAATAGCAGGGTGTATAAGGCTAGCTTTTGGCATTGTTCACACGTCAAACGCAACCTAAACGTATTACCAACTTGTTAAATGTCAATTGCATAGGCGGATGAATTTGGCTTGCCCTTCTCTGTTCTTGGACAGTAAATCTTGAACAGATTTGAGTCTTTGCTCCCTTCATTTGAGATCGAGAATGCATGCTCTCTACCACCAATGATCGCGACAAGGAGCAAATGACAATTATCAATAAAGTCATGCTCAATAAGGATGCTTACTTGAGAGCATCCTTATTGAGCATGAGGTGAAGGAGTTTTTTACTTCTTGGGATTAACTAGAAGTCTTTAGAGAATTGGCCGCGTTTTTAGCTGCTGCTTGTTTTCGAAAACTCTCAGCCTGCATCTCGAAAATAGTGGCGTGATGAATTAAACGATCAATGGCAGCTACGGTCATCATCGAGTTGGGGAAGATCTTATCCCATTGGCTGAAGGGCTGATTAGCTGTGATGAGCAGGCTCTTTCGCTCGTAGCGATGAGCAATCAGTTCGAATAGGACCGAGGTTTCAACATCAGACTTTTGAATATAGCCGAGGTCATCAATGATGAGTAGATCGTACCGGTCCAGTTTGGACAGTAAGGTCTGTAATTCCAGTTGAAGTTTGGCGAGTTGCAGCTGTTGCACCAGGGCTGTGGCTGTGACAAACTTCACTCGTTTCCCCAACTCAATAATGGAACCGACATTCAGCAGGTACTAACCATCAAGGGATAATTTTGAGGTTGTCCCTCAACGCAAGTCCATGTATTCACCTCAAGAGATAGACGTTCAGGATATTGACCATCTCGGTATTATCGCCGGTATCGTCGATGAGATCGGCATTGTCGAAATAGTGGATCGATTATTAGGTACTCACGAGCAAGAGAATGTTAGTTGTGGTCAAGTTGTCAAAGCCCTGATTCTAAATGGTATGGGCTTTTTGAGTGCTCCATTGTACTTATTTAGTGAGTTTTTCGAAAGCAAAGCAACCGAGCACTTACTCGGTCAAGGTGTACTGCCAGAGCACCTCAACGATACCCGTATCGGTCGAGTCCTCGACAAGCTCTATGCCTATGGTGTGACCCAGATATTTATCCGTGTGGCAATGGCAGTCGTTCAGAAATTCGATGTAGCTCTAAGGTGTGCGCATCTAGATGCGACAAGCCTTAGTGTTGAGGGGCAATACTTAGATAAACCACAGGTTGAGGCGTCAGACGAATCCCCCTCTGCACCTGAGTCCCCCCCTCCCCTGCACTGGCTGAGTCAGAGGAGCCGATACCCGTGAAAATCACCTACGGCTACTCACGGGACAATCGTCGTGATCTCAAGCAGTTTGTATTGAACCTACTGGTGAGTGGGGACGGGGGTATTCCTTTATTTTTACAAGTGGGCAACGGTAATGATGCGGACAAAAGTACGTTTGTGCCTATCATCCATGAATTTAAGCAACAGTGGAGTCAGCAACAGCCAGAGGTGATTGTTGCTGATAGTGCCCTCTACAGTGCCGACAATCTGCAAGCATTAGGAAGTACATCTTGGATTAGCCGAGTTCCAGCAAGTTCAACGGCAGCCCAAGACTTACTACAAGGGCTGCCGGGTTCACAGTTTCACCCTAGTGCTCTCAACGGCTATAGCTTTGTCGAAGTATGTAGTACCTATGGAGAGATTCAACAACGGTGGCTGGTGGTTGAAAGTAAAGCTCGCAGAGACTCTGGACTCAAACAAGTGCAAAAGCGGATTGATCAGGCGTTTAGCCAAAAAACTACTGCACTTAAAACCCTCTGCAAACAGACCTTCTTGTGCCCTGCAGATGCTTTAGCTGCAGCCCAAGATTTTGGCAAAATCCTCAGGTATCACACCCTTGACGATCTCAAAATCCATAAAAAACCTCATTATTCAAAGGCTGGACGACCGACAAAAGCAACGGTTGTGACTCACTACACCTATTCTATTGAGGCTACCTTAACCCTCAATGAGCCAGTCATCGAACGCTATCGGCGGCAAGCAGGTCGTTTCATCTTAGCCACCAATCTCTTGGAACAAGAGCAATGGAGCAATGATGATATTCTGCGCGAGTACAAGAACCAGCAGGCGTGTGAAGGAGGCTTTCGCTTTATCAAAGATCCACTCTTCTTTGCCTCTAGTGTTTTCCTGAAGACACCTCGGCGTATCGCTGCCTTAGCCATGATCATGGCCTTGTGTTTGATGGTCTACAGCTTAGGACAACGACAGTTAAGAAATGCACTAGAACAAGTACAAACAACTCTCCCTAATCAGAAGGGGAAACAAACTACGAAACCTACGTTACGTTGGATTCTCCAATGCTTTCAGGCCGTCCATTTAGTTTGGCTTGATGGTGCCAAGCATCTCATCAAGCTCAACAGCAGGCAGCAACTTATCTTGCCGTTCCTTGGGAAGGGCTGTAAAAAATATTATCTGCTCTGCTAGCTAGCCTGCTGAATGTAGGATGGAAGCCCCTAATGCAGAACTGACATGTGTTTTTCCTGTTCCGCTGGGCCCGAAAATTAGAATATTACTACCGGACTCTAGCCAGTGAGTCGTTTGGCAGAACTCCATGATGGCTGCTGGATTGAGACTAGGAATATGGTCAAACTCAAAATTGGTCCAGGATTTTCCGTAAGACAGCTGCGCTTCGGCTAGAGCGCGTGAGATCCGATTCTGTTCCCGACGGCTGGCTTCGCCTTGGGCTAAAGCCAACAGAAACTGGGCGTAGGACCAATTCTCCTGAGTGGCTTGATGTTCGATGCTCTGCCACTCGTCCAGAAAGTGTTTCAACCGCAGCTGCTTGAGGGTCGTCATCAAGTTCTCGTATGGATTGTCCGGTGCTGCAGTGGAGGAGTTGGTCATAACTGGATAAATCGTGTTGTTCTGAAGTGACATCAGGGTATTGCTCAGTAGAGAGCTTGAATTCAAAGGCCCGCTTTAAACCACTCAACGTGAGGGAAGACTTTTCCAGTTGAGTATGGAGATAGTCAGCAACTTGGGATTCTTGGTCTTGAGTGGCTGCAATGTAGAGGGCTTCCGTGATTAATCGTGCGGCCTGGTCTCGGTCAAAGTCAGCCTTGAAGGTTTCCCACAGCTGATGCCACTGGAGGTTGGGGAGTAAGTCTGCTTGCCATTGGCAGTAGAGAAACGCATGGGGTTTACGCCGTAGACTTTCTGCTAGATGCCTGTAGTCTATGCTGCGAGCACGTCTATGCTTCCCAGAGCCATGGACATGGATCCGTGCCAATTCCACTACTGGTGTTGTTCCTAGGAAGCCAACAATGCGGTCATGGTAAAGGTGCAGTTTCAACCGATGGCCAATCAAGCGAGAGGGGACGGTGTAAAGGACACAGCGCACTGTAATTGCACTGTTGCAGCTGACTTTGACACTACGTACTTCATAATCAGGGGTGCGGTATCGAGGTAAGGGCTGTAAGACAGCTTGTTCTATGTCAAACTTCTTTTGACACTTGGCATTCAGCTTGACAATGACATGTTCAATAAACTGCTGATACTCAGCCACTGATGCAAAGTCAAAGCTGCCTCGACGATACAGGGCTTGGCATAATCGCCGCTTAAAATAGCCATGGGACGACTCAATCGCCCCATTTTCATGAGAGACGCCCAGGTTATTGCGTGTCGCCTCCATTCGGTAATGGTCACACAGGGTGGAATACAACTGGGTTAAATGGGGATTACGACCGCCGGTATTCCGGTAGGCAGCACTCAGACTATCAGTGCGATGAGTTTTGGGCACGCCACCACAGGCTGACAAGGCATTTTGTAGTCCTTGGGATAAGCCAATAAAACTCTCTCCGCCTTGAATCACCTGGACGTACTGCCAGCCGCTGTAAGTGAGTCGATAGTGATACAAGATGTGGTGAAAGGCTTCACCTTTAACGGTCACACTAAAACCTTTGAGCTGGGTGAAGTCTGACTGTCCCATCTCGCCAGGATGATGTTGAATTTTGAACATCACTTCCTTGGGCTTACCATGCGCAGCCTTCCATTTAGAAGTTCGGCGTTGCACGGTTCTGATCTTGTCATCATATTGCCCAGGGTGACGCTCTTGTAAGGTCTCAAATAAAGTGGTTGCTTCTAATCGAGGTTCCCGTTCTAGCATGGGCCGAAGTTCTGATTCCCATAATCCATCCAGTGGATCTTGGCGAGTTTTCCAATCGTGAGGACGGCCTCGTTGGGGGACGATGGGTTCCACTTTCAATCCGGTGGGCTGTGCGAGTGGAAATGCCGGCTTTGGCAGCTGCTGTTTCTTGGGAAGAACCAGATCGTTTTGTTTTCATATAAAGATGAACCTGTTGAGGTTTAATAGGAGCTGGCACTAGAGGTCCCTAATTGCGTTAGGAGTACAAACCCTAGTGTCTTTCCTGTATGAGGCTATAAAAAATTGAAAATGACTGATGCTCTCTCTGCAGATGTGATCTCTGGATTGAACTAGATCCTGATATTCCTAGAGAAGACTATGCAATCGACAACCTCTGTCTACGTAATTGTCACTCAACTCCAACTCTTTTGCCTTAGAGGCAGCGTTGCTATTCTTACAGTGCAAACCCTTACGAAGAAAAGGCTTTCAGAGATGTGTCAGGCAGTCAGGGGGCGAACTCACCAAGAATAGTTCCGGGTGGCTATGAATCTGCGATAGCCGAAGGCTGGTTGAAAACCATCGCATAGTAGATTCACTTTTAATCAAAATGTCAGAGTGAACAGTTTGATAGGATTTACACGCTCGTTTACGACCTGGCACAATATGTCATCAATTTTCCTAACATCTTTATTCCTGTCTCAAGTGGCCCCTGCTATTGCTGCACATTCAGAGGTCGTTATACCGCAGGACGTACGGGCATTACCTGGAGAGCTGGATAACAGTCTTTTCTTGAATAGTAATAGTCCTGAGGTTATCAACACAGGGGGAATCTTGCTGTCAACCTTTCCTAAATCAGGCAAAACATCACCTCGTGCCCATCTCGATTTTGCCTTGAATGGAGAGTTTTATGTATTTGCTCATCATGTGACTCGACGTCGCTCAAGGAGAGGCAAGAGATCCCTCTATCAGGGGATACTGCTCCATAATCCCACCAGCAAGCCAGTTCAAGTTAAGGTTCTTCAGGCAACAAGTTTTCTGAGCAGCGCCCATGCTCCCTTTGTTCCCTTAAAAAGTCAGATAGTTGATTCGACGGGTAAAGTTTTTTCGGGACCGGGTAGCCGAATTACCAGTGTCATCCTTCGAGGCAAAAGCCAGCCCGGCTGGACATCAAAAGTTGTTATTCCTCCTCGAAAAAGCCACATGTTGGTCAATCGCGCTATCCCCCCCCCCAGTAACAGTCGCACTACTTGGATGCGATTGAGAACGGATGGCCCGCTCTATGTCGCTAGCATGGCGAAGCATGGAACTCCTTGGTATAGCGGTCCTAGCTTAGCAACCTGGAAACTATTGTTAGCAAAAGGGGAATTGATAAAACCAAGAGATAAAGTGCCCTCTCCCCTTGATTTTAAGGGAAGCAAATTTATTTATGGCCGAGTTGCAGGGATCTCAAAGGGCGGAGAGTGGCGAGCGACAGTAACGGATACTCCTCAGTCCAATGAACTTAAAATCCCTAAATCTGGTCAAGCATTCTCCTATGTGATCAGTTCACTCCATCGAGGCACATTCGGAACTGGGCAAATCCAAAGTGCTCCGATGTTAAAGCGCTACGATGACACGGCATATCTTGCTCACGGTAACTATGGTCTCAAGTACAACCTAGATATACCTTTACACAATATAACTCAGCGCACTCAGACAGTAACCATTACTCTGCAAACTCCCCTGAAAGAGGACCGTCTGACTCGCAAAGGTCTCCGTTTTCTAAAATCGCCCTCTGGTCCGATCTGCTTTCGGGGGACGATCAAACTGAGCTTTCCTCAGGGGTCTCCAACCCAAAGTGTCCCTGAACAACAGTATTTTCATCTGGTACAACGATGCGGTCAGCAGGGGAAACCTCTAGTCACCTTGCCAATTTCTCCGCAAGGAACAATTCGAGCCAAGGTTGAATTGCTATATCCTCCTGATTCAACACCCCCTCAAGTGTTAACGATCCGCACCTTGTAGCAATGTTGCAGAAGTTAGACTTGCAGAAGTCTGTGCAAACCCGTTAGTGATTGAAGGGGAAGATATGTCGGCTTGGGTGGATGCGATCACGCAGTACTAGGAAGTTGATGGAGTGATGTAATTCTCAAATTTGGAAAGAGCAGTGCAGTTGCCATTGGTGGCAGTTTGGATTGAGATTTTGTTAGGTGGTTTTCGAGTGGAGCAGCGGGGAGGGCTTTATGGGCAGACAATTTGGGTGGGGTGATGGCTGAGTTCTTGAGAGTGCCTGAATGCCGATATCTTTGCGGATCTTTGGAGGAAGACTAGCTGCAATGGCAGGGGGTTGAAACTATTACAGGTGGACCAGACTACCAAGGAGTCTTATAGCCTCAAAGGCAGGTGGGTGACGACTATTGAACTCCTAGCGTCTCGACGCTTACCAGTATATGAACGCACCCATTGCTGACGGTGAGTTGTGATCGATGAATTCTCAGGGGTAGGCAGTTCTAAGCCAACTACAATTAGGACCTTAGAGACTTCCCTATTGACTGTCCACTTCAGGGCATGTACTGGGTGATCAAGTCAGAAGAGGAAACGACAAGCTTTCAGATTACCCTGATCGCTCATAAGACTGTTACCCGGTTATGATCCAAGTCGTGATGACCTAATCTTATTAAATATCGACGAGTAGGCGTTTTGGCAATGGCATCCTGGGTATACGATCCGCATTCAGGCGGCATGAAAATTCCAACTCGACTGAAAGAGTCGATCAAACAGCGCATACTGGCCTATGCGGCAGAGCATTATGCTGGCAAATACAATCGGATTGACGTGCGCTTTCGAGACAAGTTTTGCTATATCGATGCCTACCTAGAACCCGAGGTACCAGCGGAGAATTTTAACGAGGAATTCTATGGCTGCACGCGGGAAGAGCGGATTGAGTTTTTGAGGACAGTGCCGATCCATCTGTGCCGCTTGCGCTACAGTGGCGATGCGGAAAAGTGGGCAATGGCATTTTATACCTACAGTAACAACAAGTATGAGCCTTGTGTGTTCAATAACGGTACTTTTCAGGGCACACCAGAAGACGCTTTTAATAGCTCAGCAATGTATCTTCAATAGTTGATTTTCTGCCCAAGAATATTCTGTTGTCATGAAAGTTAAAGTCACTATTTTCTTGTCTTGTTCACTTTCTGAATAATTTCAAGGCTTGAGGAGGGCAGCACTTGATCTTAGCAATTATAAAAAGAGTGTGGAAATTGAAACATCAAAAAACGACGAACAGCATGATGATAAACTCAGCTACTCAGCTATATTTCGCAGATATAAAGTACTTTTTGAAGATTCGTGAAAGCTCATCATGGAAGCCCCAACCCATTTCAGAAGTACTTCGGACAATATTCTTTGCCTGAGAAAAGTAGTTATCTTGCAATCTATTTTTAGATGCTAGTTTGGCCGCCCGTTCAAACAAATCTTCAAATGCCATATAGAATTTCTCATCGATATCTCCGTAGGCCAGTGTATAATCCACACCTGCCTCAACACAAAAGTAGATGAAATTAATCACCTGATTAGAACTTGTTGCTTCTGCTTCGACTTTCTGAACCATCTGATATGCGATTGATGGGTTGCCACCTCCATGATCCCCAACAGGGAAAAATTCAGAGCGAACATACGCCTTGTATTCATCAAAGTTGTGGTCTGAGGTTGTGATACCAACTTTTGAGTTTAAGAAACGTTCAGCGGCGGCATTATCCTTAGCCAGTTCTAAAAACATCTCTATGAGTTCATCTTTCGAGCAGCTCCTGAGATGTTTTTGAATGATTCGTGTTTTCATGGGATGTTGCAGGTCAAAGGTTTTAGCTAAGTACACACATGGAATAACGCTCGAACTGAGTTGCTTGCTAATTCTCAAGTCGTCCAATAGCTTCCCCTAATCAACCCCAAGCCTTCGCCACCCGCTCCCGATCCAACCACACCCCGATCATCTCCTCAATCCGTTCAATGGTTTCCCCTGGCCGCAGACTCAAAACCTGCAACACATCGAATGTGTCTTCTAATTCCAAGGCACACTCAAAGCAAAATTCAGGCGTTTCAAACGAAATTCTGATGAAGGGCTTGCCGCTGCCCTCGACGGTGATCCAATACTTCCCTGAACTGCTTTGGGAAACGGTCAGATACTCAAGCTGCCCCTTTTGCTTGGTCTGCTCAATCAGAGTCTTTTGACGCTTCTCAAGTGCGTGGAATTTGGACTCAAAGTCTCTGGATACTCTGGGGGGTCGGACTCTTCCTGGTGTTTGCCGAGCTGAATACCCTCGCTGTGTTCTTCGTGTGTCGGTGGGTTCGCTGCGGTCGTATTTGGGAGTGGGTTCAGTGATGCGATCATCGTCTTCAGGCTGTGGAGTCGCCTTGCGCTTCACTGGCAGATCATCTTTCCTGTCGATGGTCGGGAATGATGCCTTGTCTGGGTATGCAGGGGGGTGCTTCGGTGTTTGTCGAGGGTTTCTCTGGGAGGTCGGCTGGTGGTTTGGGCTTCAGAGAGATGAGTTTAGGGTTCATACAAATATTCTCTGCCAAGATAAATTCAGTGTAGCTTTTGGGGATAAGGTCTGGGGGAATTCAGGAGAAAGCTTAATTTTGGGATGGGGGTTGATCTTCGTCAGTTATTTCTGAGGCTGTTTGAAGCGGGATAGTGGGTGGAGCAAATAGGTAAATACCATTGCCAACCTCAGTGAACTGACCGCATAGAGAATAAGCGCTGCCCGCTAGATAATCACTAATTCTCTGTGCTGATGTAGAAGGCAAATCCGCTAAATTGACCAATAGCAGTTGTCCCTTTTTTAAGGACTGTACATCCGCTTCTGCTTCAGTAAATGAACTAGGTTGAGACAGAAGAATCTCACAGGGAGTCTTCCTATGCAATGGAATTAGGTTATTCATAGGGCTATCTAATGCTCAGAGATTCTGTTCATTGTGGCACAATGAACTTTACATTTATTCAGCGAGAAAATAACTCAGGGTTTTGATCAGGGATGGTTTTCATACTCCCATTCAATTCTGACCACCAGATTCACTTATAATCCAATAACTGCAATACTTGCAGATAATTCAGTAAAAAAAACTCTATATTTTTATTCAGTTTTGATTTTGCTGACATCTACCCCGCACTCATCGAGAAATCAGGAGTTGTAGTAGGCAAAATTGTTCTCAATTCAGTTCAGTCAAGGATATACAGTATTTATGGCTAAAAAAACAGCCGCCGCAAAGAAAACAACAACAACAAAGAAAAAAACAGCCGCAAAGAAAAAAGATATTCAACCCCTAGTCGGGAAAGAACTACTCAAAAAGCTCAAGGATTTATCTCACCTCTCGAAGCGGGATAAAGCGAAAGAGTGTGGCTATGTAGTCGGCAAGCAAGTTAACCTAAGTGGTTTTATGAATGCCATTTTGGAAGCCAAGGGCATTTCACTAGATGGTGATGCCAATAACGACGGTAGAGGTCGAGAGGCAACCTATCGAGTCAAAGTTCATCAGAATGGGCAGGTGGTCATCGGGTCTACCTACACCGAAAAAAATGGGTTTACAGACGGGTGATGAGTTTGAAATCAAGGTCGGCTATAAGCACATTCATTTAAATCAATTGACGGAAGATAAATAAGAGTATTTACGCTTTTACCCAAAATTAATTCGATTTCTCGCGAGAATCTAACAACACTCATATCCTGCTATCTCACATCCTGAAAGAGATTGACAAGTTTCTTATAAATAGCTTTGGACTTAAGCATAAGTCAGCAAACTGAATACCTGGAATACATCACATCTCTATGAAGATTGCTTTTATTCTCAAAGGGAAAAATGGGAATCGGGTAGCATGAACATCACTAATATTGGAAATGACTGCATGTCAATTTACGTTGGTAACCTCTCTTATGACGTTACAGAGCAAGACCTAAGAACCGTTTTTGCAGAATATGGCACCGTAAAAAGTGCCACACTTCCCACTGACCGAGAAACAGGACGCAAGCGTGGCTTCGCCTTTGTCGAGATGAGTAATGATGCTGAAGAAGCCAAAGCTATTGAGGAACTAGATGGTGCTGAGTGGATGGGACGTGACCTGAAAGTGAACAAGGCAAAGCCCCGTGAAAATAGAGGCGGTGGTGGAAATCGCTACTAAAGCTGATTTTCATTAATGGAACCAGTTAGGTGGTGAGGTGAGATTAAGTACCTAGCCAAAAATAATTACATACTTGAGTAGCCTAAAAGTCATATCCAGAGAGGATAACTGTTGTAAATAATTCTGCACAGGTACTTATCTCAGCCCCCTTGATGGAATACTGCAGAACAAAGACTACAAGATTGATGTATTCAGTCAATACGTTTTGTCTGAAGTACTTATCTCTAGGTGACTCCAAAGGGAGGATGAGATTATCTCAGCCTACTACCTATTTTTCTAGGTACTCTCAAATCTTGAATTCTAAAATGGCTCACTTGTGAAAGTTATCAGCCTGAGAAAGACGATCAGTCCTATGCTCACTACCTAATGATGAGACTCTATATTTTTTCTGAGGTCTCGCTTGATCGACCTTCAGATCTCGACCCATCCATTCCGCACCATCAAGGGCTTCAATAGCAGCTTTTTCTTCAGTATCAGACTCCATATCAATAAAAGCAAAGCCGCGTGTACGGCCTTTTTCATCAGTTGGAAGCTTAACTTTTTTTATTGTCCCATATGATGAAAATACTGTTTTTAGAGCAATCTCTGTAACGTCATCGGCAAGATTACTAATACGAATTGACATAGATTTCTTTTAATCTTTATTGAGTATTGAAAGTGGAATCTTGAATACCAATCTGCTTACTAAAAGCGGATTGGTATTCTTGGCATATAGCTTAATCAATACAACGCATCTAAACTAAACACCTTGTAACTTCATAATAGTAAGATATTAACTGATTGATAGGTAGTGATACTCTAACGCCTCCACCTACCCATATCAGGCTTTGGTAGAAGCTTACTTATATTCCTCAATCACTCTTCTCTGTTTGTTTAATGAGAACTTTTGTTTGCCCCACCTCATCGATATCCATAACGATTTCATCTCCTGCCTTAACACGACTGGTCAGAATTTCCTCAGCAAGACAATCTTCCAAAAGATGTGTGATCGCTCGACGTAGCGGACGCGCTCCCATCTCGGGATCATAGCCTACATCTACTAGCCGCTCCTTAAACAAATCAGTGACCTCCAAAGTGATCTCTTGCTCTGCTAATCGAATACACACTTCCTGCAGTAGAATGTCAGCAATTTGCTTAACCTCAGTTTTGTTGAGCTGCTGGAAAACAATAATTTCATCAAGACGATTTAGAAACTCAGGACGGAAAAACTGTTTGAGTTCTTCATTAACAATTGAGACCATGCGGCTATATTGGGCAGCACCTTGATCTGCAGAAAACTCAAAGCCCAATCCACTTCCTCCTTTTTGAACCACCTTTGAGCCAATGTTAGAGGTCATGATCAATAGAGTATTTTTGAAATCTATAGTACGGCCTTTGGCATCAGTCAGGCGGCCATCTTCCAGGACCTGTAGCAGTAGGTTGAATATATCTGGATGGGCTTTTTCAATTTCGTCAAATAGCAATACTGTATATGGTTTTCGCCGAACTGCTTCCGTGAGTTGCCCCCCTTCGTTGAACCCGACATAGCCAGGAGGGGAACCGATCAGCTTAGAAACCGTGTGGCCCTCCATGTACTCAGACATATCCAGCCGAATCATGGCAGCTTCAGATCCAAAATAAGAAGATGCCAGAACCTTTGCCAATTCAGTCTTCCCAACTCCTGTTGGACCTGAAAAGATAAAGCTGGCAATGGGACGGTTGGGATCTTTAAGCCCCGTGCGGACTCGGCGAATGGCACGGGAAATAGCTTTAACAGCTTCCTCCTGGCCAATGATACGTTGATGCAGGATGTCTTCTATTTGCAATAGATTTTCAGACTCAGATTCCGTCAATTTATGAAGTGGAATGCCTGTCCAAGAAGCAACAATATGGGCAATATCGTCTTCTTTAACAATTAGGGAAATAGGAACAGTAGACATGGAGAACCCAGTTTGGCTAGCACTCTGAATCTTTTTCTGAATCTCAACTTCGCGAATGCGTAGTTCTCCAGCAAGAGAGTAATCTTGTTTTTGAGTAGCAGTCCCTTTGTCCTTAAGAATCTGCCGCAATTCTTGATTGAGTTCTTTATCCGCAGGGGAGCTTTTGGAGTGGCTGATGCGGACCCGTGAGCCTGCCTCATCAATCAAATCGATCGCTTTGTCCGGCAAGAAGCGATCGCAGATATAGCGATCTGAAAGTTTAGCTGCTGCTTCTAAAGCCAGATCAGAAATTTCAAGCTGATGATGTTGCTCGTAACAACTTCGCAAACCTTGCAATATTTGAATGGTCTCTTCAACGCTGGATTCGTCTACCATCACAGGCTGAAACCGTCGCTCTAGAGCAGGATCTCGCTCAATGTTCTGACGATAGTCATCGAGGGTGGTTGCACCGATACACTGAAGTTCGCCTCGGGCCAAAGATGGTTTGAGGATGTTTGCCGCATCTAGTCCACCTTCTCCTGCCCCAGCGCCAACTAAGGTATGAATCTCGTCAATTACTAGGATGACATCGCCATTGCTGCGAACTTCCTCCACAATTGCCTTGAGTCGTTCTTCAAATTCACCCCGATACTTTGTACCCGCTAATAAGGAGCCAACATTGAGCGTAAGAATTCGTTTCCCCTCTAAGGTCTCAGGAACATCGTGATTGATAATACGTTGTGCCAGTCCCTCTGCTAGGGCTGTTTTTCCCACTCCGGGTTCGCCAATTAAGATGGGATTGTTCTTCCTACGGCGGCTAAGGATTTGGATCATTCGCTGCACTTCCTTTTGGCGACCCACGACTGGATCAAGATTGCCCTCTATTGCAAGCTGGGTTAAGTCGGTGCCTACATCGTCGAGGATGGGCGTCTTTTTTAAGTTTTGGTTACCCAGCTTGCTTGGACGACGACTAGAGGGAAGTGCTATTGGTTTATAGAGCATCTGCATCACTTGAGTTCGAATATCGATGAAGTCAATCTCAAGGTTCACAAGAATTTGTACAGCAATACTTTGCTCATCCTTGGTAAGCCCCAACAACAAGTGCTCAGTACTCACATAGTTATGCCCTAACTGTTGAGATTCTTCCAGGGCTAGCTCCAGTACCCTTTTGCTTCGAGGGGTAAAGGGGATGTCAACTTTTTCTACAGAGCTTGTTCCACTTACCCCTAATTTTTCAACTTCAATTCGTACTTCTTCGAGGTTGGCTCCTAAAGAATTTAGGACTTTCGCTGCAATTCCAGTTCCCTCAGCAATGATACCCAATAAAATTAGCTCTGTTCCAACACATGTTTGCTTGAGGTGACGGGCTTCTTCCTGGGCAAGTGTAATTGCCTTAATGGCTTTTTCAGTAAAACACTCAAACATGATAGGTATCCTTACGGTGGGAAATAATGTCTAGCCATTCGGAGATTATTTCCAAAAATAGCTTCAAATCAAGATCACTCAAGAGGGATAGAGTATCTTTAAGGGTTCTTATTATTAGTCGCCAGGCATGCATAGATTTCGTTCAAGTTGCTCTAAGCTTATTCAATTGGTTTATCGAGTAACTCTATAAAATTAAGGACTTCAGCAGCATTTTTTGTTCAGGGTTCTTGATTTGACAAGATTCTTAGATATTCATACTTTATTCACATTGAAAGTGCTCTGCAGATAGATTAGATCAACCTCTAAGAATTAATGCTCGGGAAAAGAGTAGAAATAACAGAATTAGTACAGATGCGAAGACAAAACCACACGGATCCCGGCGAATACTATCAGATATCTTCTTCATGGCTGCTCTTTCAAGAAAAAGATTGGAGATATTTCTCTAATAAAATTTTTGAAAAGCTGATAACAATAAAGCTCTGAATTTGATCGATCTAGAAGCACTAGAAACCTCTCTAATATTAAGCTCTATCTAACATTAAAATCCTTCTCAGGTAGAGTTATCTCAAGATATTGTTATAGCTTTAGGGCAAACCAAATCAATTCTTCATAAAATACTTGGATCTACCTCTTGTAACTTTCAATATTTATAGTTATTTTCCAGAAAACTGGATATGTTCTCTTTATTAGAATCTATATATTGATTGTCCATAATTCCAGGTAGTCAGGTGAGATTATCTCAGCCCCCCTTGATAAAATACTGCAGAATAAAGGTTTCAAGAGTTATATATAAGTCAATACATATTGCCTGAAGCACTGATTTCTAGGTGACTTCAAAGGGGGGTATGAGATAATCTCACCTGACTACCTAATTCCATAACTTGCTTTATTTAGAATTATTTAAGCAGACATACTCTAAAAGTAGTGTCGGCAATACCAACAAAGTTCTCCTAAATATATCTGACGCAATAAAAAAATCCGAACAGCAAGGATAATTCTGTCTATGGGTAATAGATTTTAGTATTTCTTTATCCTGAAATACTAAAATTAGCTCTGTAAAACTGACTCAGCTTAAGTCCGACTTACAGGGCTAAGCCCATTTAATTCTCGTTTTCTAAATTTTTCCCCAGCCTTATATTTTATTGGAATCTTTTTGGCATCCATAGTGGCTGCCTCATAATGTATAGCGTTATCGCTGTGGATACGTTTATCTTAACTCACATTGCTTTTCTATAACCTTTCAAAAGCCAGACCCACCCAACCACGACATTGATGTCAGCGAGTTTTATGGGCAAACAATGGGTTGCTTTGGAAACATAAGATGACCAGGGTGAAATTGAGTCATTCCAGAAAGAACTAACCGAGATCAAGTGCCTGAAACACTAGCTTTTTGGCTAGTTATCGGAAAATAGTATTCGATCCATCATTACCACCCAAAATCACCTCTGTTTCCACCGAGAATCCAACATCACCTCCCTCTCGTTGCCCAATTTCCTGATCAGATCCATGACCAAATCCATCAATTTCAGCTTGCTTTTCAGTTTCTGTAATTAGATCACTGTCTTTATTACAGAGTTCACAAACTGGTCTATTTTTCTCTAATCTCTGATTCCATTTCGCCTGAAATGCCTTCAGCATCTGGTCTTTGTACGCTTCATTGCCTGAATAGCGAATCACATACAGACTCACAGATTCCTCACTGCCTACCTTCACCAGCTCATGGGCTACCCGCTTAATGAGCTTATTGGCGATGGCTAATGCACTCTGACCCTCACAGATGACATTCCTAAAGTGTCGATAGATCTGATAGCGATACTCCAACGCCTTCACCTTGATATCCTCCAGTCGCTGATCGGCCTCCGACATCACCATAATTTCCATCCGCATTCTCGCCTCTACCTGCTCATATCGAGCCTGGGTAAACGCCTGAGACTGCTGCTCAATAGCATCCACTAACCCCTGCTTCTGGTTCTTCAGCCCCTGCTTCTGCTGCTCCAACTGCTCCAGCTCCCCTTTCAGCTTCGCCTTCCTAGGATGGGCCTTCCTGCCCAATGCTGTCAGCTTGGCCTGAATCACCTTCTGCTCCTGAACCAACTCACTGATCTGCCCAGACAGCCCCTTGACCTCCAATCTCAAGGACTGCCGTTGCCGTTGTACCTGGCGTCCCTTCTCCAATGCCTTATCGTAGGCTTCATAATCAGCGCTAGTGACGTTGTAAGTATCCACCAAATCAAATACCCCGATGTCACGAAGTAACTGCACCTGGATTCGATTGTTGGATAACCGATGAGTCAGAACGAACTTGCTATTGAGCTGTTTCATAAAATTTCTCCTGTCTAATTCCTCCGCTACTTCAGGGTGATAAGACATCCAATGCAACTTAGTGGCACTCTTCAATCGACCTCGATGCTCCACACAGACTTGATGGATAAACTCATCCGTCAGCTCCACACCGGGCAACTCATCCTGCAACAGGGATTTCTTAGCATCCAAGGTATCTGCATAGGTCGCTGATGAACTGCCCATCACTCGGATGGCCTGATCCACCGTGAACCGTTCCCCGTCAGCCGTTCCCAGCATCACCGCAGTTTCCACCTCGATTTGCTTTCGCACCTTACTAAAGGCTTCCACCACCGAAGAATTGCGCTCCTTCAGCTCCTCTAACTCAATGGGGTGCCCATGGCCTTCTAGCAACACCAGCAATGATTCACGCAAAGCTAACAGTGAAGCAATCGAGCGAGTCTGATACCGAGCAAAGCTGACATTGTGAATATTGTTGGGGTTCTGCTGATATGCCTTCAGTGCTGCCAACTGTTGAGCTGTTTCAGGAGACTGATCATGAACCAACTGCTGTTCTAAATCAATGGAAGCAGCCACATCCTGACCATACTTAGACTGAAGCATGATGCATTGCTCCACAGACTTAATGGAAGGAATATCAGGGATATGAGCCTTTCGAGTTACATAGATTTCTCGGGTGACCTTGGCCCGATATCGCCAGAGCTGCTGATAGACACTACGGGCATGGTTAGAAGAGGCATAGCAAAACACTCTGCTGAAATAAGGAATAAGACGAGGTTCATCAATACTGACCCCACTCTCAGCCGTAGGACTCAAGAACAAAGCCGTGGGTTGATAGTCCTCAACAAACTGAGTAGGGTTGGCCTGAAAAATTTTGTTCTCAGGCCGCTCCGAAGTCTTGCGGTCATGGCGTAGAATCCCCTTAGCAAACTCCGGGTTCACATCCGCAATCATCCGCTCCAACTTCTCAAGGAACTCCTGAGAAGTTGCCACAACGATAAACCGCTCATTATCAGCAACAGCAGTTAGGATTCTCTCTAGAAACTGAGAAGTCTGTCCTGAGAAAACCTTAGTGGGGAAGTTATCGGTAGGTTGAAACTCATTGACGACAATCTTGGTGTTGTATTTGCCCCCTGTGATGCCCTTGATATAGTCAATGGGAATTTGAGACAGGGAATCTTCCAACAGAATGATATTGCCCCGAGTCTCTAAGACCCGGTTAGCAATGGCATGAAAATGCTCCAGGATCTGATTCTGCCGATCTCCCAAAGTCTGACCACTGAGAACATGAAAGAGAGCAGCATCGGCTTCATCCAAGATAATGCAGCTATCCGGTTCAATATCATCGACATCAATCTTGAGCAGGCTATCGAAGCAGAGCAGGATAGAGCGTTCAGAGCGAAAGCCCATACTGATATCGCCTTTGTATTCCTTCTGTAATCGGAAGAGGTGAATGAGATTGTAGAGGGTATTGCCATAGGCATCTTTAGAAGTGAATCGTTCCTCCGTGTTGTAGAGCAGGTTGTTTCGGTAACCCGGCATAATCACTTGGCCCTTGACTCCCTGCACCAGAGACTTCAGCATCTCTGTTTTCCCCGTGCCACACATGGAAGCAATGGCGACGACGGACCCTGGATCAATCACACCCAGATCCGAAAGTTCGATGTATTGCTTGTTGATGAGGATCGTGGGGGTATCCGTTAGACCATTCAGCTTCATAAAGAGCTGGCCCAGTTCATATTCCAGACCCAAGCTATTGAAGAACCAAGTGGGCTTAAAGACAATCTGAGCCAATTCCCCTGGAGATAGTTCATCGATATCAACAGCGTTATCTTTATAGTTCTGACCCCACCAGGCCACTTCCACCTCATAGCCCCACTCTTCTAACAGTCGAATGACTCTTTGATACTGGCGAAAGACATTGAGGTTACGGACAGCCCCAGCATCAGGATAGAGAGTGATGATCGGGGGCTGGGATGCCTCTTTGGATAGGACTGATAAAGATTCCCGCAGGGTTTCAGGAGATGAGGCCCACATGCCCCCTGCTGCCCCTATGACGGGGATATTGAGTCGAGTGCTAGTTAGGAAAGGCTTGATGCCTGTTCCTTCCACCAATCCGATCCGCGAATAGGGACCAAAGGACTTGTAGACGGCTAAGGGAATTTCACCGTTGACGTGAGGACCATTGCCGTCAGGATGGCGACGGGTTGAGCTGGATAGCCAGATATAGCGGTTGTCCTGATGAACATTCCGCTTCCGCAACTGCAAGGCCACGATTTGACCGTGGACATCATAGAGAGGCCACAGATACCCTCCCTGAGAATTGAGGATGCCACCGGGAAGAACACCGGGTAGATCTGAGGATAAGTTTTGGACTCGTTGGAACTGGCCCACAGAGACGGCATTGAAACCCTTGATTTCAGCCTGGGACATGCCCCGCCGATCCAAGTCTCCTTGATCCATTGAGCAAAGAGATAGATCAGAGAGTAACTTTCGGTACTGCTGATCTCGGAGTTGGGGAGGGAGTTCTCTAGCAATGCGTTGGCGACGTTCTTCAGCGGCCTTCTGATCGCGGATGGCTTTGCGGGCTTTCCAGTCAATAGAGTTGTAGTCTTTGCCTGTGTGGGGTGCCCAAATACCCCAGGTGTTATCTTTCGATAGCTTGCGGAACTGATAGCCGTTGACTATACCGACATCATAGGTTTCGGTGAGGCAAAGGATGATTTCGTCGCCTTTACTGCATCGTCCATCATTAGAGTCACAGATTGGGCAATGGTTACTTCTTTTGAAAGGGGTCAGCTTCGAGGTGCTTCTCGTTGAGGAGCCAAAGCCGAGTTGAGTTGAATTGAGATCTATGAGAGTGGAGGTCATGGGTTGCCTCCTTGATGCATAGGTGTAAAGGTCGATTCCCAAGCCATTAGCGGCTCGGGGAATAAAAATATAGAAACCATGAAAAGTCCCTCTATCGTTTGTCAGTAGAGAGATAGAGAGGTGTGGTAAGTAAAGTTCAATTACAAAATTCTTGCAGCACAAACTAGGCTGCACTAGAATTAGAACACACCCCGTGGGTCACTAACTTTCCGCATTCCCAAGCTTTCAGTTAGATCCCGCAATCTCTAAAAAATATTTTGTTTTTCTTGGAGCCCTGGCTATTTCCGTAGCTGGGATTCCTTTTTTTTAGGTCATTGTCACCTCCTGGGGAAAAATATAGGGATTCTTAGTGAACCATACTACGCTTCAGCCCTCAATACGCAAAGGCTTTAAAACAAAAGATCATCAAGGGTTTCAGGATCTGAGGCAGCATGATTCGATAAGGAAGAAATGGGTCAATTCCTCGGATAAGAATGAAGTAATTCGTTGTTGGTTCAGGGCAAACTTTCATTGAAATCTGGAGAGTTATTCGGCGGTCGAGGATGTTCTCTCCTGTATCCGATCCCAACATCTTGCAATAAATCTGTAGTGAAGAACGACATTATTGACCTCCTTTCGTTCGGTTGATCATTGTGCTGAAATCCTTTAATAGCATGAGATATAAGCGCTAATGGCAGCAAAAGCATACGGAGAATTACTGGGCTGAATCCCAGATATCCTCGCCAATCGTCTTGAGTTCTCTCCAGTTGACGGCATCGCTGATTCTCTGGGGTAAGTCGATGCCTCGCGACATCAGCAATCCCGTGATTGCTACACCGACGAAGAACCAGAATGTGTTCCTGAGCATTGGTTAGTTCTCCATGATCATGAATATGACTCTCTTTATTGGTTTGATTGAAAATCCGTTTGATAACTTTGCTGATTCTCCCGCCCAGTCGTGAGGCGTCAACTCGTCTTATGGCAGGTTCTCTGACTTCTTCAGGTGCAGGCAGATCGAGAGGTAACTGATCACCCTCGCCAACTGGCTCAAAGGTGTGGTGGGTGGATACGGGGGTAATTGTCTTTGGCTTCAAGGTGCCTTCGACAAAGGCAGAAACTTTGCTTGCTGCGTCTTTGAACAACTGGCGTACCCGCTCTCTGGATAACCCTAGCTCTTCCCCAACCTCTCTATTGTTATAGCCCTGGTGCCTTGCAATTAGCGTTGTGACCTGGCGATCTTCCAGGTGACCCTCACCTTGGAGTTGATCAAGAGTGGTTAGAATTTCGGCCTCTTCTGAAGTGCGCCAAGGATCAACGGTTTCATCGGACTGAAAATCTAGCCACTCAGGACAATCATCGTCAAACCTTTGGTTAAAGCTCAGGGGCTGAACAAAAGCCTTATGTTGCCAGGTAGTCAAGATTTGCTGTTGAGATAATCCACTGCGCTCTGCAATCTCTTCTAGGGTTGGCTCTCTGCCTAACTCTTGACTGAGAGCGGTTGAGACGTTTGATATTTTGCGAAGATTGGTTAGTGTATTGCGACTAATCCCTGCCTCTCTACAAAAGCAGTCTCGAACTTCAGACCAAAGAGTTGGCACCAAATAAGTTGAGAATTTATTGCCAGTAGACAATTTAAATCCTCTTGCAGCTAGGACGACAGCCATCTCTCCAGCAGAGTTTAAGATTCTGTGATCCACTTGAAAACCATAGCGCTTGACCTCTTTGGTGATCAGTCCTTTGTTTTTATGAATTAGCTGACGTGATGCCCGCTCGTCCCCAACCTTGATTCTCAGAATCAGATCGTATTCTTCTTCACGGGTAAGGAGTTCGATTGTTTGGGATTGTTTGTTGCGTGAAGTAGCACCTATCATGGGCTTAACCTCATAGATTCTTAACGGTTTCTGAGGTCAGTGGCTCTCTGGTTGTTTTAGTAGGCGGTTAGAGAGCCACTTGAATTATTAAATTGAACAACGGTGCTGAAGCACTGGCGGGTTTCTGAGGTTGGTGGCTCTCTGGTTGTTTAGTAGGCGGTTAGAGAGCGGAATTGAATTGTGGGTAATCTGGGTAGCAAACTTCTAAATAATCGTCTGGCAAGAAGGTTACCCTTCAGGAGTGAACTGGGGTATTTCCTGGGTCTACTCTGTTGGCTGTTGCCGATCCTGATCTTCGTTGGATTTGGCTGGTGAGCAACCTGTTTTTCTGGAGGGAAGCAAGCCAGGATTATGATTTGAGCTAGTTTACAGACTCTTTTGAAAATTACTGTTTGTAGGTCTTGTGTTGTGATGCCTATCATTTGGATATAAACCTCCTGTTTAGGTTTATTTACTGCTCTCCCGGCTTTGCCAAGCTGTGGAGAGCATTTGTGTTTTAGGGGCAGTGGTGGCTGTGTCTTTAATGAAATTTACCGACTTGAGGTAATGTTACCGTATCCCCTCCTATACTAACAGGAGTAGGGATAAAGTAGGGATACTTTAACCTTAGAGATTAGAAAGCTATTACTATACTCACAGTGTTCATGAAATTTGAAAGCGTGCCGTCAAAGAAGCCAAGGATAGGGGTTTACATCTCAGAGGAGTTGAAAGCTAAAGCTGAAATTGTTGCTGAGTCTGAGAGTAGATCCCTTAGCAACTGGATAACGGTTTTGATCGAAGAAGCAGTAGAAAGAGCTGAATCAGAAGGGAAAATTAAGTTCGACGATTAAAACTGTGATTTGCTGAAATATCTTGCATAAGCCAGAATCAATACCGATAAATGTTTGCCAAGGTATGTGACCTGCTCTTGACGGTAAACGTGGCATTAGGATTTAAGAAACTATTTAAGAGCAAGATTGGGTTTAGACTGCCGCTACTATGCGGCACTTCGCAACAGTCTCTCTAGAGAAAATTTGTATGTGTGCAGGGCTGCTGTTTTGGTTGGAAGCTCCAGCTTAAGAACAAGAATCTGATTAGGCTTAGAACTTGCTTTAGGAAAGTAGTCTGGTTGCTTGGGGTGGAAATATCTATTAAACCTCCTTGTTGGATTAATCTTTCACATTCTGGAGTTAAGGCTCTGTATCAAAGAGCTATTAGTTTGTGCAATCAAGCAAATAAGCCTATGTCAAATTCCATGAGATGAAGATTAGTTATGGCTCCTTGCTACTCCCGGTAAATATAAATTCGTTGTTTACACCATAAACGGTACTAAATACCTCGAAGCAAGTCAGGTCGGGTATCCGTGGAATAGCAATGAAATGGTGAATCTGCCGAATCTTCAAGAAAAAAACTTCGAGGGCACCCCCAAAGTGGAACTCGTCATAAAGGCTGAAGTGCCTATGAATAATATAATTGACGGAAATATATGAATTGAACTTTGGGGTAAAAGGTGAAGCAGTCATATGGCAAAGCTTCAAAAGAAAGGGTCATTAGAGTGCTGGAGGCAATTCTTGCTACATCAGTAGACTTAGACCATGATATTGATTGCTCAGATATATCTAAAGAAGAAATATATATCGGTAAAAAATAAAAATGAGATTTTCATAAAAAACCACAACTAAGAATCTCATTGAATTAGTTTGGCTATATGAAAAACGAAAAGGAATAAAAAGAAAATCCAAGATTAAAAGGTTGGGCAATTAGAGATGCGCTTAAGCATTTAGAAAATACACTGGAAATCTTGCAGGATTTACGGAAAAGACGTCAGGGTTCGTCAGAAATTTTTATCATGCTAAAAATGTGGCATGAACCAAAGCATATTCAATTTAATATCAACAAAATAAATGAATGCTGGGGTAAACCACAAGATATTGACATTACGGCTAAATATTCATCAAAGGCAGGCCAGGAATATAACAATGATATAAATACTAATATAAATAAATTTATCTTTCCTGATTATTCATATAAAACCACAAACATATATATAGGCAGAGAATGGCTCATTGATGATGTTATAAATATTTTAAATGAAGATGTAATAAGAGCAGTACTCCTAATAAGTGAATTGGGGCTTGGGAAAACTTCATTTTTAAGAGAGCTAATAAATAGAAAAGAGCAGCTAAATATTTTAGCTTGCTATTTTTGTCAAAGAGATATTAAACATAGCTTAAAAACAAGTACTTTTGTCTCTAGCTTGATAACGCAAGTAAGCGAAGTAATTGAAGAATATTCTATGTTTCTTGCTAGAGGCAATGATAGCAAAGTAAGTTTCCATGATGATTTAGAAAATGATCCTATATATGCACTAGTAGAGGGGCTTATTAAACCCCTGTCACAAATACAAAATCCAGGCAAACAATATTATATTTTGATTGATGCCTTGGATGAGTCATTAGACACAATATATACTCAACGATGTAAAAATATACCAATTACACTGCAAGAATATTTAGTAAGTTTTCCTGAGTGGATAAAATTCATCATAACTACAAGAAAGATTCCAGAAATAGTTTCAAGCTTTGATAGGTTTTCTCAGATTGAAATCCGTGCCCAAGATAAAAAGGAATCTAAGTGATCTATCAAAATATATAGACCACCATGTTAATCAGTTAGCTCATAATAATGAATTAAATTTTGACAAGGTTCAATTAGAAGATATAAGCAAAAAAAATATGTGATTATAGTCAAGGTAATTTCTTATATGCTCAACAAACCATTGAAGGCATCAAAAAATAAGTATTATAGCCCAAAAAAAATATTGGATCTTTACCTCCAGGTTTGTTTGGCTTATATCTAGAATGTTTCAATAAATTATTTGAAAACCCAAAAGAATTTGTATCAATAAAACAGATTTTACAAATTTTATCTGCCTCAGCAGAGCCACTAAATAAAAAAGAAATTATACAAATATTAAATCTTGTCTCTGAGGAAGATTTAGAAAAAGAAATACTTCCTATTCAAGAGTACCTAAATATCTCTAAAGGGCCTGATAATAACGAATATATAAGGATCTTTCATCAATCACTGACCGATTGGCTTACTAGTAAAGATGTAATAGGTACGTCTTTCTATATCTCTGTACGTCAAGGCCATGAAAGTATTGCAGATTGGTGTCTAAGAATGATAGAGGAGCGTCAGCTTAGGCAATGCTCAAGTTATGTTGAAGAATATACCCCCCTATCATTTAATTAATGCCTGCTTGGTTAATAAGTTTGTTGACTTACTCCAAAAAACATCCAATCTATATTCAAAAATCTATAAAATCAATTATTGATAATTGTATACGGTCTCAAGAATGGCCAATACATACTATAAGTGATTTTCTTCATAAATTAGTCAGGACAAATGAGCATTTTGCTGTATTAATAGTACTAAGTATATCTGAACAATTATTAGAGAAGAGGCAAAATATTTCTGCACAAAATGTAATTAGTTTAATTCCTCCTGACTTTATCTACTTTAATATAATCCAAAATATTTTCAAAGCTAAATCATGTTTATTAGAAGCTAATTATATACAAGCTAAAGAATTTTTAGTAGATATATTCCAAGAAGAATCAATTCCAAAATCAATTAGAGGTATAGCAGGATTAAACCTAATTGAATCTCATAAGTTTCTTGGTGATATAACAGAAGCTAAACAAGCGACAATAACTTTAGGGGAATTACTAAATCCAAAGTATGAGTTTGAACTATGGATGCGTTCTCAATGTGAGCTTTCTGAATTAGAATTCATTGAAGGAGATTTACCGAACTCATGGTGCCGATTAAAAGCTCTCCAAAATTGTTCTAATTATAGAAAATCTAGCAGGCTACTATCGATTATAAATTATTTGAGGGGTGAGATATTATTTTCTGTAGGTAAATATTCAAATGCAAATGATGCTTTTTTTATTGAGTGTTGAGCAATCTGATGTAGAGAATTTACCCGAACAAGTTATTTTATCTCGGATTTGTTTAGCTAAAACCTATGTATTTCTCAATACATCGGAAGTAGAAAATATTTTGAACCAAGTAAAAAATGAGTATAGTGAATCAAACTCTCTATATACAGGGTTAATTCACTATGTTGAAGCATTATACAACCTAAAAAGTAATGTGCTTAATAATGCACTTTATCTTGTCAATGTAGCTGAAAATATCTTCTCAAGGTTATCGATTAAAGTTCTATTCTCACAATGTATATTGCTTAAATCAAAAATACTGTTTGATTTAGGGCAGTATGAAGAATGTTGCTCATGTGCATATAAGGCTAACTATTACTTTCAAGAGAAAAACATATTTCCTCTTTTAAGGAAGCAAGCTTATGAACAAATGATGATTTCAGCTCAGTTACTGGGTCATGAAGATAGATATAAAAAATAGTGACAATCCTAGAAGCATCACGAATATAGACAACTTTTTGAATTTGCTTCATGATGACTGTTTGAATAAAGCATGACTATGATTTCTTTTCATAGACTTAGAATATTTTTTTCGATGAAATATTTATGAATTCATGCTCACATTGTAATTGAATTCATATAGATCACCACGATCACAAAGAATGCATATCTCAACTAATGTTGAATTTGACCAAACTCTACAATCTAGTCTAACAACCTGTTGTTGCTTATTATGCAGAAGCTCTAAGAATTTCTGTTCTTTTGGTGTAGGCATATCTACATATAAACGTTCTTCTTTTTGAGTGACTGGATATCCTAATTTCTCCATTAACACGTATAAATCTATGGCAGAATCTCTGAGAACAGGGAATATATCTTTAAATAATGAATAGGGTATGTATGTATCTGCAAGTGCATGAGGAATATTATCAACTAACTGTAGATGGTAATGATGAATATATAACAACTCATCTTGGTTTACAATATATTGCTTGACTTCATCATTTATTTGATCTCTTGATATTAGCTCCAATACGATAGATCTAATTTTGGGGCGACGACCTTTGTCACTATAATCAGAAATAAAACCAACATCTCGACTTGATCGAGTTAAACTTTTAATTTTTTCACTTTTGTCATGTATAGTGTCAATTATTCCTTCTGCAATGAGATAATTGACGGCTATTTTTTATTGATTCTATTGAGCAGTTAAGCTTATACTCATTTTTCAGAAACTCATAATTTGTTTCACTATTTAAACAAAAAATCATTTTTAGATAATTTCTCTCGTAGTTCTCGATATGTGCTGAACCACTCTGTTTGCAAGAGTTCCTCGTCTAACATATTTAGCTCTTAAAGCAAAATGAATTGATATCTTCTATTGCAGATTTAGATAGAGACTCTAGTAGCAGTTTTCCTTTTGCCTTGTTTGCCAATGTTGGTAAACCTATAACTCCCGACTGTGTATACCCTTTCATGCCAAGCAAATGTAAGAAGGAGCGATTTGACGCTAACTCATCGACCATCTTGTTTTCTCTAACTAAGCCTTGATTTAGGTGAAGTAGGATAGAAGTTTCTATCTCACCTGCATGCATATCTTCATGGAGTGATGTCTCAATATTTGCATGCACTATAGCTTTCTTCCAATGTTCATTTGTCGGAAATATAAGTATGGTTTTTTTCGGTATTATTTAATTCTTGTGCAATATTTTTTAAGGACATAGTTACCTCCGTGACCATTTACCAATACGAGAGCTTCTATATCTGAATAGCTTAAGGAATCTACTATATCAAGAATTATATTTGAAAGTGTTTTAGATGTAATAAATGTACTTCCAAAAAAAACCATTGTGTTCTTGAGAACAAGTAATGGTAATTGGGGGAAGAAGTAGAAAATTACTCAGTTTACCAATAGCTTCACTTATTGCTGTTGCAATGAGTGTATCGGTTGTCATTGGAAGATGATGCCCGTGTTGCTCGAATGAACCAATAGGAAGTATTGCAACTCTAGGTTTTTCGTTTTCTATCTCTTTGTAAGTATAATTATATGACTCAAAATTCATGATTGTAGATATAATCTTTGAAATTACATTGATACAGATTTTTTTGCTAAAAATATTGGAGCTGTTATTTATATTTTCTGTGGAAAATATGTTTTGAGGCTCTTATTCATCACTTTCTACCTTTTGAACTTCAACCTTCAGATTGACCAATTAAACTTATGGATATGGAGGGTCAACGACATACAGATTTTAGGTGAGGTTCTCTAGGTGAGCCTATAACCTGTCTAGCCTGTTCGTTTGATTAGGCCAAAAACATATAGGATAAATGACCATACATGCTTCTCTAGGCACCGTTATCTACTTGCTCATGATGATCAGGTTAATCAATACTTCAATTTATCTCTGAATACACTACTCTACAAGGCTTTACAGCTTTCTGGTTTTATTCAGTCAATTAGCTTTTAGACTTCGTTCAAATATAGATCGAATCACAGATATTAACCTGGATCACCTCTAGAAACAGTAGTTATCTCTGAGAGGTACTTGCTTGGTGATGGTTAGGCGAAAACACTTCGGTCTTTCCTTGCAAGGATTTGTTAGTCAGTTTGTTTCTCCATTTGCACCTCACAGCCCATCTTGCCTATGTTTCCTGTGTAGCTCATCGGCCACACAGAAAATGCTGTGAATTCCGGAAACTCTGACTGGCAGATCGAGGATCTTTTCCGGAAAGTTTGACCACTAAATTTATTGATCGCTTAGCTTGTCATTATCTGTCAATTTTCTGATTTAGTATCACCCCCTTTTGTGGCCGTAGGGCGCTCAGAAATAGCTGGCAGATCCAAATCAATTTTTCGACCTTTCAATCGATAGGACGCTCCAGTCAGCTTCATGTACTCGCCATGGTGAAGGGTCCGGTCAATAATGGCCCGAGCCAGCTCTTCATCATGCAAAACCCTCCCCCAATGCTTGAGGGGTTTGTTAGTGGTAAACAGAATGGGCTTGCCTTTGAGATAGCGTTGGTCCACCACTTGAAACAGAACATCAGCTGCTCCAGATCCATAGCCGAGATAGCCCATCTCATCAATCACCAGTACATGAGGTTGCAGATAAGGCTTGAGGGCAAGGTTGAGATCATGGGCAACTCTTAAGTCATTAATCAGTGCAGTTGCCGTTGTAAAACGGGCTGAAAAGCCATTCTGAATTGACTTGTAGGCAATACTAATACACAGGTGTGTTTTCCCCGTTCCTGGGGGACCTTCAAGGATTAATGAGCGATGTTCGCTCACTAATTCTGGGCCCAGAAACCGTCCAAGCATCTGCAGTTTGAGATCGCTTTTGAAAGTGAAATCAAAGGTTTCAATGGTCGCCTGAAACGGAAACTTGGCTTTGGCAACCTGATTAGCGATCCGATTTTCTGCCCGTTGGGCAATCTCCTCAGAGACCAGGCGTTCGAGGAACTGAGTATAAGACCAAGCCTCTTTCTCAGCGATAGGCGTCAGTTCCGGTAGTACTCGTTGGACTGTACTCAACCCCAATCGCTTCAGCATGATGTCTAACGTCATTTAGCAATACCTCCTTCAGAGGAGTTCTGGAGAAGATGAGAGTCGGCACAAGCATGAGGATGCTCTACAAACTCCAAGAGATATTCACTGCCAATGCAACGGGCTTCTACTGCAAGTTCAATTGCTGCCAATAATTCAGTCCGACCTACTTTCTCATACAGCTGATAGGTCAAGTCCACATCCTCTGCCCAAGCTTGGGGACGGCGATGCACCAACTCTGTCAGATAAGGCTCCACTAATGGATCTAAATCCAACAAGATTTGACGTTGGGCATAGGGCTTTTTTGTGGGGGGAGGTGAAAAACTCTTGAGCATGTTCACTCAAGACACTGGACTTTCCATTTTCCGGAAATCTCGGATGGACTCCCAAACAGCGATCACCTTGATAGATGCTCACTTGTTCTTGCTGTAGGTGTAGAGTCACGGTTTGACCCACCGCATGGCCAGGGACGGAGTACTCTATCCCTCGATAGTGAACCCGTGCCGTGGGCCGGACGACGACACTGACTTTGAAGGCATAGGTTTGAGCCTGATGATTCAACGGTTGCAGTGGCTCACGCTTGAGCAGCACAGCAGGAATTTCACCAGTGGCATCACAAGGTCTTTGCTCATTGACATGGTTCATCCAGTCCTGAAGTTGCTGATGAATATCTTCCATGTCCTTAAAGGTCCGACCACAGAAGAAGTTACCTTTGACGAACCCCACTAGATTCTCAACCGACCCTTTCTCTTGTGGACGATAGGGCCAGCAAGCTAGGGGAATCAAGCCACAATCAACAACGAACTGACCAAAGCGTTCTGTCCAATGGACTTTGACACTGCCATCTTCTTGCATCTCTCGGGATTTGACCGCACTGCTCATGTTGTCAAAAACTCCCATCATCGGCACCCCACCAAAATGCTCAAAGCCTTTGAGTAAGCTGCGAACTACCGTTTCTTGTTGTTCGTTCTCGACGATCTGGATATCCACAAATCGAGAGTATTTGAGCCGGGAGGCAAAGAAGCGAACCAATTTGCGAGTGCCATCTGCAAAAGTGACCCAGCGCTGACCAAAGTCATGCTGGGAAAACTCTCCAGGTAATCCCTCAAACCGAAGGATAGGCTTTGGAGGCTCCTTCGGTCTGATGCGCCTGACTAATTCATAGACAGCCGATTTACCACCGGTATACCCTTGTTGTCTGAGTCGAGCCAGAATCTCTTGGCCTTTAATCAGTCCATCTTCAGGCGCACGAGGTTCTTGAAGCCATTCCAAGATTTGTGCCTCATATTGGCTAACGGGACTGGGTCTACCCATGTTTCTAGATTTCCGGAAAGCCTCCTCATTAATGTCGGTGATCTCGGGTTCTTTCTCAATCCGTTGAATACTTTTTTCACTAATGCCCGTGAGTTCTCGAACTTCCTTTTGGGAGACTTTTTTCTTTCTAAGTTTTTGCACCACGTAACGCTCCAATTGCTTATACATCTGGACCTGCCACTGATTTAGATGACTATTTTCATCTTGCTCAGATAGTGGCAATGTTGGAGACAAACTTTCCGGAATTGGTGCAGTCAGAGTTTCCGGAATTCACAAATGCTCAAAACCACGTTATTGTCATTTGGCTTATTGGCGATCTCAACCCCTTTCGCCCTCGCCAATCCCGCCACCGTCCCCATAGATCAAGCCTTTAAACAAACTCAAAAACTGGATGTCTCAGAAGTAGACCATCTCCTCGACTTCTCAGACACAAACTACCGAGTCATCAAAGCCTTTCCCAGCAACCCTCAACAGTTGCGGGCCTTAAGCCTGTCTCGCAACGATAACCAGCAGCTCCTTCTCAAGTGGACTCCCAACGGGACAGCGAAAAAAGCCAGTGTCTTCCTTCGGGTCATGGGGCCAGGGGGAGAGCAAACCATCACCCTCCTAGTGAAACGATCTGGCAGGGAACCAGACAACATCCGAACAGCCTTTGTCCCCAGTCAAGCCGTCTCTAAAAATGCAGAGATCGGGAAAGTAGCGCACATCCCTACCCAACCCCCCAGTTGAACCCATCGCCACCCCACTCATACGCCCCAACTGGAAAGCCCTAACTCCACCCCCAAACTGCCCAGCCTGTTCAACCGCCCTCCACCCTGAGCCACCCGAAATCCCCACCCGCTATCAAACTCAGGACAACCCCCCAAGCCCGTCCCCCAGAATAGCCAAGGTATCAACCACGGGTCAGCCCCTCATTGACCGCTCAACCCTAGACCAGAACGCCCTCGCCAACTATCTATTACGCGGATTGCACATCGCCAGAAGTCGCAGGCAAATCAACCGCAATCATGACAACTACTGGTTTGCTCAATCCATGGCCCGCTATCTGAAGCGGGATGTATCCATTGAAAAAGCCTTGCGCTGGTCCCGACTGCCTGAAAAGACCTTCAACGACCTCCTCGGTCACGGTGGCGTTAGTCCCTAAAAGTACTGCTGTTACAGCAAGTTTGCACCTCAAAGGTCATCTTGCCTATGTTTCTATCGTCCCCTATCGGAGATGGACTCACCATGCTTCCCCTACCCCTTCAAACCGCTCGGCACTATGCCCACAAACACGGACCCCAATGGTCATCCCCAGTTCTCCTCATCCTCCTCACCCTCAGCCCCCGTCCTTCTCCCCCCTAAACCCAGGCACCCAGATTGCATGGCTCGAAATCATGGCAATGGTCTGGTCCACCGCCCTCTTCCTTTACCTCTACCAACAACTCAACATTCAATCCAAACTGGGCCTCTACCTGTTCTTCTCCACCCTGATCGCCCTCACTCCATCCATGGTGAAAGCCCAAAACAACATCGGCAACGCCCCTGCAAGTGCCTGTAACTCCGGCTTCTTCCTCATTGGCCCCATGCTTGGAGCCATCGACACCTCCTTGGCCTGGTTCCTTGGTGGCGTTCTCGCCTACTCCCTCTGCGCCTTCATGATTGCCCTGATGATCGTCTTCTTCCTCATCGTCATCGTCGGCCTGATTATGGCAGGGGCCGAATCCCACAACAGCAAACGCACCCTATTTGAAGTCCTCTCTCAATACATGAACGTGATCATCACCCTCATGGTGATCGCCTCCTTAGTCACCGTCTTTAACCTGCAGCTAACGTCCAGTGGCAACGCCGCTCCCGTCCCCGTGGGTGGGCAAAACGTCCCCCAAGGCAATACCACCGTCCCCAACTAGGAGACTGAGCAATGAACCAGACCGAACAAATCGAAAAAGAACTGCGCTACGGCATCGTCAACCCCTACATTGGCCCCACTCAATTCCAACTCCTGAGCGGACAGCAGATCGTCACCCTCGCAGGCAGTGGCTGTATCTGCTTTATCCTCGGCTTCTCCATCGGCTGGTTTATGGCCGCATTCCTGTGGCTGGGTATCTTCGTCCTCACCGTCTTAGCCCTAGGCAAAGACTATTCCCGCATCTTCGCCCGCATGAGTAAACAGCGACGGTACTACAGTGACCGTCCCAACTATCAAGTCAAGGGAGGAGTCCCCCTGATGGTTAAAGAACACCCTGAACCCTTCAAACTGAGTCAACTGTTCCGTCAAAAGCCTCAGCAGAAAGCCTTAAAGAAAATTGAATCCGAATTTGACCTGAGAGCCTATGGAGAAATGCTCCTCGGTGAAGACATTGGCTTTTACCTCGTCCATCAAGACAAGCAGGACCGAGCCATGATCATCTTCGGCTTCACCCTCAAAGGCATCGACCCCACCCTCTCAGAACAAGACGCCATGGACAGGCTGCAAGCCACTGTCCAAGCCCTCCAGAAAATCCCTGGCATTGAACTCAAATTCTTCTGGGACGTAGAAGGATCCGCAGATCAAGTCCTTCTGCATCAGCATGATCTCATCACCCACCATGACCTCGACCCCCTGAGTGAAAAGCTGATCAAAAGTGAGGCCCAAGTCGCCGTTGATTTAGCCGCAGAAGGAAAACTTGTCCATTCCGTCATCCGCGTCTATGGCAAATACAGATTGAGTTTGGCCGATGACTATGCCGTCAAAGAAGACCGCCTAGATAAACTCCTCGCCCATACCCAGCCCCTCGTCGGCACCTTCCAAGAGTATCTCAACCCCCCAACCCGATGGCTTCAGCTCCAAACAAGCCTGGGAGAAAGTCTTAGACCGAGCCTATCAAGCCGGGTATATCCCCACCGTCCAAGCCCTCACCCAAATGGGCGTCAAACCCCAGCCCATGAGTAAACCGGATCTATGGGCCATCGACTGGGAAGACACCCACTCAGAAGCTGCTGACCCCTGCCCCCCAAGCCATTACCTACAGTGAAGCGGGCCTCTTTCCCTTTAGTGAAGATCAGACCCTGCCCTATCACATCCTCGGGGGAACTCTTCAGCCCCCGAGCGAGGCTTACCCGCCGTTCCCACCCCTTACCTGTACACCCTCTATCACCCCATCAAAGATCAGTGGGCCGCCCTCGTTAAAATCAACCAGCTCAGCACCTACAACAAAATCGATAACGTCCTCTCCATCGGCTATATGAAATTCCTCCTTCAAGCCCTAGAAGGATTTCATGGCTATCGCCTGATCTCAGAAATCACCCAGATTGAACCCGAATCCCGCCTCAAACTCGTCAACTCAGCCATCAAAGAACGCAACCGCAAAGCCATCGATGCCCAACTCCTCCACAGCACCCGCAACGTTCAGGCCGAAACCGATGTCAACGAACTCGTCGATGCCTCCCGAGAACTCAGCTCCGGTCGGTGGCCCCTCAAAGTCAGCCTCGGCATCTGGGTCTACCGCCAAGACAAAGCCAGCCTCACCGCTGCCGTCCAAGACCTGATTCGCCGACTGCCCACCAGCAAAACCGAGCAAGTCAGCAATCACCTGATGACCCACTGGATTTCCAGTCATCCCTTTCATTGGGAGAGCCTATTCTCCAAACCTCAACTGCGGCGAGAAGAATACCAATGCAATCAGGGCATCCCCCTGATGCCCTTAGTCCACCCCCAGCCAATAGATGATAAAGGCGTTCCCTTCGTCTCTCGCGGCGTTGCCATCCCCGTCTATCTCAACACCGCCCTCCAGAAAGCCCTGATCGCCATCTTTGGACCCATGGGAGTCGGCAAGTCCGTCCTCATGAACCGGATGATCTTCGAGAACATCATCCACCGCATCTTTACCGTCGTCATTGATGTGCCCCCCGGTAACGGCAAGAGTACCTATCAACCCTTTATGAAGCAGCTTCAGGCCATCGGGGTCGCAGCGGCCTACTTCGACGTTAAAGCCCATATCATCAACGTCCTCGCTGAAATCGATACAAGCTGGGCCGGCGATCTCCTCTCCACTCAGCTCCTCAAGAAGATTAAGCAAAACCACCTCAGTCTCCTGAGAGCCTTAGTCCTCGGAGACGACCTCGACCATCCCCTCTACAAAACCATCAAATCCGTTCTCGCCCTCAGCTACCAAGACTGGCGGGCCTTACCCGACATAGACCAGCGCTACCGCATCGCCAAAGCCGCAGCCTTTGGGTCTGAGCCATCCCAACGAATGCCCATCCTCCAAGACTTCGTAGATTACTTTCCTATCTGGGTAAGACAGTACAAACAGGATAAAGACTGTGAAGATCTAGAGCTGCAAGCCATCGCCATGATCCGCACGGAACTCGAAGCCGTCCTCACCACGGACCTCGGCGAATCCATCAACGGCGTCAACACCTTTAACTTCGACCTCCAAACCCTCGTCATTGGCCTCACGGATTTGCAAGACCCCCAAGAGAGCGTCATTTATTCCATGGCCGCCATCAACCTCATGGAACTCCAGTCCTTCCGCTATCCCCGCTCCGCCATCTTTGGCGATGAAATCTCCACCACCTTTAAGTACCGCTCCATCTCCATCCGCTTCGCAGAAATCTGTACCAAAGGCCGTAAAGAAGCTAAGAACGTCGTCATCGCGGGCACCGAAGAGAACACCCTCGTCCAATCCGAAGGGGGCAGAGATATCCTCAACAACCTAGATGCCGTCTTCTATGGACATTGCAACCCCACCGCCGTTGAGAATGCCGCTAAACACCTGCGCCTGAAGCCCGAAATCCTCTCCAAATATGTCCGTCCTGAATATGCCCCCAACCTCGCGGAACTCTGCACCTCCTGGTATCTGCGGAAAGGCAATCAGCACTTTGAACTGCTGTTCTATACCTCAGCCCTAATGATTGCCCTGCTCTGCACCCAACCCGAAGAAACCGCAGCTAGAGATAGAATCCTGGCCCTTTACCCTGACAACCCCCTCCAGGGCTATATCAAGTTTGGGCATCTGCTGAAACGGGCTTACAAACTCAACCTGCCGTTGTCCTCCATTGGAGCCTAAGCCATGCCTAAACCTCAAGCCTTAATCTTCTCCCTAATCATCGTCTTCTCTAGCCCCCAGCTCACTAAAGCCCAAGTCTTCTCTGACGGTGGGTATGACCTCCAAGGCATCTATGAAGTCGATGATATCTACCAGGATGCCAAAGACACTAAACCTAGCTTCTTAAAAGATGTCCTGTTTGGGAGCAACGGCAAACGCCCCCTTCATCAAAGCACCCTAAAGCTCTATGACATCTTGGGCAAAGCCCAGCAAGGCTTACAAACCTACAAGAACGTCAAAAAAGTCTATGACGGCATCAGAGGAAAGAATGCCAACAGCATTACCGATGGCGTCTTCAACATCCTCGAACAGTACGGCATCATCGACCCCCAGAAAGCCACCACAGCCTCTAATCGATCTACTCCCATCCTCATCGGTCAAGGTAATCAAGGTCCCGCCTATGCCACGGCTGGCTCCGTGGGAGTCTTAAAGCTCGACCCCCAAGAACCCTATGAATGGCGGGCCAAAGCCTTAAACGAAAACATCGTCTATAAAAACGCCATCCAGAAAACCGGGGACTTTATCTACTCCCCAGAATCCCAAGAGATTCTGAAAGTCCAAGATCAGGTGGCCGCTGATGCCAGAGATGCCGCCGCTGCCGCCGCTCAAGGAGGACTTGAATCGGTCCTCGCCTCTACCCAAGTCAAAGACCAGAGCATCTATGCCAGCACCGTCGTTGGTGAATATGGCACCTCAGCCCAAAGCTCCAAATCCACCCAAGCCGTCAACAAACTTGAGACAAAGCAAAACACCGAGATTGCCAACATCTTGGCGGGCAATGCCTTTCAACTCAATGCCGTCAACGAATCCATGGTGCGAAACACCTCAGCCCTAGGCAACATCGTCACCACCCAATCGATTCTCGTAGACAAGCAAACCGTCTCCCAATACCTCGATGCCGCTCAACTGCGCCAGCAAGGCCAAATCTTCACCACCCTCAATAACCAGCATGAATATGAAAAGCTCAAGGACATGTACCAGCACCTGGCCGCATCCGACACCAGTAACCTCCTACATTTCCCAGGCTTGGTGGAACCTCAGCCTGTTGCTGCAGCCCAAACGCAACCGTAGAATTGCCCTTGCCCTCCTCTTTGGCATCCTCATCGTTCTACATATGGCAACCCATGCCCATGCCGACTTTGCCGAAGACCTGATTAGCGATCTCGAACCCTCTGCCGCCCATGACGGGTTTTGGGATGAACTGTGGCAAGCCACCTTTGACCGCTCTAAAGGATTAGACGGTCAAACCAACCGCATTGCCTTTGGAGCCGTTGGCACCGTCGTCCGTTGGGTCACCCTCTTTGCCCTCTTCGTCGTCCTCCTCCATTACGGCTCAGGCATGATGCAGGCTGGCCCTAGCATCACCAAAGGCACCATCTTCAGCATCAAGAGCGTGATCCCCGTCGTCGTTATCCTCGTCCTCTTAGCGAATAACTTTGCCGGGGTTCATGCCGTCGGCCTATTTATCAATCAGGTCCGCTTAGGCATCATAGGGGAAGCCTATGTTCAGACCGAATTCGCCACCACCTTCCGCAGTGCCATTAAAGATGCCTACCTAACGGAGAAATACCGAGAAAGTATCGCCTTCCGCACCAAGCAATGCAACCTGATTGAAACCCCCCATTACCACCATCCCCTCCCTAGAAGAACCCACCAACCCCGATACCCCCCTGACGGATGAACAGCGTCAGTACTACAAGAAGATTCAGTGCATTCAGTCCATGACCGCCTATATCCAAAGCCTGCAAGAAGAAGTTGCGGCTGAATGTGAAAAGGGCTGTGTGGGGACCAATATTGCCGTCGCCACGGACCTCAAAAAGTATGGCGTGGATGGCCTACCCGGTTTCGTCGCTGAGAACCTAGATACCTTCGTCATCCCCCTGCAAAAAATGGGAGAACTGGCCTCAGATGCCGCCAAGCATGGTTCCCAAGAAACCTATCGCCTGATCTTCCGAGCCATCCAATGGGTATGGACCACCTTTTTGAACATGGGGTTTTACCTAACCGCCGTCGCTGCCCCCATTACCTATGCCATTTCCCTGATGCCCACCAAGCGACACTTTCTGTTTGACCTCAACTTGTTTTCCCTGATGATGTTTTCCCTAGCCGAGTTTGGCAATATCCTCTGCATCGGCATCGTCGCCTTGATGCTGCAAAAACCAACCTTGGTTGAGCTAGGGGGATATATCTTTCCCTTGACCTATGGCCTCCTCGCTCCCCTCGTCTCTGCCTCTATGTTCTATGGCGGGTTCAAAGCAGCGTCCAGCTTTAGAGGGGGAGCATTAGGAATGGCGGGTGCGGCTGGAGGGATTGCCGGGGGCATTGCCAGCTCGGCCATGATTGCCTCTCGTAACCGTAGAGAGCAAGCCTATTAAGCCGATTTGCATCTCAAAAGCCATCTTGCCTATGTTCATTACAACCAAGATTAAAGGGAGAAAATCATGCCCTTGTACCAAACCATCGCCGTTATCTTTATCGTCTTTGCCCTGATGCTGATCACTCTCAACGGGGGCTTTGCCGATCTGACTCCCTTATCTGGGGTAATGGCCTGCATCGTCCTCACCTTGTTTGCAGGCTACCACCGCATCTTTGCTGGGGCAGAGCAGCTATCCGGGTTGGACTCCTTTTTCACCTTGGGCTGTGGACTCATATTTTGCCAGCTCTTTGTCCCCGACTTTCGCTTTTGGTGGTCAGACTTCCGGTTTATCTATGGGATGACCGTACTGTTCTATTTCGCCTTCTGCTGGACCTTTGACCATTTCATCTTTATCTGGTTTTTCCTGTCAGGATTGACCCTATTTTTCCTATTCGTGCAACTCCTGATTGGATCTACGAGTTCTAGCGGCAGAAGCACTCGCGAACTGGACGATATTTATTCCGAATTTGATTATTCGATCTACGACGAGTGGTAACTGCCAATGACTAAGAAACTCTCTCGCTTCCTTCCCCTCCTGGTAGTTTCAGCTCTCTTGCTGAATATCCTCGTCTGCTTCTCCTGGTTTACCCAAGGGGTCAGAGCGCAAGCCCCCTCTCAGGTGTATATCCAAACCGACTCCGGGTTAGTCGTCAAAGGTCAGCCCGTGGACCCCTTCTATCGCAGTGATGATGTGGTCTTGAGATTTGCCCAAGAATTTGTCTCCGTCGCCTATACCTGGCCCATGAATGGTGAAGGCCACCGTGAAGGCAAGGTGATCTATCCCTTGCCCATGTATACCCAAGCCTTCAAAATCCATCCTGATATCCGGGGAGAGTGGCTAGGGCGTCAGCACATCGCCTATGCCAAAGCCAAAGACCCCTTCACCAACTATGTGGGCAAATCCCACCATACAAAGACCACCCTCACGGGAGCCAAGATTGAGCGATTAGATCCAGAAGCCCATGAATGGGATGTGCGCTTATACGCCACCCAATACCGCTTTGATGGTCAAAACAACCTGATCTATAACCCCGTTAAAATCAACAAAATCTTGACCTTGAGAGCCGTCCAAGGGTTTAGACCCAACTGGCAAATTGCTGATACAGAGCTGGGCCGCATGATTGATGATGCCCTCCATGCAGAGCTATTGATTACCAACATTGTGGACCTGCCCACCTAGAACAACAGAGCAAAGACAAGGAGCGAGACATGCCGACAGATAAACGCCAGGTCGAGGAAGCCAAAGCCACATTGTTGGATGACCCGGAACTCAATGAACTCTTAGAAGAGAACAAGGTGGCTGAGGGTCGTCCCATCAACGATCTAGAGAAAATGGTGGATCCAGGGGATAAGGTCAAACATCCCTACTATCTGCAGCCCTGGTTTAGGATTGGGAGTATCGCCATCCCTCTGCTTATCACTGGGTTCGTGGGCTATAAGCTATGGGGACCGAAGCCCCAGGTGGTGATGGCCTTGGGAGATAAGGATAAGCAGATTATCAGCCTGACGGAAAAGCTTCAAAATGCTCAAGGTCAGGTCGCTGAGCTTAAACAAGAAAACATGGGATTGACCCAGGCCGCAGACTTAGAGCCGTTTGATCAACGACAAAAGCGGCTCAAGCAGCAGAAAGCTCAGCAGCAAAAAGCTCAGCAGGCCAAACAGAAAAAACCCGTGCCCGTGGGTGGTAAACCCGTTCAGCGCAAGAATACCGTTAGCATTCCTCGTCGGCTCTATGGCAAGCCGACTCCCAAACGCACCTATACTCCAGCAAAGCCCAATCCTTCCCTACTGGCGAAGTCTAAGCCTAGCGGCCCTTCATTGAATGAATGTGTGGGCTATGTGGAGCGGAGTATGAACGTTCCAGGCTGTAACCGTTATCAAATCAGTCAGAAATCCCAGTCATCGCCCCAAACATCCTCGATAGGCAAAATCCCAAAAGCCCCTCGTCCCACCTATACCCCTCGGCCCCAGGCTAAACCCGTCAAGCTAGCCTTTGCCAATAAGAGTAAACCTCAGACAAAAGTAAAGCCTGACTATCAGGTCAACTTTATGGCAGGGGAGATTCAAACGGTGGATCAGTTTGAGTCTGAGTTCTATGGTTCAGGCCAAAGTGCAGCCACACCGACCCGGACCTCCATGAAGGCCAAGGTAATTGATCATGTGGAATGGTTATCCCCTCAAGATGCTCAACAGATGGTCATTCCTTTGAAAATCACCAGTGGACCCCACAAAGGTCAGATGGCTGAGGCCAAGATTCAAAAGATGAATGGCTTGCAGTTCACGGCTCATGTGGTCAGCATCAATGGTCAAGAGATTGAGCCAGGGACGATGGAGGTCAGACGCAAGAATACTAAGTACCTGAGAGCGCAACTGAAACGCCAGGGAGGAGAATCTTTCGGGGATAGAGTGATGGGGACAGTGGCTGCGATTGGGGGGAGAGATCGCCACGGACCAGTTAGCGGATGTGCGGGGTGGGAATCATCTTTCAAAGCTGGTGCCTCAGTCCTCACAGGGAAGCAATCAGTCAGTCACGCAGTTCTGGAAGTTTGAGGGTGAGGTTGAGATTGTGCCAGTGGGTTGATTAACAGATACCTTACTGATGATGGATATAGAACGAAATGCTTCTAGCTATATCCCAACTCGGATAGAAGTTTGGGTAGTTGTTCACCGAATTGATGCTTGAGGTCGTTAATATCATTATATGTAGTATAGAAGTGCTCTAAATCCTTAAGTTTCTGCTTAAAGTTCAAGAGGCTGAGAATTTCAGATGTAATATCATTCAGATTCACGGCTGCACCTTTGAAGTAGGTATAGATGAGTGGCCTGTTGTGAGCTTTGAAGGTTTCTAGCGCTTTCAGAAATTCTTCTTCGGTATACTTCCCAGCTTTGGTATGAAAGAGACTAACGAATACATCACATTCCGCAACGGCTTTATTGTATTCATCTTGAGATCGGGTCGGAGACATAGCATCTAGAAAATCTTCCCAGAGTACTAGCTCAAAAAATATGCCTTGTCGAACATGTTTTTTGTTCTCGCGGTTGATAAAAATCTCAAACTGTTGTCGATCCGCCTTCAATTCAGAGGATGAGGCGAGAAATATTTTGATGGTGTTCATAGTTGCAGAAGTTTCAATCTTTGGCTCAGTAGGAATAGCTAGGTTTAGATCGTGGGGGGCAGGGATTTCAAATCCAGCTAGCAATAGATTTAGGGGGACGTCTATGGCACTAAGTTGACATTCCATAGTGGTTTTTTTTCTCAATTTCTGGCGATCTTTCAGGATTGTAAAGTTGAATAAATGGGGTTGATCGCTCTCAATGCACTGGCTGCATTGACAAGGCACCATTTTGAAGTACTTTAATTGTTGAAAAAAAAGAACTGATCTCATCAAGAGTGTCAATAATAATGGCTCGGAATTCTGGAATACTGGAGCCTGTGAATCGTAAGTAAATGCGGCGATCCGATAGGCTTTCTACAATCTCGGCTCTAGTTCCTTGACGCTCCAGGATAACACCATTGCGCCATACCCAAGTGTGATTTTCGATGTAGCGATATAGCCGGACAACAAACTGCCCAAAGATACCTTTGGGCATAAATAAATCGTAGCGATACTCCATGTAAGTATTGTTAGCAGACTCCCAAGAGTAATCAGGGGTACTTTGGGGCAACAATTGAGGTGCTACTAAGTTTCCAGACTGTCCAATTTCATAGACTAGGTGAAAGTTTTTCATCAACTCAATCAACATATCGTGCATGAAGTTGTATTGAGTATCGTGCCAGAGAGCAAAACATTCTTGACGGGTAAATCGACCTCTTTTGGCCTTGATGGTATCGTCATCAAAAATACGATAAACCGCATTGGTGGCCCAGGAGGGTTTTAGAATGACTCGATTGTGCAAAAAGGGGTTGTCGTCAAAATGGAGAAGGACGCCTAGATCATGGAAATAACCAAGTAGGGTTGCAATATCTTCTGCTTTAGTAATGTCTTTGGTATGGCAGAGGTTATGGAACTGTTCTAAGGAAATACTGTTACGCGAGTCCTTTTCTATGGATTGTCTTACTTCTACCCATAGCGCAGGTACTGGTTCACCAATATGGGGCAGATCTTGGACGACATTTTCAATATCTCTGATCAGCTTAGTGATGCCGTGCAACCTTTCTCGCTTTTTCTCTGAGTCGGGTTCTTCCTCGGTTTTAAAATTAACTGAGCAAATGTCTTTGATGCTGCTGGGGTAGCGACTGCGCAATTCTGAATGATTGACGTTTCGCTGAACTTCTCCTTTTTCATTAAGGACAATAATCAAGGGACTGTCCCCTGCGAATAGCTCAATGATATTGAGCCAATAGTTAAAGTCAGTGTCATCCTTGCGGTTATCTGCCACCAAGACATATAGGGATCGTTTAGACAGGAAAAATCTGTGGGTGTAGTGGTAAATTTCCTGGCCGCCGAAATCCCAGATGTTGAGTTGGAAGGGTTGAGTCTCTTGGTGATGATGTGATTCGCAGGAGAAGTGGTGGGTATGAATGGTTATGCCTTTGGTTCTATCGTCTATATGAGGCAAAGGACAGTTCTTATCTTCTATTTTGGCTGCTAAGGTTGTTTTTCCTGCTTCACCCTCGCCTACGATGAGCATTTTAGCTTCGTATAAATAATCTTCCCCTTGGCTTTCTAATTGATCATAATAATTTTGGATGGCTGAGTTGCCTTCTTTGACGATTTCTAATGGTGGTGTTTGGATCGGGTTTTTTATACAAATTGATGCAAGAATGTGCGAATTCTTCAGTGGAAATAGGAAGACCCTTTTCAGTTAACCATTTAGGAATATTAGAAATCTGGTTGTTCCCTAAATCGAGTGATGTCAGCCCTTTGAGGTCTTGTAGAAAGGAGATATCAGCAATCTGGTTGAAACTTAAATCGAGTGATGTCAGCCCTTTGAGGTCTTGTAGAAAGGAGATATCAGCAATCTGGTTGTTCCTTAAATCGAGTGATGTCAGCCCTTTGAGGTCTTGTAGAAAGGAGATATCAGCAATCTGGTTGTTCCTTAAATAGAGAGTACTTAAGGTGGTTATCGCACTGACATAAGATGCAGTTGTTAAATCAGTACCCGTTAGTGCAATGGCTTCAAGTCTTCTGAAGTGATCATAAGAAATCACTTCAGAAGACTTGATATCAAATAAATATAAGAATGAGAGGTGGTGAAACTTATCTATTGACGCTTCTGCTAAATCTTCACCATCAATTCCTTGCAAACTGAGTCCTATGACATATCCATCATTATTCAGAGCGTAGGAATTAGGCAGACGTTGCGAATGGCGATAGATGTTGTCAAGACTGTCTCTAAAATCATCAACAGAAATTTCTTTGAGTCGTTTCCTAGTTATTTCTTCTAGCTTCTGAATACGATCTTTCTGAGACATAACAGATTAAATACAAAGAAATTGGTCAATTAACGATGAGATACAAGACAAATATCGTAATTTATACCCTTCCTTAAATTACCGTAATTAATTCGATTTGCACCTCAAAGGCCATCCTGCCTATGTTTCCTCTGTAGCCCATCTACAGAGGATTCTTGTTTGTGACCCTCCCTGTTCTCAAGCGATGTCCTACCCTCATCGCCTCCATCGTGATCGCAGCCTCCCAGACCCTTCCCGTCTGGAGTCAGGCCCAACCAGTCGGGACTATCCCGCCCCAGAACTCGCCAACGTTCCTGGGCTAATCTACGATCCACCCCCTGAAGCTCAAGGCGTTTCCTTCTCTAATCTCCCCGGTGCTAGCTCCTCCGGTTGGGTCGTCGTCGATGACCCCAACCTCAGCTATGACCCCAACCGAGCTTGGCCCGCAGGAGCCACCCCAGACAAAATCATCAAATTTGGAGACCTAAAGCAAAACCCTCAATTTGCAGGCTTCACCCAACACAGCCTCAGAGACTTCAATGAAGCCATCGGCACCGACATCGGAGGAGTACCCATCGGCCAGATTGAACTAGTCAATGGCCTCAACCTTGAACAAGTCAAAGACATATACAACAACGGCGATATCAAACTCAAAGACTCCGCTCCCCTATTCCAATCCGTCGTCGGAGTCGTCCTCGATCCCACAGGTGCCCAGAAGCAGCTTCAACGCAATGCCCTGAGTACAGGCAAGAAAGTCCTGATCAACGAACTGAACAAAAACCCAGCCCTCAAAGATATTCCCTTTGAAGACCTCCTAGATGGCGACTGGAAAGGGGTCATCAAAGAAGGAGAACAGGTCCTACTTCGAGAAATTGGCAATGACCTTCCTTCAGAGCTGCGCCGATTACCCGTAGGCTCACTCACCATCGAAGTCATCGAAGGCAACTGGGAAACCGCACGGCAACGCGCCCAAGCCTATGCCATTGATGAAATCCAAAACTTCACCCTCAACGAAGTCATCAAAGAATTCCCCGAACTCAAGCAAGTGCCCATCGGTGGCATCGTCCATATTGCCAATCAGCCCTTAGACCAAGCCTTACCCCAACTGGCAGACCTGGCCCTAGAGCGATTCCCCGGCATAGAAGACAAGATCCTAAGCTCCGTCCCTGGCCTCGGTGATACCGCCCTTGGCTCCATCGTCGCCCCGATCATCTTCAATATCCTTGCCGGGGATATCTTTGGTCGGTTCGATATCGCCCATAGTGGTCAAGATGGAGCAGAAGAACATTACGGTAGGCCCATCAGTGGCGGCACCCCTGACGGAAAATTCAAACCAGAGCATGGCATCAAGAGTGCCACTAGCAGAAGCAAGCGACCCAAAAGAGGGTTTCCCCGGTTTGAGATGGCACCCCTAGAACCAGGGACCACCATTCTCGGTGATCCACTTCTGGGAAAAGAGTGGATGGGTCGAGATCAGGAAGTCCCCGGATGCAAAGGCTTTCTCTGCCTATTTGGAAATAAAGAACGAGCAGGCATCAAGCCCTTTGGCAATGGCTCCCTCACCAAATTCAGCCTGGGAAATATCACGGAATACGATGATAAACCCGCAGAAGCTCGGCTATGGGTAGACTTCCAAATCTGCGTCACCATCCTATTTGAGAAGCACTGCACCGCTCATATCTTCAGCTTCAAAACCCCGTGGAAAGTCAAAGTGGGGGGCATCTTCCCGATCCTGGCTCGGCGTAAAGTCCAAGACTACTTTCCAGGGATTAACGAGAAAGCGAGAACCATTAACTTCTGCCAAGCCCCTGACTTCTTAGGAGGGAATACGACAGCAGCAGCAGGGAACAGTTCTCCACCCCAAGGAGAAGTAGAAGCCTTTGAACGATTCAAGTCAGATTCAGCGGACCTGGGCTTAAGCATTGACCGAGATCAGCAAGGTCGTTTACTGGTGAATGAAGAGAATGAGAGTGCGACTTTAGCCTGGGTTGCACAGGAAGCTGGAACCTATGGATTTGAGGTAAATGAAGCAGACAATGGCACGATAACCTTTAATTACACGGGTGTAACTCATCCATCGCCATCCAACAGTGAAACCACCAGTAATGATGGTTTTTCGGGTGTTTACCAAGGGACACTTCGGGGTCAACAGGACAACAGCAGTTTGCAAGCTGACGCTCAATCTAATGGCGTTCAGCTTCAGCCCATTGATGGGTCCACGAATGCGCCGAAATTGGATGGTATACCGGGTAGACCAGGGGCAGTCAGTAATTCTGGCAGCACAGCCACCAAACCCTCAGATCCTCAACATAACCTCAGACAGTATCTCGCCCGCATTGCCTTGGGTGAGTCCTTTGGGGGAACGGATATTGACGCCAATCCTGATACCGGAGCGTATGGGGAATATCAGTTTATCCCTGAGACACGAAAGACGATATTGGATCGGTATGGGGTAGATGCCTGGTCAACGAATAAAGCCGAACGCGATCAGGCGGCAGTGGCATTGATCCAGGACTTCTCGGGTCAAATAGGGACCGATATCATGGGCCTGATTGAGGCTGGTGACTTTGCCGCCGCTGATCTACTGCTAGGTCGGCCCGTTCCTGGGAAAACCAAATACGGCCAGTTTACGAGCCTGCCGGGGGGAGCTGAACAGCATGAGATATGGAAAGACCCGGCAATCTTGGCTCAATATGGTCCGAATGGGGATGCAGGGCAGAATCCATTGTTGGCTGCAATCAATACGAATGCACAGCGGTGTAATCCTGCGTTGTTGGCAAGTGCCAATCCTGGGCAGTCGGGCATTATCCAGCCTGAAGGAAATGGCATTGCAACTGGTGAATTTGTTAATCCTACACCTGGTCATCCGGTTACTAGCCGATATGGTCCTAGGAGCCTCGGCTGGCATGGCGGCATCGATGTTGGTTTACCTGTGGGCAGCCCTGTCAACGCTTCTGACGGTGGTATCGTTGAAGAAATCGGGTATGAAGCTGGTGGGTATGGCAATTTTATTGTTGTCAACCATAAAAAATGGCTATTCCACGCTTTACGCCCACCTAAGTGAAGTACAAGTTAGGGCAAATCAAAAAGTCACGAAAAGCACACCAATCGCCCTCAGTGGTAACACAGGGCGAAGTACTGGGCCTCACCTACACTTTGAAGTAGTTAGGACAGTCAATGGTGTTACACCCCGTAAAGGGGGGCACAATCAACCCCGAATTTTTAGTTGACTTCAATTGACAAGGACATTTGGCTCCATGAAATTCAAACTGCTTTTGCCCCTTAGCATACTACTTGCGTCTATTCCCCTGTCGGCTAGAGCTGATGTTAATAGCTGCACTCAGCAGCTTATCACCTCAAAAAAAGTGTTCAGCCCTTGGGCATTCACAGGCGGCGATCACGTTGCAAAAACTGAACACAACGGAGCAAATTACCACCTGATCTACCTAGCGGATGAGGCGGGCCGAGAAACTACCGTTGTTGTAAAAGAAAATGCATCTGTTTGTGAAGCTGCCTTTTACAGTCCTACGGGGAGCGGCCCAGAAGCTGAGGAAGTCTTACCTGGTCCCGTGTTCAAGGCTTTAATGCCAGCGGCAACGGCCCGTAACAAAGCAAGGTTTGAGCAAGAAGAGGCCCGTAATCGTCAGCTTGTGGAGGAGTTCAAGAGACAGCAGAAGAATCCATAAGCCTAATATGTATTGCGTAGATACTACCTCGGCTTATGTCAAAACACATCTAGCAACCAGCGTCGCCCCTGCCCAGACCTATACAGCCTAAACAGTCTTTTTGGTCTATCCAAACCATTGTGATCATGGGCGCGGTAATGCTGGCGTTTTTGGTTTTTTATGCAACTACAACCTCAAAGTCTAAAACCAAAAATCCCCAAAAAGATGCCAGATGCACTGGTTGCAATCAATGATCAAGATTGATGTGAGTCGGTCTTCATAGACATTCCTGGTCTTCCTCCAACAACACTGAATTTGCACCCCACAATACAATCTGCCTATGTTCCCATTAGAACTCTCTAATGGGAATTTTCTGTATGCCCCAACAAACCACCCAACCCTCATCAGACTACAGAGGGTTCCACAACATTCCCCTCAACTACGGCTGGCTCACCGTAGGCTTCCTCAGCCTCGTCTTTATCATCTGGCTGGGCACCCTCAACAAACGCAGAACTCAAATTCCCGAGGGAATGCCAAACGCCAGAGAAGCCACCCCCAAAGAAATCAAAGAAGGGTCCAACAAAGCCAAACTGATCCGAGCTGAAGGCGACATTGAAAAATCCGCGATCCAACTCAACCCCGAAACAGGCATCACCCTTGGTCCCGTCAACCCCGGTGGCCTCGTCTCAGGTAAAAGCGGTGGTGGAAAGACCGCAAACTTTGCCCTTCGTGTGATCGAATCCCTAGCCGAAGATGGGGCCGCAATGGTCATCGGTGACATCAAAGGTGAACTGATGGAGGCAACAGCCGCCTATCTCCACGACCTTGGCTATGACATCCACTTTCTCGCCCCAGGCATCAAAGAAGAATCAAAATACTCCGCAGAAAAGCTCCCCTTCTCCGGTGGCCTCAACCTCCTCGACCTGATCGAGAGTGAAGAAGACCTTGCAGGCACCCTTGAACTGACCCGAGGCATCAACATCAACGCCGTCGAGAACTATGAGCGTAGACATCAATACTTTGGTCCCCAGTCTGACCTTATGCAACAGTCCATGATGCTGGGAGCTAAAAGCAGTGAATATGCCGACATGCTCATGGTCTGGGAACTCATGGGCCTTAACAACATTGCCGAACGCTTAGCCGCAGCCAAAGACAACGACAAAATGGGGAAAGGGCTACCCTACTTTATGACTCATTTAAGTCGAGGACTAAGAACCGTTGCCAATAGCTCCAGTAGCGCGAACCCTGGTCCCACCATTCAATCCACCGCTAGCCAGAACTGGGTGCAATTCCTCGACCCCGAGATTGCTAAATGCATGACCAAGACCACCATTCCCTTAGATCTGACAGGTAAACAAGCCATCTTCTTCCGCATCAACGAAGACCAGCTATAGATCTTCAGAAAAGCATCCGTGGTTTTAGCGACACTACATCTTCATTAAATATAGTAACTAGCTCCTGATACTCTTAGCTCTGGCAAGGATTTCAAGATTATCAGAGGTCATCCAGTATGCTCGCACAATTCAAACTGCGCTTTACCCAATCAACACGCAAAAAGATTGAAGCTAAACTGCGCCAGGCATACGGGAGTCAGAATTTACGTCTGGTCAAACGTATTAGTGCTTTATTGCAGCTTGGTCAAGGTGGTTCAGTGGCACAGGTAGCTGAAACATTGGCACTAGGCGAACAAACGCTCAGGGATTATCTGCATGCATTTCTAAAACGAGGTATCGCTAGCTTTAGATACAAAGCGTCTCAAGGACGTCGCAGCAAACTCACTCCACGGCAACGACAACAGCTCAAGTCATGGATTAAAGCAGGTCCGCTCAAAGCTGGATACGAGTGTGGTTGTTGGAGTGCAGTCATGTGGATTGTCAACCGGAATGTAAAAATATGCCTTTCAATTTCAGCAAGAACTAAACCCAACCTCTAAATAATGACAAAGATGGGTAAATTTAGTTGGAATACCTATTCTGTTCAATCTAGATATTTAGCCTTGTAATCTACCACCTCCAATACTCTAATTTGGAAGAAAATATATTGAAAGGACTTCCTCGACTTGCAGTCATTCGTAAGTCATAGTCGTAACTACGCTACATATTCCTGGTTCGTTATAGAAAGGTCTGTGCCCTATACATTAGTAAGTGGTCAGTATACTGCTCACAGCACTCCAACCTGGGTCACAGTAGTAGGAAATTGTCGATACTGTCTTTCCGTAAGTTGTTTCTTCCTGTTGAATTTTACCTTTGTGATAGGGCTATTTAAGATATTTACAAGGGGGTATCTGGATATCCTAATTGGTATTCCTCACCCTTTTGAAAAGCGGCCCGAATTCGTCCAATTAGTTTTCGAGCAACAGCAACAATAGCCTTCTTCTTTCCTGTTCTCGGAAAAAGCCTATTAAAAAACTGAGCTAAAGCTTGGTCTTTTTCAATGGCTCTCCAGGCAATCTGAATTAGGATACTTCGGACTTGAACATTGCCCTGATGAGTAATATGTCCCCTATGGATCGTTTCACCACTGGAATGTTCACTGGGGGGTCAGACCTGTGTAGGAAAATAATTGGCGCTCATTCTTAAACTGAGACATATTCCCCAGCTCATTCGATAACACCCGAGCAGACTGTGGCCCAACTCCTGGAGCAGAGCGGTAGGTCTTTTCGTTAGGATCTTCTTTGGCTTGCTGTTTGAGTTCTTGCTCAATTTTCTTGATTTCTTCTTCTAAATTTTTCCAGACGCTCCAATAGGCAGTAATCACAATTGCCAATTCTTTTGATGGAGAATTAGCTAGAGTTTCTGTGACAAGTTTATGAGTCATCTCACGAGTTTCATCAGCATCAATTAAACCAAATTGATGAAACTTCATCCTGATTTTATTCTTAACGCTTGTGCAATCTCCAACAAGCTGTTTCCTTGTCCGACTCAATAACCGATGTGCTTCTTCTTCCTCGCTAGGAATGCGAATCCCCTTTAAGCGCTTTGCTTCCAAAAGCGTTGCCAGCTTGAGAGCATCACGTTTATCTGTTTTGACGCGATTGTTTACAGCAACTTCAATTCCCCGCAGCATTCACTACGATATTCTGGATGCCATGTGCTTCGAGTTCTCGATGCAATACAAAACCTGAAAACCCAGCTTCATAAGCACTATAGATCGTAGCACCATCAAAATATTTGAGGAGTTGTTGGGCTAATGATTGTGGTGAGGCTTTCGTTGTCCATTTCTTGACGACCTCCTCCTCGAACCTAGCAACAACTGTATAAGTCTTCTTGTGTACATCAATCCCAATGAAGACTTCTTTCCCAACATATGATCTTGCTTTGGTATTTTTCTTCATGACGGAACTCCTTGATGTCAAATCATAGAAGTAAATGTATTCCTAGCATTTAGGCTTGCACCTTACTGAGTGCAATGCAATCCATCATAGAAACATTAATGGTTCAAGACCTGATTGCGAAACGCTTCAATGTTTCCTATCATCCCCATTATGTGAGTACTCTACTGAGGAACTTAGGCTTTTCATTTCAAAGAGCACGGTTTGTTGCAGCTCATCTCAATGAAGCCAAGCGACAAGAATGGATGACACACAAATGGCCTGAGATTTTGCGTTTATCAGCAGCCAAAGATGCCCTAATTTTATTTGGGGATGAGGCCAGTTTTGCGCAGTGGGGGTCGTTAAGCTACACCTGGAGTCTTCGTGGAGAGCAGCCAACATTGCCCACCAGTGGTAAACGGAAGGCTTACAAGGTGTTTGGATTAATTGATTATCATTCTGGTCAGTTCTTCTATCAAGGTCAGACGGGACGCTTCAATTCTGAAGGGTATACTGCTTTTCTAACTCAAGTACTCCAGCAGACTCACAAGCATATTATTCTCATTCAGGACGGGGCTAGATATCACACCAGTAAAGCAACTAAGCAGTTCTTTGACCAGCAATCCGCTCGCCTTACTCCTTTCCAATTACCCACATATTCTCCTGACTTCAACCCAATTGAATTCTTGTGGAAGAAACTCAAAAAACGCAGCACACACCTACGGTTCTTCAAGCAATTTGATGACTTAGTTCAGCAGGTCGATGAGGGGCTACTGTACTTTAGTCAGACTCCCAATGAAATTACTGTCTTAATGGGCAAATATTGCAAAACCTTGGGTACACAAGCTGCCTAGCTAATCACGGATCTTTATCTGTAGATCTATAGAAGCCACCAAGACCTATTTAGCCGCTGCCCAACATATGCTGATCAAGCGCAACATCAGCTATACCCGCAGACGCCAGAACAATCTCGGCGTGATCATCGAAGAAGCCAGTTTCACCCTCTATCCCAATGCCAAGAAATGGTCAGCCCTCGGACGGCAAAATGGTCTCTTGATGTGGATGATTTATCAGCAAGAAGAACAGATGCAGGAACTCTATGGCGAGAAGCGCTGGGAAAGCATCGCCGCTAACCTGCCAACCCGGATCTATATGAACCAAGGATCCTATAAAAGCAATCAAGTCATCGCCAATCGCTTAGGCAAGAAAACCATCATCAGCACCACAGAAAACGAGTCCTTCGGTTCCAACCATTCCAGAAGTCGCAACGACAGCTTTCAGCAAGTGGATTTGATGACCGCAGACCGCTTAGATGCCATGAAGAAACCAGGGCAATGCATCATCGTCGATGCCTCCACCAACGGCCACCCAATCATCTACGAAAAGACCCAGCTTCCCTATGACGAGAACAGTCCCCAAGCCAAGATTCGGAAGCAGTGTGAAGTCGCATGGCGAGAGGATATTCTGCCCAGCTTACAAGAGGAACATCAGAAGCACTTTGGGGATATCAATATCCAAGTGGCAATGGAGAATAGAGCCGCAGCCGCCGAGGATCTGCTACCACCAGAAGACTACTATGCCATCGAAGAAGAAGCCGCTGAAATTGACGCAGAGGAAGGCACTGATGATACCCAGGCAGATAAAACCACTGATGTAGACGAAGACGAACAGGAGGATATGAGCGATGCAGCCTAGTCAAGACCAGACCTTAGAGCGGGATGCTGATAAAGGAATGCACCTGGCCCAGGAAGGTGTAGAAAAAGGGGCCAAGCTCACGGCTCAAACCCTGCGAATTCTGAGGGCACAACTCGCTAAGTTCAATAATCGTGTGTCCATCAAATTTGAGTCACGGGCTGATGATATCGCCAACGTCAAAGCAGGGATGAAAGGAGGGCTGAAAGGGGCACAGCTCAGGCAAATTGTTAGAGCTGGCAACTCCATTAAGGAAGTGGCTCAGCGCACCCAGTCAGCAGAGAAAGTGAAGCTGTATGAGGACCGAGTAATGTCCAGGGCACAACATGAGCTAAATCGAGACAAGGTAGAGCAGCGTCGATCCCAGCAATCGGACCAGTCTCAGAAGCAGAGTCAAAAGCAATCTCAGTCGATGGAGATGTGAAGCTGAGATGTAATTCAATTATTGGTTATTTAACCGCAACGTCGAATGCAATTACGATCTGCTGGATGGCATGAGCATGAGTTGGGGTTTAGGTTATCTTGGATAGGGTTTATTGCAGCTTTACATGAACTGCTTGTTGCTAGGGAACCCATAGAAAGGCTTATTGCACTAATCAGGCTGATCAAGCAATATTTCATGAGATTGAAATCCTAAAATGACTTAGAAAAACGGTATCACTGTAACTATGTGAATCATCAATATTTTACGTTTGTTGATGTCAAGAACTTATGCGAATTTTGATTGCCTGCTTTTCTCTCTGCTCCAAGAATTTATTTGGTTTATGTCTCAAATCTCTCACCATCAGCGCGATAAATAACAGTCTTTAAGCCTATCCCAGTCTCAGGATTTGGGTCTTTAGAGTCATTCTGCCTATGTTTCATAGGTAAACCTCTCGCGAGGGTTGAAATGTCTACCTTCAAAGACCTATACAACACGGCAAAGGAGGCAGAGGATGTCGCCTTTGCCGTGTCCCCGATCCCCCTTGGATTCGTCAAGAGTGGGATTCAAAACGTCGGTGTGCCCTTAGCCGTGACAGCAGTCGCCACCCATACCCCCTTTGTCGCACCCTTAGCAGGCACCGCTATCAAGTGGGGGAGTGATGCCTTTCAGTCCGGTACTCACTCTTTGGCCCAACAGGCCATGAGTAACTTTGGGGAATCCGTCATGTCTGGACTCCCAGCCTTTGGGGGGATTCAGACCAGCTTTGATTGGATTTCATCAGAATCTTCTCAGGTGATGTTGGCAGGTCAGGATATGGTCACCCATGCCGTGGGATCTGTGGGTACATCTCTGATGTTGGGTCGCACAGTGGCTAATTCTGCCGTCGTTGCCTTTCAGAAGATTCGACCCATGACCATCAACGAGGTGATCGCGAATAGTCAGCGGGCCTTAGATCGCACCCAAGAATTCTTGACCAGTGCTGCAAGTCATATCCGTCAAATCGGAATCCATGCTGAATTATTTGTAGAACAGGAGTTTGCAAAATTGTCTAACACCGAAGACCAGACTACTCAGGTTCAGCCTACTGAATCTCCAGAGCAAGGTGCAGTTATGGCGATAGATAAAACACAAATAGAACCCCAACTCAAAGCAGCGGCTCAAGTCGAATCAAACGGCACCCAGCCCGAAATCAACGTTCAGCCCTCTGAGAATGGCAATGGTCATACAGAACGGGGTACACAGGCCAATATCTTTGAGGCCGCAGTGGAGACGGCTGCTAATGTGGTCAATCCGATTCGTTCAGAATCTTCTGAAGAGGCAGAAGATTATGCATTGGGCCTAGTGGATAAGCTAGCCTCAAACAATATGAACGTGGATCGGCTGTATATCAAGATGGATGGCATTGACATCTTCAAAATGAAGAACGGTGCCCCAGATCCGTCCACCTCGATTACCGACTCTCAACGAGACGCCTTGCAGCAAGCCTTGGAAGACCCCGCAGCCTTTGGGGGGAATCTCGTCATCAAGCAGGGTAATAAAGTCTTGCTGAACATCAAAGAGGGTCGGATACTGCACAATCCGTTGGGTTTAGCCAAGCAATCTCTGAGTGCTGAAATGGAAACGAAGGGGCAAGTTCAACAGCAGTCTAATCAAGCGGCCAAGGTTGAGGTTCCGAATAATCCTGCTGAAGGTCTGTGGTCTAAGTATGGGGCGAATGTTTCACCTGGCTTGAAAGGAGTCAAGCTAGCGGCAGATAACGCCTTAAAGGATGGCCTTAAGCCCAAGGAAGTGCGGGCGATGGTGGGTCAGTCTGCTCACTTCCAAGGTCTGAAAGCAGACAAAGGGGAATCAGTGGCAGAGAAGGTCATTGCCCGCACCGTGAAGACCGCTCAGGCTAGAGTGGCCCAGCAACAGCGACCCCAGCAGAAAGCACAGCAAAAAGAGGAACAGAAGCAGGCCGCAGTGATGGCACCTGGCCTCTAATTAAGTGCCATTGGCAAACCTTTCAACCTCTTGATCCGGCAGCGATTGAGAGGTTTCTTTTTGCAATAAAAAGTATTACTTGGAGGAGTCGTAGGAGCTTTGCCGTGAAGATGTTTGTACTTCACCCACAAAACTAAAACCGGACCTTAAGATCAAGATTGCCGTACATCATTAAAAAAAGATGAAAGTAAGATGTATGGCAGTCAATGTACAAGCACCAATAGTATTAGGCGGTTTAACTTTAATGTCACCTCCCCTTCTCCGCCAACTCTGGCAAATGATTGAAGAGATTCCTCAGTACTCCCTAGAAAGACTGGATGATTCAGGTTTGGTGAGCTGGGTGCTGTCTCATCTAGAACAAAATAAAAGTCTGAAAACAGACGAACGAGCAGCCGCTGAAAGCTATTTATATGATCACATGATGCTGATTCGTGATATTGCTGAATCACAACAACTTCATCATGGTTCACTAGCAGGCTGATTCACTAGAAATGGATAGGGTGAAAGAGCAAAGTACATAACACTCCATCTATGCAAAACCGCCAGCGAATAAAACCGTAGAGACTCAAAAACAGCCCTGAAAAGATAACGAACAAGACTGCAAAGAACCAAGTCAGTCTAGATATTTGATGGATCAGAGCAGTTGTTTTAGTCATCATTCACACGATATAGATTATTGCCTGGAGAGTGCTAGCAACAGAAGAGAGCGAAACTAGCTGTGTCTTTCTCAGACACAGCCTACTCAAGTGATTCGTTAAGGGAGAATTAGGTAACGAGTCGTAAATTAAGCACTAGCATTTACCTTAGAATTTATCTGCTTATTCCTAGCCTAAAAAGGTCACAAGAAAGTACTGGAAAACTAAAGCGTCAATTGTTATAAATAGGCCATCACAAGCCTAATTTGACATCAGTAAAACAGGTAGATGCATAAAACTCTAATTATGAAAATAGTGTACAGCTAGTTCTTAACAAACTATAGATAAGTTAACCTTGATTTCATAATATGTTGAATTCAAAGTGAGAAAGACAGCAGATTCAGGATTCATTTCAAGGCAGCTAATACTTTTTCATTCTTAATTTCTTTTTCAGTGGCGAGGAATAGGAAGAACTTCTTGAGGGCTACGCGCAAATCGCTTTCTGTGGAGGAATCCCAGACCTTACGCTTATACCACTTCCTGAAATGGCTATTGACCATGCCTTTGGTGATGTCCTCGATGGCTTCGACATCGGTATAGCCGCAGATGAAGTGAATAAATAGCTCGATGATGTTGGTGTGTTTTCTGACGGTCTTCTTGGAATATTTGGCAGATAGGAAACCCGCAAAGTCTCGATTGAACTGTTCGAGAGACTGTCGGAAAGGCGCTCTGGCCTCTTCTGCGGCTTGCATGGCTTCCAGATACTGATCCATTTGATTTGCTGGAATAACCACTTTACCTGTATAGACTTTTGCCATTCTGCTGTCCTCCTGTGAGTGGTTACGGATCATGCAAGTGCTGTTGACAGCAACTTAAGAGTATTGATAGTTTATTCCCCAATCTAGATTCTAGTAGTACACTAGAACTAATGCTTACGATTGCCTGCTCAGAAAAGAGACAGGCATTTTTCCTGGGCACATACTTACGAGATTGCTCACTTTAAATTCTAATACGACTGCCCCATATCAAAATTGATTTGCTCACTCTGCAATGGCGTGGGCTTCTCTTTGACAATCTGCAACTTGACCCGATTCTGCACCATCTCAGGCATCCGCTGATTGAAGTTGATCGGCTTATCCGAGTTCATCAAATCCTCATAGATCGGTGAGACTTTATGAATCGCCAGCAAATACAATCGCTTCTGCTCTGGAGTCGCAGCCCTCATATGATCTGACTCAGAGATAAACCGATGAGCATCATCCAGCTCTGCATATTTCTTGCAGTAGGCGTAAACCTCCAGGTCAACCCGCTCCTTGGGTATCTCCCCTAATCGTTTCTGCACCCTCTTAGAAATGTCATTGTACTGACCCCTGTAATGCCGTTTGATTTCAGCCTCTGGGGGAACAGCATTGGCAATCGCAACATTGTAAGCTCGTGGACCCGCCTTCACGATCAGGTCATCCAATCCCTTTCCTAGCTTTGGCTCCCACTCGGCCACCTTGCAGACCACCCCCGCAGCCTGCATAAACTCAAGGGTACGGACTAAATCACGTCTGACATTCACGATGCTCGATACCTTTGTGTCTTGGTCAAAGGCAAAAGTGATTTGTCTCCCTGACTTAGCCAATGCCTTGCCATAGTCCGTAAACTCTCTCTGGGGTAATCGATTATCGTATTCATCCTTGGCCCGATACAAAGCCGTGACACCGGGCAATCCCACCGTCAGATGTCCCTGACTTAGAGAGGCCCATGTCTTTTTCAATCCCTCCGTCAGCACAATCGGCAGATTATATTGATCCGCTACAGACCAGACTCCTTTAGCCCGTTCCTCTGGGGTGGGGTTAATGGCATTACGACGATAAATCTTCTCGGCAATCTCATCAGGGATATGAGGTAGAAAGACCTGCTGATCAACTCCCTTGGGGGTTTCATACTTGTTTTCCTTCCCGTCAAAGATTCGAGGTGTCTTGGGTTTTACCTGGCAGTAGAGAGAGGGTTGAGGATTACCCTCGACGATGGAAAGCAGATCAGTACCGCCATAGCCGATCCACCCTCCCCCTTCAGCAATGCGGCTATAAGCCCGTTCAGGATCGTCTACCCACTGACCATTAACCTTGTGAGTACCATTGAGCTTCACCTTCATCTCCTTGGTCACTTCTTGGCCTGCGCCATACTTGGATTTAGTAAACTCAGCTTCGAGAAGAGCTGCAAGCAGCACATTGTCGCGCACAGACGGTTTATTCGTACCCTTCACTGTTCTTAGATGACCTGGGGTTAACAAACTCGGATGAACCCCACTGCCCTTCATCTCCGTCCAGGTATCGGCATCAATCTGCCAGGGCTTCTCCACTCCCGTATAGTCAGGCTTCCATCCTTCCAGGGGATCGAACAAAGTTTCAATGGCATTCTCTTGAGCATTAGAAGTCCCCACCCATCCTTTCAGCTTCTCTAGGGATTCTGTAAACACAGAGAGATGCTTCGTCCGGTTTCTTGAAATACCCACATAGAAGGACTCCTTGGCAGAAGTGGGATTGAGACTGGCAATGTAGATGGTCTCTGAATTGGTCCCCCCTTGTGCCCGATAGGTCGTCGTTGCCCAATCATGGTCAATCTGTAGAGCCTTACTCAGATCAAGCAGATGCAGTTGGTCCTTATTGCCTCTAACCGTAGCGATGCCGTCTTTGATACTGATGCACTCTAAATAGGCATTGGTATAAATCCCAGCCTTCTTATTCGTTGAAGTAAACCTGAGTTTATCCCCTACGGCAATATGATTCTTCCTAGCGGTATAGACCTCCGTCCTTTTATGCTGAGCTGGATTAATCTTGAACTTCCTGCCCCCTGGTGACTCCACTCGCAAATGCTGACCTTCCACTGCCAAGACTTTATAGGGGACATGGGTTTGCAGTTGGGTATAGGTGCGGTGCTTGCGATGGAGTACGAGTAAATCACCTTTGTTGTAGTTCTCCGCTCGTTTCTTCTGCACCTTAGTGAGATTGCGATTCTTGAGCTGAGTAAATTCAGTGTTATGGGTTAGGCTTCCTTCTTCGATCAGTTGGCCCCTGAGTTGATCCGTGAAGTCTTCTCTCTCGGCATTGGTCCCGATCACCACCAAGGTTTTATCGCGTCGGCTTTGGGGCAATCCCATATAGTGATTGACTGCCCCAGAGAGTTTAGAGTCAGCATCTGCGACCTGATGAACAAAGCCATGCTTTTCTAGGACATTGAGGGCTTCAAGGCCATGTCCTTCAGCGATCATTTCAACAGCCGTTCTTTGGTCTTTGTTCTGCTGCCTGATGATTTCCCTAAGCTTATGGACCGTTGCCCCTCGATGCATCAGCATTCGGACGGGTGCGCCTGCGGCAATGGCTCCATTCTGCCCCGTATCTCCTACAGCCCAGACCCGTGCATTCACTTTGGCTGCTTTGTTCATCACCATTTCAAAGTCTTCAGAGCCGACCATGCCTGATTCATCTAGAATCCAGAGCTGATTGGGTTCAGTCGTCGGTTCACTGACGGCTAGTTGAGCGATGGTTGCTCCCTCTAGGTCAAAGGATTCAGCGATTGCATTCTTGGCATTGTGGGTGGCGGCAAAGACTTTGATCACGGTTTCAGGGGGTAGCTGCTCTCGGGCTATGCCCATGGCAGTGGTTTTGCCCGTGCCTGCGAGTCCTTTAAGGATTTGGTATTGATCTGGTGAGCTGAGTAGTCGCTGCATGGCTTCGGCCTGACCACTGTTGAGGATGGTATGGCTAAAGTCAGCATTGGGGTTGAGGGGTTGAACCCTGTCATTGCCCTGGAGCCAGTTATCAATAATGCGGATATCCCGATCCACTGCGGTTTGAGTGGTGTATCGTCCATCCCAGGCATCTAATAGATTGGGGTGGGTATCAATCTCTTGGTTCAGAGGTTTTTCGTCAAAACTGCGGAGATGGGAGAAGACGAACCGTTGAATGTCTTCACGACTGAAAGAGGATTGCCGTTCAGAGAGATGGCCGATAGCAGCATCAAGCAATTCTCTGGGGGGTTTCCTGATTCTGGGGGTGTGATCGGGTGATGGGCAGGGGTAAGGCCAGTGAAGCCCACTGCTGCCATTTCATTGCCCCATCGGTCCTGCTTCTGTTCTAGGGTTTGGCTTTTGTCCTTCGCCATCCGAGTCTCAAAGACGGCTCTCTGTCGATTCTGAGGGGTCTTGTCCCAGCCCTTCGCTTTTAAGTAGTCATCAATTTCAGTGGAGCGTTTAGAGAACAACTCTCTTTGATCTGTCGTTGTTCCTGCGAGTTCAAAGCCCTCTTGGGTTTCCTCTATCTCATATCCCAAAGCCTGAACTTTGAGGGCCAGCTTTTGATGATAGATATCTCCCAAGATGCCACTTTTACTCAGCAGCTCCTTGTATAACGCCCGGTGTTCTCCATCAGGACAGTGAGTGCCATTGAATAAGACCACATGGGTATGGACATGGGGATCGCCTGCTCGACTCTCATGGTGATTGACCAGGCAGGCAGCGATATTCCCTGTTTTAATGACTTTCCGATCACCATTTACCTGCACCCTCGAAGCAGCATAGCGTTCTTCCGCAATCGCCATCACCTCTTTGACTGCTTCGATGTGAGCTTGCCAGAGTTGCTTATCACCATCAGGAGCATGGATCTGCATACTTAGAGATTTACCAGGAACAGCGAATGTCAGATCAAAGCCTAAGCGTTCTTTGCCATCGCCTAAGACATCGCCTCGCATCCGCTGACCATTAGGGAGATTGCCATAGAACAACTCAGTGAATCGCTTTGCTGAATAGGGTTTATTCGGTGCCATGTTGCCAAACCATTCTGATTTGGTGATGGCCTGGATTTCTTCATCCTCGCTGTAGTAGCTCTCTTCTTCGGTGTAATATCTCTCGCCGTTTTCAATGCCTGAGTGGATGGTGACCATATCTAGCATTGTTCTACTCCTGGAATGAAGTTCTCAAGTAGAACATAGGCAGATTGCTATGGATCGGCCAAATCAACTAACTTTCTTGCAGGAGTGATTGAAATGTTTCCGTGACTGATAGCCCTGCGGTTATGCTGGTCGATGAAGGGAGTTACTATAGCTTGAAGTTGATGCTCTGCTGCCTGAACCCTGATTGCGAAAAGCCAATTAATCAAGATACCGATAAGTTTTGCCAGTCTTGCGGAACCGAGCTAACAGCAGTGCTCCGTCATCGATTCAAAATCATCAAGCCGCTGGGACGCGGAGGATTTGGTAAAACTTATTTAGCAGAAGACACAGACAAATTAAAAGAGAAATGTGTGGTCAAACAGCTTGTTTATCAAGCTCAAGGCTCCCATGCCAGTAAGTTGATTGTTGATTTGTTCATGCGGGAAGCAGAGCAATTACAGCAGTTATGGGAAAATCCCCAGATTCCGTCTCTGTTTGCTTATTTTGAAGAACGTGGCTACTTTTACCTCGTCCAACAGTATATAGAAGGCCAGGATCTTCTAAAAGAACTGAAAGCAGATGGTTGTTTCAATGACAAGAAGATCCAGTCATTGCTTCAAGATCTGCTGCCAGTATTTGAAGCCATTCATCAGCGCAAAGTCATCCATCGGGATATTAAGCCAGAGAACATCATGCGTAGAGGGAGTGATGGCAAGTTAATCCTGATTGATTTTGGCGTGTCCAAGCAGCTTTCTAAATCGATAGTGTCTATAGCTGGAACAATAGTGGGTTCATTAGGCTATGCAGCCCCAGAACAAATGGAATCAGGTATCGCTCACGCCAATAGTGATTTATATAGCTTGGGGGCAAGCTGTTTCCATTTAATGACGGGAATAAACCCTTGGAGTTTATGGAAAATGCAGGGGTATGGCTGGCTAAGTGAATGGCGCAAGCATTTACAGCAGCCCATTAGCGCAGAACTAGGTCAAGTTCTAGATAAACTACTCCAGATAGAACCCACCGATCGTTATCAAACTGCGAATGAAGTTCTAACAGATCTAGTGAAGAATCCAGAGCCCGCTCCTGCGGAAAATTTACGACAGTATGAAGCAGAGCTAAAAAAAATAGTACGATCCGTCTATCCCCTGGATGACTATGTGCGAGAGGGGCTTAAGCAATTACAGCAGTCCTTGGGATTGCTGGATGCAGATGTGGCTCGGATTGAGCAGCCTATTTTGAAACAAGCTGAGGTAGAACGACAAGAGAGAAAAAAACAACAAGCTGAAGCCAAACGTCAGGAACAGCTTAGGCAAAAAGCGGAAGCCAATCGGCAGGAACAACTCAGACAACAAGAGAAAGCACGTCAGCAAACCCCAATCTCACCAACATCTTCATCCCAGGCTTCAAGTCCAGCCCCTCAAAAAAAGAATCGCCGTCAATTCTTGACCTTAGTGGCCTTTGGCGGTGTGGGCTTAGGTAGTGTGCTGGCATGGGAAGCAATCAAGAATAGTTCAACCTCGTCTGATTCACCTGAAGCCTCCCCTCTCCTTTCATCTTCATCCAACTTAAACAGCTTTGAGTTTGAAGTCGTAAGTGTTGATGAAGTTGGAAGCATTACCAACCGTAAACAAGAGCAAGCTCAGTTTTTTGCAGAGGAGCTAGACAGCAGCACGACCTTAGAGATGGTGGAGATACCAGAAGGCACCTTCACAATGGGTTCACCTTCCAGTGAAGAGGAAAGGGATGATGATGAAGCCCCTCAGCATGAAGTGACCCTTTCCACATTTTATTTGGGCAAGTATCCAGTTACCCAAGCCCAATGGGAAGTGATCATGGGGTCTAACCCCTCTAATTTCAAAGGAGCTAATCTTCCTGTAGAGCAAGTATCTTGGGAAGATGCGGTGGGATTTTGCCAGAAGCTTTCCCAGGAAAGTGGCAAAGACTATCGACTACCCAGTGAAGCCGAGTGGGAATATGCCTGTCGAGTGGGAACGACCACACCGTTTTATTTTGGAGAAACCATTACTCCAAAGCTAGTCAATTATGATGGCAACTATACCTATGGATCTGTTTCAAAGGGAGAATTTAGAGAGCAGACAACTGATGTAGGCAGTTTTCCTCCCAATACCTTTGGTCTTTATGACATGCACGGGACTGTTTGGGAGTGGTGTCAAGATACTTGGCATGACAACTACACCGGAGCGCCCACAGATGGGACTGCCTGGATTAATAAAAATACGTCTAAAAGAGTTATTCGCGGTGGCTCCTGGCTCTGCAATCCGAGGTATTGTCGCTCGGCGAATCGCCTCAGGAACGATCCCGGTGACCGCAACCTCTACGTCGGTTTTCGGGTGGCCTTATTCTAGCTAGAGCTTTTGAGATAGAGAGAATCTAGGTGTCAGAATATCAAGTGGGAATCTTGTGGGCGCGTAAATAATATCCAAAAAATAATCGAAGTTCAAGTATCTTGGTAAGCCATGCTGATGAGTTGTCTGACCTAATCCTGTACTAGCGGAGATGAAATTTCAGGGTAAAAGATAAGGAAAATATTTCTGTAACACAATAGTTTCAGATACACTACAGCTCTGTAGTGTAAAAGTTTCAAACGTGTGACAAAAAAACTGCAAAAACCCCATTTACCCTCAAAGTTGGTCCAAACCCATGTAGTGGTGGTTAGGTGTATGCCCCTCACGTCTCCCCTCAGAAGTTCTCCAGCACATTCTTGACTCCCCTCCCTGTCTTGCTTTCAGCGGTTGTCTAGCAGCTCGGCTGTAAGTGACTGTATTCGACTGTAAATGACTGTAGAAAACCGTAAAAAAACCGGGTTTTTCGTTTGCACCTCAGGGGTCATTCTGCCTACGTTTCTTAGGTAGGTCACAGAGGACGAGAAAAATGGTTTACACATTGACCGTTGCCGCCGACATGGGCTCAAGTTTGGGCAAAGGTTGCTACACGATTGATAAAGGACCACCGAATGATGCCGAGGGATTCGTGGGTGGATTCCAGCGGAACACTCCTCGCAAAGGCTGGGTGACTCAAGCCAATGCCGTAGACGAGGAAAAGCACCGGGACTTAGCCCCCGATAGCTGCACCATTGAAATTAGGGATCGAGCCTGGACCGTGGGTGAATCAGCCCGGTATGCCCTGCATGAAACCCGAGTCAGAGCCGCAAAATCTAACACGGCATCTATCCGAGTTCTGGGAATGCTAGGCAAGATTATTGAGCAGGAAAAATTTACCGAGGGCAGTTTGGACCTGCGGGTATTGCTGCCAGTCGGTGAGAGGAAAACATTTCAGCAGCTAGAAGACAATCTGACAAAAGCCATGTACGAGGTCAGGCTGAATGGCGTTAAACCCAGTCTGCGAATTAATCGAGTGCGGGTCTACCCAGAGGGGTCTGGTGTTGCTCAAAATGTCATCGTCCCTGATGCCCTAGTGCTGATGTTTGGTCATAAAGACATCTCCATCGTGCCTGTCAGAAATCGAGTCATTCAATCGAGTGCCTGTCAGACGATTACGGGCATGGGCATGATTGCTTTGATTAATGAGTTTCCTTGCTACATCAACGATGAATTACTCTTAGCTGAATTTCTGCATATGGAAGCAGTAGGCAAAGGAGGACTCAAGCGGCTCGTGGGTGAGGACAGCTTAGAGAAAGCCCGAATCAACTTTAAGCAAGCCAAAGCACGGACCTGGCGGCGAATCTTACAGCAACTGATGCTAGAACCCAAGGTCAATACCGTGTCCAAAATCTATGTGACGGGTGGCTCGATGCGGGTCTGGCTCCCTGAACTGAAAGCAACCTTTGGGGGTCGGCTTGCCTTCTTTGCTGATTCTCTGAAGTCGATGATTTCCGCTTATCCCGACATGCAGGAACCCAAGAACAAGGAGATTAAGCCCCGGTTCACCGATTCGTTTCTGCTGATGGAGGGTGCAACTCATGGGTAGAAGGACGATGAAGATTCAGCTCCAATACCCAGACCAATCCCTCAATGGCCGGAGATTAGAAGCTCTGAGAGGCTATTTTGGCGACAACTTGGAGCGAGTGATGATTCAAGCCATGTGGTCAGTAGTGGGGCCACTTGGATCAAGTTTGGCTGAGTTGCCAGAGAAAGAGATTCAAGGCCATATCAATGGCGGCAAGCTTCACATCAAGGGGTTTCATCAAGAAGCCTTGGACCTGATCGGGGGTGGGGAGGTTACCTCTGAGGTGACCCCGGAAGTGACCCCAGAGGTAACCAAAAAAGTGACCCCAGAACAATCACCGTCTGCTGCCCAGGAACCAGTTTATTTAGCATCTACCCCAGAGCAAAGTGGCGATCCACTGAATAATTTATTCTGATTTGCTGCTGATGGTGCAATCTGCCTATGTTCCCATTAACGCTATTTAAATCAAGGACAACGACATGCATACCATTGATGACATTCTCGAAATCCTGAAGACCTCCAAGGAAAAACTAGAGCCGATGTTAGAGGCTTGCAGCTGGACTGGTACAACCGAATTCACGGATGATCAAGCCGAAACCTTATTAGCGATGAAAGTTAGCCACGAAGAAAAAGGACGGGACTATCTTGAAGGCTATATGCGGAATATTGCCCATAACGTTGGCATCACAGGCACCCAGTTTGATGAGATTCACCAGTGCATTACTGAGGCTGAGGGGAGTTTGATTGACTACCGGGATCGGTTTGAGGAGATTTGCCAACAGGTCAATGATTGTGTCTCTCCCGCTGAGGCGATCATCCCTCCTCAGCCCGTCGTCGAGGATACACCCCCAGTCGTTGAGGCTGGATCAGATCCTGAGTCGATCCAGATGGAGAGGTTCATTGATGAGCAGGCCAACGCTGCGATAGTTGTCACCATCTCTCAAATTAAAGGGTTTGCAGACCTGGCCTATGAAGAACAGGAACGGCTGAAGAATCTGTTTATGACTAAGTATCGCCAGGGCTTAGCCAAGGAACTTCTTTCAGAGGAATTTAAGGCTGAATTTACACAACGGATGACCGCTAGCTTGGAGGGCAAGGGAGCAGAAAAAAAGCCAACAGAACTCACTGGAGTACAGAACCCTACGCCATTGTTGTCCAGCAGCAACTAACGGCCCGGATGGATGGCCTGCTTGCGGAAAACGAGAAGGCCATCAAACAGCGCATTGTTGATTTAAAGCTCAAAGACAAGGAAATCAGTCAGCTTGAAAAGCTCCAGCGAATTAAGCGGACTGAGAGGGAAATTAAACGAGAAGGGACATGGTTCAAAATTGCGTTAATTGGCATTGGCCTAGTGATCGGCATACCTGCTGGGGGCTTACTCTATCACCTGAGCGTTGGGCAGAATGCGGCTGTGACTTCGCCCATTGAGCAGGTTTCGGGGAAGTGATCGAGGGGGTGGTGTCGGGGATGCGAGATATGCAGATATGCGGATATGCGATCGCAAATCCTGATACCAACTCCCTGATATCACACCTATTAATTCACCTAGTCTTTCAATTTTTCAGATTCTTGACGGATTCTGTGTTAACTAGCTAATTATTCATTAGTCATCCATTAGCCCATGAATATTTTGGAGATATATCAATGACTACTCTAAGAGCAGAAATCGCAAATATCGCCACTCAAAATCAACCAGATAGAGTGGCTTTAGAAATCCTGGCCTTGTTTGAAGACAAAGGCTTTTCTCTGATCGGGAACGGTTGGCTAGACGATGATGAGCACGTTATTGATCAAATTAACGAGATTTTAGAACAGAAGAATCATCCCAAATTTGCAGATATTCCTGTAGGTATTTGTTTTATCCATGAAGGGTTCAATAAAAAAGTGAGCGATACCGAAGCTCGAAAAATTGACTTTCAAAATCCTGAGACCTTTGTAGATGAGAGGCCAACTCCAATCGACCCAGATATAAGGGTCTATCTCGCTCGTGGGTTAAATGAGTCCTAAGCACTGGAGTCTTAGGGATGCATCTGCGATCGCAATTGCAATACGCCAGAAAGTTAAGCCCCAGTCTTTCAATCTTTCAGTTTCTCGACGGATTCTGTATTACTTAGCTATTGAGGCACAATCATGACAGTAAATCTGGATCGACTCTTCGGCTCTCTCAATCTCGCCAACACCATTATCAATGGTGATTTCTCTGGGTTTGATCTGATTTTCTACACCGATACGCCTAGCAAAGACAGCACCGATGCTCTCAATGAATCCCATTTCTGCGACCAATCCAGGGGTATGAGGTTTCTCATTCAGGAATGGCCTAAGAAAACAAGGGTTGTCCTATACGAAAACTCCGAAACCCTAGCAGAGGTGGAGTATAACAGCGACAACCCAATGCTGGAAATGCTGCTTAGGAAGCTCTGCAATCCTTCCTATGAAATACCTGTGACTGATTTTGAAGCTCTAAAGTCTCAGATTCTCCAGGGGATTTATGTTAATTAGGGAAGGGTTGAGGTTCGGGGATGGGGAGTGTTGTGATGGCTGAATGTCGCTCGGAGAGCATCGCAACTCGATACCAATCCTTTCACTTTGCACCTAATAAATAACCCATATTTTTAGAATCCATGCGGAATCTATATTACCTTTCCTTCTTCTTTCTTTTTCCTGTGACGTTCTCGTTGGGCTTGGTTTAGTCTCTCTATTGGCCTTTTTCTAAGTCTGTTGCGGGGTTTGCCCATCTTCTCTTTTTGGTCTTTCTACTGTGCCGCCTGGGGTATGGTTGATTTTGCATTGTTGACAGCGATAGGTCGTTAAGCCATTGGCGCGATGATGATGGACAACGGTATGGCCTCTGCATCGATAATACGGGGGTTATTTGGGTTTTGCCTGCATAAATTTAGGAAGAGAACCTGATGAATTATATAGAAGTGAAGGTTTGTGGAAGTGGGCAATTGATCAATGCTTTCCCGGCTGATACTCATCCATTATTTCAGTCGCAAAAGGAAATGAATAATGCAGCTTAAATATTCATCTCCAATCATTAAATATTTATTGAAGACCTGCTTGATAGCACTTTTCTCTGGATTTAATCACTGGAGTTCAAATGTAGCTATCGCGCAATCTTTTTTGCCCATTAGAATTCCAGCAATACCTTCATCAATAGAAATACGAGGTATAGTCAACCAATTTGGCTTAGAAGATCAAAATTCAGGTCTTATTAAGCAATTTATTCAGTTCAGTAAGAATGATAGTGAAAGAATTCCAATCTTACCTAATGAGATAGATATAACTCAAAGGTCTGTTATTTGGCTTAGTTGTAAGCCAGGTGGACCAAAAGCAAATAATACTCTTTCTATTCACCGTCCAACAATGGTCCAGCCAAGCGAAATCTTATTGGCTGAATCAGCTATTTGGCGTGATATGCGTTTAACCTCTACTAGCAAACACTCATACTTCATGAGAATTCATCAGAGACGACCCAAGCGTCTGCAAAACTATGAAGTTCAATCAGCCCGTCCAAAAGTGATGCAAGCTACTGGTTGGATTCAGACTAAGGACAACAAGATACTGCTGACAGATGGAAAGCCTGTAAAACAATTTTCAAGTAGCCGATTAAGTCCTGATTCTTGTCACAGTAGGTAAAAGTCGGTTTAGATGAAGATGTTTATGTAGCGCTGTTCCAATAGCACCCAGGCAAGGGGAAACCGCTTGGCTGAGAATGAGGGGGGTCTAGGCTAGGAATGGCTTGAGATCGCAACCCTGAAACCATCCCGAAAGCCGCACCCAACCCGCAAAATTTCGATAATGCAGCATCCCTAAGTAAAGGCAGGGAGTGGAGCAAAAGCATGGTTTTGTGAGAGCGACCTTGCCGATCTGAGGTGCGCTAAACTTGCGGGGCTAACGGCCAATCCGAGAAAAATTACTGTGCAGCTTAGTAGGAGGTTGGTGAGCTTGTTCATTGGCATCTTACTAGTTCTTTTTGTGCAAGCTTCATTAGAAGCAGAGGCTTTAAATTACTCTTGACCAAACTGTTTTATCCTCAGTACCTTCTGAATTATCTGGTATGCAATCCTCTTCAATATTCGACTGAATCATAAAAGTGTGTAAACTTGCCTGTTACTGAAGCCTTTATTGCGTAGATCAAGATTATGTATATCTGTGACCTATTTACCTATGCAAGAATCAGATCTTCGTCATTTTAGCTTTTACTATGAGTCAGCAATATTTTTTAATAATGCAAAGGTATGTCTTGTTTCTGCAGCGAAATCGCCAAAAGTGAGATCATACTCTGCTATTTTCACAGAATGTCCTACATTTCCACCAATCGCAACGATCCTGTTATTCGTGGAATCTATATGCATAATGACATCAGTATGACTACGATAACTATCTTGTGATGTTGCGACATCAAAATCGACAGCAGGTGCATGGAGCGGGTTGTCGCGGCAAATAATATCACCGAGTTCAGGCTGCACTTCGTCCAATCGATACCCCCAGAACGGAGCAGATCTGTCATTGGTAATCCGTGCATTTATGGAGTGATGAATAAACTTTGAGTGGGCTGCAGCGAATTTAAATTGGCTGTACGCTGGGCCTGCGTTTTTCACCATGAAAGAAATAGCGGCTGCTGACCAAGGCGTATCGCGATCAGTACCATCAAGATTGAGACCTAAGGCTTGCCACATTTCACCTACATACAGGTAGTATGGATCATGGTGCTCTTTACCAGCTCCTCGAGCGAATCTCATCCACTCACGGTGAACGGACGCGACTAGCTTTTCTCGATTTTCCGAAATAGGTGCGCGTAAGTATCTGGCAGAAACAAAGCCTTCTCTATCTGAGCCATCTATCTCGGCTACACACGCTACCCAGCCCTCAACATCTGCCTCCCTAACATTCTTGAGCTTCTGACACAGGTATACAGTACCAATTCGGGTCTCTGCAGCAACGCGCGGCTCACTTCGGAAATTCAATGCAGTTATATCGACAAACATTACAGTCACAGATGTCCTCCGATTCCTACCGAATCAATAAAGAATTTATACCTGCTTGATCTTATATATGGCAAGGAATCCGTCAGAAGTGGTTAGCCAAATCCCTTGAAAACAGCGATTAGTACCCCCAGTTTTCCTCGTCTTTATTGTTAAGCAGCCTGGAATAATTCTTGGAGTTCATTGACTCCTTTGATGAATTTCAGTCTTCGATCAGATAGTGACACGAATTCTGCCATTCGACTGCGAGGTCTCAAAAAGTTACTCACTTCGTCCACCGCTTAACAGAATCGATGAGCAGCATTAAACTCACCAAATCCTAGGGTTGGGTGATACCTGTGTTTGACAGGTCCCTAGTGGTCATAAGTCGGTGTAAAGATCAGCCTATCTCAAGCAGCTTCTTCAAACGGTTCAAGCTTCCAGTCGGGAAGAGTTCTGGTCTTTCTCCATACCTCAAGCTCTCCATTTCGACTCAGAGCTTCCAAAGAAGCTAAGGCAGCCACCCCTTGAGCGGTCCACTTCATACCTGGCCCAATTGAAGGGTTGCTGACACCAGGTGCAATCAAGCACTTTTAGGGGCCTGAAACGACGCAAATACGTTCGATCAAAAACCAAGTTATTACTAAAAGTTAAAGAACATCGAGAAACATAAATCCCTGAAATCTATTCTCTGTTTAGTTTCTAGCCTTCGTTATACCTGGTGTCAGCAACTCTTCAATTGGGCCTGATAGTGTAATTCTATAAATCTCAGATTTTACAAGGAATTTATGTTACCTAGGTAATTCAGATTAATTCTCGATGCTTAATATTAGTATTGGATAGTCAATGATCAGCCTTCATCCCTAGTAAGGTAATATCAAAGATCCTGCGTTGGTATCTATAATTTCTAGATAAAAAGTAATATTCAATAGCCATGAATACCCAAAAAACTGAAAAGTTTGTATTGATTCTCATAGCATGCTGAGCTATTCAGTTAGCTCTCAATAATCCTCTAGTTGAAATGATAAAAGGAAGGATATATACTCCTAACTATTTTGGAGTGATTGGCACAATTTCACAAATAAATGATCTAGTAAGGGTTTCTGTGACTTACTCTGTTCAGCTTGGAATCGCAGTGTGGCTATTTACCAGGGCTAGACAGGATCAGGCATCACATTGGGTATGGGGGATTCTTAGGACTGACTTTCAGTATTAAAGCTGTAATTCTATATTTTCTGGTACAGCTTCGTCAGGAACAGAGATTAAAAAATGAAAATCAGGGAGCAGAAAAATTACAACTGGGGTAACGAATTTAAACCTTATCCGCCAACCGCTTCAACTCAGCATGATCATTTTCTTGCTGTGCATTCCAAATATCATGATCGGCCTGCATTCGCATCCAGGTTAGCGGCTCCAGGCCCAAAACCCTAGACAGCCTCACGGCCATATCAGAACTCAGGGAAATTTTGCCATTGACCAGCCTTGAAAAATTACCGGGGCTGACCTCTAAAGCATTTGCAACATCAGTCAGGGTCCATTCGTTGGGTTCAATAAACAATCCCTGAATGACCTCGCCGGGGTGGGGTGGGTTATGCATCAACATCAGTGGTAGTCCTCGTAATCAAGCACAATAACGTCGCCATCAGTGAATTCAAAGGTGAGTCTCCAGTTGCCACTAACGCGAATCGACCATCGAGAGCTTGGCTTTAACTTATGGAGATAGAACCCAGGAATATCAAGCTCTAGCACATTCGAGATGCTGTTTAAGACTTGAAGCTGCAATCTCAATCGTGTCTGGTGTTTGGCTTGGATGCCCGCAGTTGAGCCAGTCTCGAAAAAACGCTTAAGTCCTTTGTGGCGAAAGCTTTTAATCATGTCACTATCATAATATGTATATTGTACAATGTGCAATAATTTACCTGAATTAAAACTTTCAAGTTTCGATAGAAACCTGGGGCGATATTTGACGCCCCAGGTATGCTGTCTCAGGCCGAAATCAAGTCTTTCTCTGTTTTTTCAGAGGGTATTTTTTCAATTCCCTCAATAATCGCCTTAACGGTTTTTGCGATCACACTCATTGACGCTTTGAATTGCTCAAGTGCCTGATCGCTTTCTCGGTTCCAACAAGTGATGTAGGCAAAAGAACGCTTCTGATCCTCAGCAACTCCAAAATATTGAGTCACACAGTAAGCAACCGATTCGGCCTCTAATTCCTTTTGGGAAGTCAGAGAATGCCCCTTGTACTCATCAGCGTTGTGCATGAGGGCATGGCCTAGCTCATGGGCGAGAATGCTAGCTCTTAATTCCACACTGAGCAAAGGGTCAACCCGAATCTCTATCCCTGTTGGTTTGTAGATACAGACCCCGTAAGCCCCAGGATAGGCTTGCTCAAGCACCGTAAACCCTTGAGCTTCCCCTAAGGCTTTGAGGTTCCGGTATAGCTCGGCCTCAGTGGTCTGAGCCTTGATGTCTGTTTCCTGTAATTCTTCGCCATCGGTTTGGCTAACATCAAAAACGCTTGCAGTCTTAAAGCCAAAGATTTGCCAAGCTTTATCCCCTGTCTTTTTATCTTCGATTTTCTTCTTGCAAGGGGCGAGGATTACGATCCCTTTCTCCCCTTTGCGAACTTGTCTCCCGTGCTTCTGCCAAGCTTTGTAGCCTGCCACATGGCTAGCGTCTGGGCATTGGCCGTAAATCAGCATCGTGTTTTTTGCGGAATAATTATAGAACTTGGAATGAAAGTCTAGATATTTTCTCCAGTCGGCCTCAGTCGAGATATTCAGGATGCCTTGCTCTAGCTTCTCCAGAGTGGCTTGTTGTTTGGCTTGGGCCTTTTCACGTTTGGCTTGAGTGGTCATCATATTCATTCCCTGTGTAGCGAGTGGGTGTAAGCGAAGCGGGAGGGGCAAAGATGCCCCAGGAGGTTTTTAGAATTCTTCGTTCTCGGCTTCAATCTGGCGAGTGGTGGGGATGGTGCGCCAAGCTGCTAGCCAGTAGTCATCACCATAGAAAGTCTTGACCCAATCCTCTAGGCGAGGCTGAAGAAGACCAGGCTTGCAGATGACAGGTGCATAGACTTCAAATAAGTCGCCACCTTCACGGACACCGGGGTATTGCTCAATCTGCATCTCGACTGCAATCACTTCAGGATGAAGAGGATCTGTGACTTGAGAGTCAACAAGCTTCAGAAGTTCAGTGACGGTTGTAGGAGTTTTGAGTACAGTAGTCATAGTTAATGCCTCTAAGAGTGGTTTTAACTCGGGCATCGCTTTTAGATTGATCGTCGGAAGCGGTGCCTTTGTTTGTATGTAAGTATTATAGCACTTATATGCTTGTTAACAAGCATATAAAGAGACTATTTACATTGATTTACACATTCTATTTTATGGATCAATAGTGTCAGTAAAACACTCTAGGCAAAAAACAAAATTAGAATAAGAAATAAGCACAAATATGCATGTTATCAAGCATATTTGTGCTAGGTTAGATGCGCTGATCAAGGGACTAAAAAATGTCACCACGGAATCTTAACCCCAAAACTGATCACCTGAAACCCCTTCCCAGAGCTGATAATACCCAAGAAGAGTTGACAAAGCCTGTCGGTCTTCGTCTGGAAAAATCCGTGTATGAAGCACTCGTTGGTAAGTATCCAGGCAAAGGGGAGCTTACGGCTTGGCTGAGAAAAAAGGCGAGGATCTGCGCTGAGGATGAGGGGTTGCTTCAGTAGTCTTAAAGATTCAAAGAATCAGCAATGATAAGCATTATTATATGGCTATTAATTAACCTAACTGGTGGTATGGCATTAGGTTATAACTTTGCACCTTTATGGTTTGGGCTGTCAGAGTTAATAGGAATTGCTGCATTGGTTGGGTGCGTTTCTTTACCTTATCCAACTCATATAGTTTGGCTGAAAAAGTTAAGAGTTGGTTTGTTCATTTTCGGTGGTCTTCTGACAGTGCTTTCGATACTGACAGCGGCTTCGACTGGTTTCAACCATTTTATTGGATGGTTTATGGTTTTATTTTTTTGGATGACTTTAAACCTTGCTGCACAAAACTTGGAAGGGACTCTAAATTATGTTGTCCGAGGTTTTCTACTGTATGCCTCCGCTGGTTTAGGGCTGGGCTTAGGTTATCTGGGAAGTACATACTAAAAGATTGAAAGCGATCTCAACCCTGATACCATTCCCAAAAATTGCACCCATCCCGCAAAACTTCAATAATGCAGCATCCCCAAGTAAAGGCAGGGAGCGGAGTAAAGCCACGGCTTTGGGATGGCGACATTGCCGATCTGAGGTTCGCTAAGCTCTTGCTCGTTTCGGGGGTGCCCACTTTCGCATCATCACAGACTAATCTTCGACACAACACCAGCCCCCGGAACATGCCCAGTGGCTAGCGTTTCCTCTGTATTTAGGTAATTTTGCGATCGCAATTCTGATACCAAATTATTGTTTTGCACTAAAAGACTTATGCCGAATCATCTTTCCACTCACATTCTCCACATTCCCAGTGAACCCGGATCGGCGTAGTCTCCCTGATTGGTATCTCACAATTAGGACAGCGACCAGTGAAAATCGGGTGCCAGTCCAACAGCTCTAGCTTTTCCTCAATCGTCAGGCGATCTGGGATCGGAGCGATGCGATCTCCGTTGTAAAAAGCTTCGTTTGTTTCCATCGCTCGTTTATTGGTCTTTCTCTTAGCATTTGCACCGATAGCCCAGCGTTCCCATTCTCAAACTGTTCGGAGACTTCCCGCCATCCCAACTCCCGGTAGAATTTTGCAGAGCTAACCCTAGCGTTTGACCAAATCGGTCTTACCTGATCGGACGCTCGCAAATCCTTAAACAAGTATCGGATCATTCCTGTGCCAATCCCCTGATTTCTCCAGCCTGGAGCCGTCGCCATTGCCCTGAGTCGCCATGCAGCTTCCCCGTGCCAGGTTGAGGGAATGAGGGTGACGCAGCAGATAGCTTCACTCTGTTTATTGAATGCTCCATAATGCCGGGTTTTCTGATCTTGGTCTTCTGCAAAGATGACTTCAGCGATAGGCAAAGCTGGCCGTAAAACTTGGTGGCGAAGTTGGAGGATACGATCTGCGGTCGTTGGGGTGAAGGTGATCATGGTGGGTGGGATTTGCGATCTCAATTCAGGTATCATGTCGCAAAAATCATTCAGCGCCTAGCTCTTGTCGAATGTCAACTACTTTCGGTTCTTCCCAGCTTTTGGTGATTCGGTTTAAACCCTTACTCAGAAAGAGATTTGCTTCTTTCTCATGAAGCCATAATTAGTCGCTTGGCGAGTAGTGTTAATCCTGCCCTGCCAAACATCTGACGCTTAAGCATTTTTAGTTTGTTGTTGAGTCCCTCCACCGGACCATTACTGACCTCCATCATCATGCTGGCTTTGACTGCAGCATAGTCATCCATGAGACCCGCAGCAAACTTTTTCAACGGTTGAATTGGACAGGTCAATGCCTTCATCAACCAACAATCAAAAGCATCGGCCTGTCGTTGTCTGAGCAACTCAAGGAACGTATGAGCTAAATCAACAAGGGTTGCTAAGTCCGGGTGTTGTTTGACCAGGTATTCCAACAACTCTTTATTTTCGGGTTCTCGATTCTCTTCTTTGAGCACAATTAGATAGGCTGCTTGACGAGGTGTAAAAGGAGGAGCTTGAGGATCAATGACAGTGGGTAAGGACTTTGTCACTGGAGCACGATATGAAGGAAGGCTCTGAGCTTCGCGGAACCCACGAAGGTAACGCTGGAGAGTGCGTTGGGAGCCTTCATAGCCATTCTGTCGGAGCAATACCATCAAGACTTTGGAGTTCGTTATTCCAGAATTCCACCAAGCCACAACCTCCTGTTTGTAGGGGTCGAGTAGGCTCCTACCCAAGGTCGGACGTCGGTTATAAGTTTCTGGAAAATCAGGTCGGGTACCATATTTGCGAACAGTACATTCACTCACTCCGACTTTGTCTGCAATAGCTGCAGTCGACCATTGTTGTTCGCGGAGAGCTTTAATTTCTTGCTGCTGTTGTACCCGAATTTGATGGTTTGCCTGTGCCCGTTCTTGAAAGGTTGCAGTGGCAGTCGATTGAGGAATTACAACAACCGTTGCAGTATGCCCTAGATTTGAGCTAGTGACTGGGTATTGCTCCCGTGAAGCGGCTTTAAGCTCAGCATGGTAGTTTTCCAATGAAAGCTCAAGCGCTTCACTCAAATTTTTGACTAGATGAAAGCGATCTGCAACTTGTCTGGCGTCTGGCGCAGCCTTATCCATGGCACTTTTGTAGGTCTTGGAACGGTCACGGGATAATACTTCTATACCTGGATGCTCTCGTAGCCAATCGACCAATGTGTCTGCTTTGCGATCTGCTAGCAGGGCAATAGGTTGATGAGTCTCTAAGTTGACTAAAATTGTGCCGTAATTATGGCCTTTTCGGAACGCAAAGTCGTCTACCCCTAACACTTTTGGAACCTCGAACTCAGGGAGGGGAAGGCGCTCTAAGTGGTTGAGTAGTGTACTGCCACAGCTAAAATAGCCCAGACACTTGCCTAGACGAGAACCAGCAGCACCGCCTAAGGCTAACCCAATCTCCTGGAGATGCTGAACCTGGCGTACGGTTTTCCTGGCCCAAGGTGCCGCCACCTCTGGAATGCGTTCGGTAAAAATACGACGGCGACACTCTGAATTCGGACAAAAGAATTTGCAGACTAGCACGAGCAAGCTTAAGCTGAAGTGCAAGCAGGGTAAGTCGGCAAGGGTTCGTTGATATCGACTGTGCACTCGATGAGCCACGCTACCGCACAAGGGGCATGGAGCCACCGTTTGGGTGGACATAACACTCAATTCCAAATGCTGGTGTTCTACATCCATTTCATAGTCGTTCAATTGGAGCCCGTTGGGGCTAGGTAATAAAGCTTGGAGTAATTCCATGGCCAGAATATTGCAAAGACTCTAGCTTCAATGGTTTCACAGATTTTTCATCGCATCACCAAAAGCTGGGAAGAGCCTTACTTGGCCGAACAATGCAAAGAGGAATTCAAGGATGCATTGCTAGAGTATCCATCGGTTGCGCTAACTGTTGAATGAACTCCTTAAACAAGCCTTACTTGCAAGAAGGCTAGAACTTGCTTCTCAAGAACGCTGACAATGGATTAGCATACCTGCTGTGAACAGCGCCCAAGGAAACGTGAGCGTTCAGTTCTTTTTATTTAGTTCGTTTAGAACAGCTGAGTGCCACTGAAACTCATGTTCTTCACTAATCCACTCAACATGCCGTTTGTAGCTTTCTATCATCCATGTTTCAAAGCTTTGATACCGAGCTGCTCCAGGGTACCAGCTAGCTAGTTTCCAGCACTCCCATTCACCATTCCCATCCACAACTTCAGGTGACAATAAGAGAAGACATGCATCACCATAAGCACTAATTGCTAATGTATTTTGAAGATACTCTTCACGATACCAACAGGTATCCTCTTCGACATCTCTATAGTACAGGTGCTCTTCCATTGATAAATCTTGACCCAGCGTTGACCAACCTTCAAGCATTTCTGGATCTTGATCTCGCAGCCATTGTGTTGCCTTTGGGGGGCCAAAGCTCTCCAGGTTCAGCGGCTCCCATTTCAGGCCAACCGTTACTAACTTTCAAAAAAAAGGCGATATGAGTTAGGAAACTTAATCTCTAATCGGCGTTCGGCTGCAAGAATATCTTCTTCTACCGACTCTGCTTTTTCAGAAGAGAATAACTGTCGTGCTTTATCACGGAATTCTAATTCATCATCTTTGACATTTAGAACCCTAATAAAATCTATTAAAAATGATTTCCATTCAAGCTCAGTCATGACTTCGCACTAAGTTTTTTGGCAAGGTTTTAGATCTATGAGTTTGCCGTTTGGAGAACGGACATTAATTCCAAAACCTAACAGATTCCATGAAATGGAAACTTTCTAGGTATCCGGACAGATTGCTATATCGCAGATTGGTCTCAGGTTTAGGCTTAAGTCTTTTTAGCACGCTCTGCTGCGACTTGCTTACGAAAACTCTCGGCCTTGATCTCGATAATGAGTGCATGATGAACAAGACGATCTACAGCAGCAACCGTCATCATCGAGTCACTGAAAATACTGTCCCATTTTGAAAAGGGATGATTAGCCGTAATCAGCAACGAACGGCGCTCATATCGATGAGCAATCAGCTCAAACAACACAGACGTCTCATCATCCGTCTTTTTGACATACCCGATATCATCAAGGATGAGTAAATCAAAGCGGTCCAACTGTGCCAAAGTTGCAGGGAGCTGAAGCTGTTGCTTCGCCGCCTGGAGCTGCTGTACCAAGGTAATGGCACTGAAGAACTTCACACGCTTACCCAGAGTGATCATGGCCCGTGCCATAGAAATTCCGAGATGAGTCTTCCCAACGCCTGACGGCCCAAATATTAGCAGGTTCTCTGCCCGCTCTAGCCACATCGTATCTTCAGATAACTGCATTAATGGTGCTGGATTAAGCTGTTTGCAGTGGCTGAAGTCAAAGCTGGTAAAACTTTTTGCGCTTGGCAGTTGGGCTTCTCTGAGAGCCTTTTTTTTTCTCTGGTCTGAACTCGACGCTGTAGTTCCAATTCGCATCTGAGATCGCAAAGCAGATCTCTCTTAATATCAAACTTTTCCCAGTCCCCGGTGGGCCATACAGCAAAGCGTTCTGGTTCGCCAGCAATGTAGCCAACAAGCCATCAATTACTGATTTGCGCTCCAGGTGAGCGGCATTAAGTTCTTTTCGTAGCGTTTGAAGCTTGGTCTGAAGTGCAGTCATGAGCTTAAATTTTTGTTTTCTCTATAGAATCTAAGTAGCCTAGGCAATATAAATTCTCTACAGTTATTGAAAATATTTCTAGGATCAGAAGCCAGCTACGGGATCAACGCCACCTTGGGCTGCTGCTTTTTCCTTGTTGTACTGTGCTGATTGTTGAGCTTGCTTCGTGAGTCGTCTGAGGTTGGCAACTCGGCGGGTAAGCGTCGTTTCAATATTGGCGAGTTGCCCTGCTTCCAGTTCAGCTAATGTGTCTGAGTCGGGTGTCTCAATTAACTTCTCTAGCTTGGCGACTATCTCTTTATAGTCATTGGCGAAACGAAGAGATTTCTGAAGCTTTTCGGCTCCGTCACCACTGGCTGACTGAGATTGCTTGGCTAGGAATTCAGAGAATTTCTCATAGGCTTCTTGGGCTTGTTCTGGGGTAGGGGTGCCCTGCATTACCTCATGGAGCTTCTTAGCCTCTATGAGGTGATTTGATATCTCGGGGTTGTGCTTCTCTAGCAATTCCAGCCTAGAGAATGTTGAGCTGATCGCAGACTGGTCTTTGCTGGTGAGCTTCCCATCGGGGCTGGCTCCAAAACGGTCAATCAGATCGGCCATCAGTTCCCAGCCTTCATCAAGGCAAGCCACACGGGACTGCTGCACTGCCTGAGCGATGCCGTTGAGCATCAATTGACTGGTTTTAATGCGCTCTTGGATGGCCTGAGCTTCCTGCTTTTGCTTCGCTGTCAGTCTCTTCTTTTTGGCTAGCTCAGCCTGTAAGTCAGCATCGGCCTTGAGCTTATTCTTCAAGGAAGTGAGCTGGACTGGGCCATCGATGATCACCTGGAGAGAACCAGAGAAATCATCAATGCTGGGGAATTCCTGGGCATAGTGGATCAGGGCTTGTTCAATCTGCTTCTTTTCCCCTGGAATCGTTTCATTGAGCTTCCGGTCTAACTCCACCAAAAATGTTTCAAGCTGATCGGCGTAGGTATCCACTAAGCCTTGGCGTAAGGATGCAGCCTCTAGTTTGATTTGTTGGGCAAAGTCAACGGCATCATTGATCACACTGCCATCAATAAATCTGAAGGGCTTGACGTAAATAGTGAACTATTTGTTGAACTTCTTTTGTAGGCCAGAGAGTTGATTTCGAGCTTTTGTGAAGGCGTCTGAAAAGGCTTTGCGGTATCCTCCCGCTAGCTCATCGACAACATAGGGATCTAGTCCCAGGTCTACGGCATCCAATCGGGTGGAGAGGCGCAGCCCTGAATCAATCTCGATGGAGAGGCGATAGAGATCACGGTCTGCTAGGGTGTCCCAGATATCTTCTACGGAAAGTTGGGGAGGGGCATCCGTTTTGGCTTTGGCCGATGAGTCGCCTTTTGGGTCTGCGGTCTTGGCTGAGACTAATTTGCTGATTAAGTTTGGCATGAGAAAAACTCACTTTCTGTACGGATTGTATATTGCCTAGTAATGATTTCAGATAAAGGAGGGCTTGCTATAATTCACCTGGCTCTGATTTCTAGCCTTGAATGATATGGACTTGCAGGAATTTAAATCTAAAGGCTTAACGGAGCTGGAAGAAATATTTTTGGAACCGACTGAAACTGGAACGAATGCTCTGTTGTCTTCTGGGTTGGCATTGAAAGTCATTCAAGACAACAAGTTGTATTTACCAGACTCTAAGGGTTTCAAGGTCTATGTGGAAGAAAATCTTGGAGTTACCTACATCCATGCTTTTCGCTGTATTCAAGCGGCTGAACTCGTATTGTTCTTGCAGGAGCATTTTGATGTGCTTCCTCAGTCTGAGAGTGCTGCTCGGCCATTAGTAAAGCTGTCGAGGGCTAATCAGCTTAAGGCTTGGGGGGGGAGGTGGTGAGGATGACTGAGGGGGGATAAGTGGGCACCGGGGAAAGACAGGATAAAGCGGGCTATTGCTGGGCTGGGGTTGGATAAGGTTTAGGTTTTGGATTTTCGCTGGAAACTGAAAAAGGGTAAAAGGAAAAGAAGTAAAGGGCTACTGAAGAGGCTTGAACGCTGAACACACTACCCGAAAACCAACTGAAGCAACCGTAAAGTCGGGATTAAAGTGAATTCTTGAAGCAGAACGACAGTATCTTAAAAGGGAGTTCCAAGACCCACCGCGAATAATATGATAATCATCGTTACTCCCATACCAAGCACATCCGTGGGTTGGGGCTCCTTCATAATTCTCATTCCACGTATCCTCGCACCATTCTAAGACATTGCCATGCATGTCATAAAGGCCAAAAGCATTTGGATGAAAACTGCCTACTTCAGTAGTTTGTTGACGATAGATCCCCTTAGATCCTAAGCCATAGGTAAAGTTGCAATTACAATTAACTAAATCAGAAGTAGCCGTTTCTCCAAAATGAAAAGGCGTGGTTGTTCCAGCACGACAAGCATATTCCCATTCTGCCTCAGTGGGTAGTCGATAGGCTTTGTTTGTAGCTTGAGATATTCGATGGCAAAATTCTGTTGCATCTGCATATTCTCAGTAACTTCTCCACCCCTTGGGAGGGTAACTTCTCCGGTCGAATGGCAGTAACTTCTCCACCCCTGTGGAAGTTATCTTCGCCAGTCAAATGGCAATAAACTTCTCCACCCTTGTGGAAGTTATCTTCACCGGATAAGTGGCAGTTAACTTCTCCACCCCCCCTAACCATCATTTCGACAGGTCATTATCCCTAGCCAGGCCATCCTCTAAACTTCTGTGCATTAGCCAGAGGAATGGAGATGGCAATGGCCTATAAACGTCAAGGAGCAACCCTGTCGATGAGTAAATTTAGAGAAATTATTCGCTTACATGAACTCGGCCACAATAAATCGGAGATCGCCCGTAGCTGCTTCATCTCCCGTACCGCTGTCCGAGACTATCTGCATCGTGCTCAGGGTCAATCCCTCAGTTATGACCAGTTAAGCCGACTAAGTGATAGTGATATCCAGCATCTGCTGGGAAAAGGTCAACGTCAGTCCTCCCGTAAGAAGCCTGCGATTGACTTCGAGTATGTGCATCGAGAGATGCAACGTAAAGGGGTCACCCTCGGCCTACTGTGGATGGAAGGTAAAGAGAGAGGGGATTGGAACTGTAGCTATAGTGGCTTTTGCCGTCGATACCGCAAGTGGAAAAAACAGCACTCGCTATCCATGCGCCAGACCCACAAGGGAGCGGAAAAAATCTTTGTAGACTACTGTGGTATGACCGTGCCGGTGGTCCATCCCAAAACCGGTGAGGTCACTCAAGCTCAAGTGTTTGTGGCCTGCTGTGGAGCGAGTAACTACACCTATGCAGAGGCGACCGAAAGCCAAACCATCAAGAACTGGCTCGGATCTCATCAACGGTCATTGGCCTTCTTTGGTGGAGTGCCGGTCGCTATCGTTCCAGACAACCTCAAGTCAGGAGTCACAGATCCGTGCCGTTATGAGCCCGGTATCAATCGGAGTTATCAAGACTTTGCGGAACACTACAACGTGATCATCTTGCCCGCTCGCCCCCAAATGCCCTCGGGATAAACCCAAAGTGGAGAATGCGGTGCAGCAAGTGGAACGTCATATTCTCGCACCCTTGAGAGACCAGACCTTTACCAGTTTCAAGCAACTGAATGAAGCGATTGCAGCAGGGTTGGAGAAACTCAACCATCGGACCATGAAATCCTATGGTCTATCCCGTCGAGAATTATTTGAGCAAGTGGACCAACCAGAACTCAGACCCTTGCCCAGCCATGCGTTTGAGTTTGGCGAATTTAAAACCGCGAAAGTGAGTTTTGATTACCACATTGAGGTGAACCGCCACTATTACAGTGTCCCTTATGAATATGTGGGGAAATCAGTATCCGTCAAGATTACGGAATCTTTGGTGCAGATTTTTCATGACCATCAGCGCATTGCGATACATGAACGTTCTAGCTTGCCGTTTCAGCATTCCACTGAAGAGGGGCATATGCCACCAGCGCATTTGGCTTACAAAACCCAATCGAGAGAGACCTTCCTGGCTTGGGCCCAGAATGTTGGACCAGCGACGAAGCAGCAAGTGATAGATATCTTTGAGAAGAAAGCCCATGATGAACAGGCGTTTCGTGCTTTGAAAGGGGTGCAACATCTAAGAACAACCCATGGTGCTGAAAGGTTGGAAGCCGCCTGTAATCGGGCTAATGCTATGGGGATGGTGGGCCAACGCTATCTCAAATCTATGCTCCAAAACAAACTTGAATCAGACCCCTTACCGGATGAAACCCATAAGGTGATTCCTATTCACCATGCCAATGTCCGAGGGTCCGAATATTATCAAGCGACGTAGGGGAAGACAGCGATGCAAGCAATGATTGAACAGCTACAACAAATGAAACTCACCGGCATACTCGAAGCTTGGCGAGAACAGCAGGCGATGCCCACCTATCATGATCTGTCTTTCGATGAACGACTGGCCTTGATGGTAGAGCGCGAATACATCCGGCGTCAGAATCAACGGATGCAACGCCGACTGAGGCAAGCTCGACTGCCGGTGCACGCCACCTTAGATGCAGTAGATTTCGATGTGCCCAGAGGACTTCGTAAAATCCAGTTCCTTGAATTTGCTCAAGGTCATTGGCTCCAGGAAAATCTGTCATTGATCATCCTGGGACCGACGGGCGTTGGGAAGTCTTTCTTGGCGGCCGTATTGTCCCATCATTTGTGTAAGCAAGGCCATAGCGTCCGCTATATCAAAACTGCTGATCTCGTTCTGGAGTTGAAGCTGGCCAAAGGAGATGGGTCTTATCCAAAACTCCGAAAACAATTAGCGGCCTACGATCTACTGGTGCTGGATGAATGGCTTAGAGATCCTCTATCTGTCTTTGAGGCTAGAGAAGTGCTCGATATCTTAGACGAGCGGTTTCGCAAAGCCTCCTGCTTATTTGCCACGCAAATGCCCCTGGAGCAATGGCACTCACAAATTCAAGATCCCACTCTGGCCGATGCCATCCTCGACCGGATTATCCATGATGCGATGAAGGTCTTGCTTCGAGGAGAATCCATGAGGAAATTGACCAGCAAGCTGACCCAGAAGCCAGAAGGAGAAATGAGTATTAACCGTTCAGATGAGGAGAATACAACGAGAGAGACAACCCTTAAAACACAAAAGGAGAAGAGGAATGAAAAAAAGGAGGGACAGATGGAGGAATAGACCGGATGAGATCACGATCTTCCATTCGTGATATGTATGGATTTAGATCTGAATTTTTGCCTATGAATTGCAACCCTTAATTCCATATCTACCTGTCGAAAATGGTTGGCCAATATTTTTTTGGTTGGGGGGTGGAGAAGTTAGTGCCACTCAACCGGAGAAGTCATGATTATGCAGCAGCATCTTCCCAACTGACATTCTCAACAGGTAAATTTGGTCCTTTGAAATATGATGGGTCGCTATCTATCTGTTTCTTTACTGGAGGGAGAGAAGCTATTATTTGCCACTGTTGTTGGGTAACCAAGGACGGGCTCATAAAAAATCTGGAGATCATCACTCGGTGTTGGGGTCGTTCAGAAAAACAGCTGCCTTCCTCATGTTCTGGTGCTCCCATCAGAAATTCTCCTCCCGGTATCTCGATCATGTGAATGAGGGGCTTATCACCAATCCGCTCAATGATCGGGGTAATGTATAGGGGAACTGATGAGATAATCTGCCCAGTCTCATCAATATTGGCAACTTCATCTATTTTGTCTTGACTGAAAGCGACTGGGATTAAGCGATCTTTTTTTTTTCGATGTTTGGATCGACAATCTCGCTCTCAAATATTAATCCCTGATCCTGATATGGATCGAGTTGTCGAAGTGACTTAGCCAGTAGATATTCTTTGAGTAGAGCAAGATCTCTATCTTTGGCTCCAAGATGTTCGAGGATGCCAATCTTGCGCTCAATGATATCCAACTCAAGACTTTGATTTTCTAAATCTAATTTTCTTGTTTCAGCTGGAGAGCGAAACTCATGGTCTTTCTGACGTTCGTGACGATCATTCAGATATTGCCGTAGGACCTCAAGGGGACTGAGCTTTCCCAGAAAATCCCAAAAACCAGGGGAATGAAGCTCAATCCCAATCAGCTTTAATCGATCTGCTTCAGGAACCATCGCCGCAACTTTCTTAGAGGTGGGCGGCCACCAAGTCATCCACAATAAGTTTCTGATTGCAGATAGATCAGAAAATGGTGTCTGAGACAGCAAAGGTCTGAAAAGCTTATACTTCAGTGACTCTGAGCGTAGCGAATTAGTCATGACTGAAAAACAAGCCCATCAAAATCGTACGGCAATTGTTCATTTTGGTGCAACCAAACAAGACTATTTAGACCTGGTGCAAGCAGACAATCGCCGCCCCTTAATCGAGTATCTGCAAGCGCCCCTGACAGCCCAACTCTCTCCAGAACGTCATAAGCCCTGCTGCCGTGATACCAGTCGTTATACGCTCCATGCTCTACGAGAGCGCCAAGTTCAAGGGTGGTTAGGACCAGTCGAGACAATCCCTATCTGTCGAGTGCGCTGCCAAAGCTGTCGAGCCGTTTTCACGGTTTTGCCCAGCTTTATCCTGCGCTATCGTCGTCAAGATGCCGACTGCTTGGGGAAACTGCTGGAGTTGAATTTAGGCATGGGACTGAGCAACAGAGAGACGGCTACGATTTATAGCTGGCAGGGAGCAGAGCGAGGTTGGCAACCCGGTTGGGTTTGGAGTCTGGTGCAGTGGTTGGGGAACTTGATGCCTGTGTATTTACTTTTACTGCGTCTGGGACTCACCCCCCCCCCGCCCATTTACTCAGTGACGAGAAGTTTGCCAGTTTAGAGGGGGGAGCAAATCTACTTGTTTTTGGTGGCTCAAGCTGAATTGATTTGGTATACCGAATTGATGAAGTCCACGGATGAGGATGCTTTTCAAGTCACCATCCATCGGTTTCTGACGGAAATGGACGCCGCCGCACAAGCCACAGGCCACTTGGATCAAGCACAACTGTATGTCCCCGCATCGGTGACCACCGACGGCTGGGTCGCTTCTCAAAATGCTTGGATATCTGAGGTTGGCCTCGACTTGATAGAGTGCAAACTCCATGGCCAAAAACGGGTGAGTGCCACGTTTGATGATTTCTCAAAGACCCACCCTGATTGGCTACCTGACCAACTCCAACAACTCAAAGATGATTTCGATTCAGTTCTAAATGCTTCTTCACTAGCGTCTTATTCACAAAGGGTACGGCGCAATCGTGAACGCTATGCCGATGAGCCAATGTTGCTCAAACGATTAGATATTCTCAAGCACAAACGCTTTCTGTTTACGAATCACCTGAAACATAAAGACGCTTCCGCCTATTCTGCACCTTTAGATCGCTCCATGCGATTCTTGGACAAGAAGCTCATAAAATTTGGGCAATATCGAGCAGAGGATGCCATTAATCCCATGGTGAATGCCTGGGCGATTGTGAATAATCTACGACAGTTTCTCCCTGATGCGAAAAAGGCGGGGCAATCTTTAGCGGAACATTTCGGAGTTCAGCTCAAAGGTATGCCTTGGATGGAGGCTCTTAACCTATGCACCGTGGGAAGTCTGGATGCCATGCTTGCGCCTACTTTCTAGCAGACACCATTTTCTGATCTATCTGCTGATTGGAAGACTCAGACTATTGCCAGTGCGAGAGAGTTCTTCGGCTTCTTCGACGATGCTGTCAAAGACATAAGCACTGTTATAGGCGTATTCAAGATTTTGCAAAAAGCTAGAAACATCACCTACATAAGCACCTCCATTCCCGTAAATTCGGAGAACTATTCCTTGGGATGTTTCTGTAGCTGTGAGCTTTGAAACCACGCGTTGACATAATCAGGGCTGCCATCACGATAAAGTCTTTGAAGACCAATATCAAGGAAATTCAGAGGATTTTTTAGGGATACGATCTCATAACCATCTTTTAATTGGATTAAGTCCCACTCATAGGCTGCTCGGCTGAGTTGCTTGCAGGCGAATCTCGCGGATCCAAACTTTAGTAAATTGTCCGAATTCTCTCCCCGGAATCATAAGCTGTTCAAATCCCTCACCTAGTTGAGTGATGAATCCCCGTCTCCATCGGTCCCAATCGGCTTGGGTGGGATAATCCAAATCCTCACAGAATTCCGTCCAGCTCGATTGCTGAAACTCTGAAGCAAGCATAGAAGTTTCTATCTCTCTTGCCTGGATTAAATGGAGATCAATCAGCTCTTGGATAAAGGGAGGATGATCAATCGGAGGCTCACTTCTGCCGACAACTGGAAACTCATAGGAAAGCTGCAATTCCTCCACAGAATGCTTTTTAGCTATTCTTAGAAGTTCTAACTGTTGATGAGTCAGGGATGGAATGTGAGTCATAGCGGATCTACATCGACCAGTCTTAGGGTATTGATTCGAGTTTCACTGAAGAAATGACTCTAAGCCATCCACAAAATCTAGTCATCACTATTAATCAGATCCCATGCTTTAGACCTTATGTTCTCAGGGCATTGCACAGGGAAAGAGGAAATATCAAGCCTCGTTTCATTTGCTGCATCTCGTCGCGCCCGTTTATAGCAGAGATCAAAGGACTCCTCTAGGTGACGACGCAGGGAGGGGCGATCTTCAAACTCATCTTTAATCTGGTTCGCAGCATCAACTATGGTGAAATCCCAGCTATCGGTGTGCTTAGATGGCTGATATTTCATTTTTAGTAAATGCCAAAGCATCCGCTTGAGCTGGCTTTTTACTTTATCCCGATGGCGGTTGCCCAAATCCTCAATTTCCTCAATCAAGTTTTCCATATCGAGTAAGTCAAACTGGCGATCACGTAACAGTTGAGCCTGTCTATCAGCCCACTCCACGACATCACGGTTATATAGGGTGCGTATATTGGTGGTCATGATTGCCCTCCATCTTTGCTCAACAAATAGTCAACAGTTCTCTTGAGCTGCAAAGATTGCTCTGCAACCTGACCGTGCAGTGTTTGCATAGACAATTGATTGTTGATTAATCGCTTAATAGCCTTAGTATTTGCCTGGGTTGCAGCAAGCAAGCTCTGAGTAGAAGCTGTAAGGGCATCTAGCCGATCATCAGTCCATCGTTCGAGGTTGCTGCTGGTCATCTGAATATCCTCGGGCTACCAATCACAAGACAAAGATAATGGGCTAGAAAAAATTAGGAAGTAATATCTGCACTGTCTTCTTCGTGTTTCAGTAAGTCACCTGGCTGACAGTTCAGAACAAGACAGAGCTTGTTTAGTGTTTCTGGGGTCAATCTGAAATTAAGCACAAAGGTATTTTTCATCTTGTTCACGGTTACAGGATGCATACCTAGTTTGTCTGCAAGCTCTTTATATTTAATTTCGCGATCAGCCATAACTGAGGCTAGTCGCCATTTGATAGTCATTGTGTCTGTTGTCATAAGCTCTCCATTAGTCTAACAGGCTTATATTTTGGTCTTAAACAACATATTAGCTTAGTGGGCTTATTTGTAAACCTATAAGAAAATATTATTAGCCTAATGGTTGTATTTGTTAGCCTATTAAGCTAATATATAGACATAGCAAAGGCACCGCCCACCGTCGAAAGTTAAAGCGATGCCCTAGTTAAAAACCCGTAAAGGAAATTAACTATGCCTACTCTACTCGAAACACCAATTCTTCGCTTACGTGCTGAGCAACAAACCCAGTCTGATATGTGGATGGCTCAGACTGAAGCTGATGGGATAGCCTTCATCAACGAACACACTGAAGATCCTCTCTGCCCTCCCTACACCTTGGCATGTATTCAGGTAAAGGATTGCGGCCCTTTCGATGCTGATATCGATTTCAGTGAGCATTGGGTGCTGATGGTGACCCGCAAGCCGACCGCTGAAGAGCGCACGACCCAGACCCGGATCGAAAACTGGGTTCTGAATAACCCTGGACTTAAAGGTGTTCTCAACGATTGGTACACCGTGCAACCCGATCAGACGGTTCGAGCTGAGAACGATTACGAAGACGAAATCTAGAAATCTCCTGGGGCACCATTGC
>NZ_CP071724.1:0-93257 GCF_021497025.1 Acaryochloris sp. 'Moss Beach'
CAGGACAATGATAAACCGAACGAAAGGAGGTCCATAATGTCGTTCTTCACTACAGGTGTAATGCAAGATGTTGGGATTGGATACAGGAGAGAACACCCTCGACCGCCGAATGATTCTAATGAAAGTTTGCCTTGAACAACCAACGAATTACTTCATTCTTATCCGAGGAATTGACCCATTTCTTCCTTATCGAATCATGCTGCCTCAGATCCTGAAACCCTTGATGATCTTTTGTTTTAAAGCCTTTGCGTATTGAGGGCTGAAGCGTAGTATGGTTCACTAAGAATCCCTATATTTTTCCCCGGAGGTGCCAATGACCTAAAAAAAAGGAATCCCAGCTACGCAAATAGCCAGGGCTTCCAAAAAAACTAAATATTTTTAGAGATTGCGGGATCTAACGGACGCTTTGGCAGGCAAATGTTAGTGACCCACGGGGTGTGTTCTCATCATTCTAGAACAGCCGACTTTGTGCTGCAAGAATTTTGTAATTGAACTTTACTTACCACACCTCTCTATCTCGCTACTGACAAACGATAGAGGGACTTTTCATGGTTTCTATATTTTTATTCCCCGAGCCGCTATTGGCTTGGGAATCGACCTTTACACCTATATATCAAGGAGGCAACCCATGACCTCCACTCTCCTAGATCTCAACTCACCTCACCTCGGCTTTGGCTCCTCAACGAGAAGCACCTCGAAGCTGACCCCTTTCAAAAGAAGTAACCATTGCCCAATCTGTGACTCTAATGATGGACGATGCAGTAAAGGCGACGAAATCATTCTTTGCCTCACCGAAACTTACGATGTCGGTATCATCAACGGCTATAAGCTCAGGAAGCTGTCGAAAGATAATAACTGGGGTGTCTGGGCACCTCACTCGGTTGATGACAACTACAACTCTGTTAATTGGCAGACCCGCAAAGCCATCCGTGATCAACAAGCCGATGAAGAACGGCGTCAACGGATTGCCAAGGAGTTGCCCATAGACCAACGCGATCACCTGTATCGAAAATTACTCTCTGATCTATCTCTTTGCTCAATGGATCAAGGAGACTTGGATCGACGGGGCATGTCCCAGTCTGAAATCAAGGGTTTCAATGCCGTCTCTGTGGGCCAGTTCCAACGAGTCCAAAACTTATCCTCAGATCTACCCGGTGTTCTTCCCGGTGGCATCCTCAACTCTCAAGGGGGCTATCTCTGGCCTCTCTATGATGTCCACGGTCAAATCGTGGCCTTGCAATTGCGGAAGCGGAATGTTCATCAGGACAACCGCTATATCTGGCTATCCAGCTCAACCCGTCGCCATCCTGACGGCAATGGTCCTCACGTCAACGGTGAAATTCCCTTAGCCGTCTACAAATCTTTTGGTCCCTATTCGCGGATCGGATTGGTGGAAGGAACAGGCATCAAGCCTTTCCTAACTAGCACTCGACTCAATATCCCCGTCATAGGGGCAGCAGGGGGGCATGTGGGCCTCATCTCCTGAAACCCTGCGGGAATCTTTATCAGTCCTATCCAAAGAGGCATCCCAGCCCCCGATCATCACTCTCTATCCTGATGCGGGAGCTGTCCGTAACCTCAATGTCTTCCGTCAATATCAAAGAGCCATTCGCTTACTAGAAGAGTGGGGTTATGAGGTAGAAGTCGCCTGGTGGGGGCAGAACTATAAAGACAATTCTGTTGATGTGGATGAATTAGAAATTGCAGAGCTAGAGCTGATTGCATACAAACCCACTTGGTTCTTCAATAGCCTGGGCCTTGAATATGAACTGGGCCAACTCTTTCTGAAATTGAATGGCTTAACGGATACCCCCACGACCATCATCAACAAGCAATACATCGAACTCTCGGACCTTGGCACGATTGATCCAGGGTCCGTGGTTGCCATTGCTTCCATGTGTGGCACGGGGAAAACAGAGATGCTGAAGTCATTGGTGAAAGGAGTCAAAGGCCAGGTGATTATGCCGGGGTATCGAAACAATCTGCTCTACAACACGGAGAATAGATTCTCTGAAACAGACGGCAATGGGAATACCCTCTATAACCTGATTCACCTCTTCCGATTACAGCAGGAGTATAGAGGCAATATCAGCATGGGGTTTCGAGCTGAGGGAAGTATCCTGCTCTGCTTCGATAGCCTACTCAAGATTGATGTGGACGACATTGAACCCGATAGCTGCATCATCTTAGATGAAGCCGATGCTGCTTTATTCCATGTCCTCAGTGGTCAGACTTTGGGAGATCGGCAAAATCAGATCTTGGAGCATTTTCATGCGATCGCAAATCGGGTACTGGAGACACGAGGCAACATCATTCTGTTGGAAGACTCTCTATCTCAAATTCCCATTGACTATATCAAGGGGATTACTGGGGGCAAGTACAACACTAAGATTGTCGTCAATGAATTTCAGCCTACCGACAACTTTCCCACTAAGGTTTTTTCCGGTCAGACTTCTCAGTTTCTAGAGAGAATCCTAACTGCTGTGGCAGACAATGAGCGGTTTATCGTCGTGGCTACATCCCAGGAATTCCTTGAGAAGCTAGAGCGGATGATTGCGGATGTGAACCCGGAGTTTGCTAAGGGGATTCTACGCCATGACCGCAAGACTTCGGAGCGGCCTGAGAACAAGATATTCCAGGCTAATCCCACTCAGTTTGTCGAAGAATATCAGCCCACGGCTTTGTTCTTAAGTCCCACGGCTGAGAGTGGGGTCAGTATTGATGAACCGAGATTGATTCCTTACTTCAGTCGAGTGTTCTGCTATGCCTCATCCAATCATGCCCGTAGTATCTACCAACAACTCTGGCGATATCGGGCCAAGGTCACAAGAGAAATCTATGTAACCCGAAAGGCTCATATCCCTGATATTCCTTCGATTAAGTCTGTAGAGCAGTGCATTATGCTTCAGTCCAAGTATGGTCAGGATGTTGCTGCGTCTATTGATTTAGAACAGCAGTTGGTTCATGACCAATCTCCTGAAACAGCACAACATTTGGCAGCACTGAAGGCGTATCAGCAGAATCCCAACAATATCCACAACGTTAGTTTTGCTAGATATCAGACTCGCTCGATTGCATCCTTGTTAGCGTTGCGTGAATCATTGCTCGTTCTTTTAGAAGGACATGGGCATCCCATTGAGTTAGAGGAGCTAAAAGAGCGCAATTCTTCGGTGGTGGAAGCCTTTAGTAAGGTGCGGAAGCAAATCGAGGTGAAAACTGCGGTGATGCTGGGAACGGCAGACGGGGAGCGGTTCACGGTGGAGCAGGCCATCCGAGTTATGGGCAGTTCATCAGCGACCTATGCAGATACCTTGGATGCTAAGAAATCCTTGTTGCAGGATGAGTTGCCAGGGGTAGAGCTGACGGATGAGTTTATCCATCAAGTCTGTGTAGAGCATCGAGGACGGTTGAAGAGTGCGACTAAGTTGCATTGGATGTCCTATCACCCTGAAGTTGCTGAGGAATTAGATAGGAGAAATTTTATGAAACAGCTTAATAGTAAGTTCGTGCTGACTCATCGGTTATCCAATAATCGAATCCAGGTGCAGTTGCTCCGTGATATCGGTGTATTTGATTTAGTAGATACTTACAACGTCACTAGTGCTGATTATGAAGCTTATGACAAGGCGTTGGAGAAGGGTCGCCAGGTGCAACGGCAACGTCAGTCCTTGAGGTTGGAGGTCAAGGGACTCTCAGGGCAGATCAGTGAGTTGGTTCAGGAGCAGAAGACCATCCAAGCCAAGCTGACAGGGTTGGGACGGAAAGCCCATCCTAGGAAGAAGAAGCTGAAGGGAGAGCTGGAGCAGTTGGAGCAGCAGAAGCAGGGGCTTAAAGGCCAGAAGCAGGGTTTGGTAGAGAGAATTGAGCAGCAGTCTCAGGCGTTTACCCAGGCTCGATATGAGCAGGTAGAGGCTCGGATGCGGATGGAAATCATGGTGATGTCGGAGGTGGATCAGCGGCTGGAGGATATCAAGGTGAAGGCGTTGGAATATCGCTATCAGATCTATCGACACTTTAGGAATGTGGTTTGTGAGGGTCAGAGTGCCGTTGCCATTGCCAATAAGCTGATCAAACGGGTGGCCCATGAGCTAGTGAAGGTGGGCAGTGAGGAATCAGTGAGCCTGTATGTGATTCGCTATTCAGGCAATGAAGCGTACAAAGACCAGATGTTGAAGGCATTTCAGGCGAAATGGAATCAGAGATTAGAGAAAAATCGACCAGTTTGTGAACTCTGTAATAAAGACAGTGATCTAATTACAGAAACTGAAAAGCGATCTGAAATCGATGGATTTGGTCAGGGAAATGATCAGGAAATTGGGCAGTTTGAGGGAGGTGATGATGGATTCTCGGTGGAAACTGAGATGATTTTTGGAGATGGTGATGGATCGGGTGCTGTCATGAGTGCTGTTTAGCAGAGAGTGTTTAGATTTTTGTGTAAGCCGTAACGTATTCAATAGTTGAATCGTGTTGGAAACAGAATAGCAAAATGGGACAGTGCCGCCTTCCAATTCAAAATTGGTCTGGTCCATCTCTTCGAGATATTCCTCATCGCCAGAAACATCAATTTGTAGACAGACTCTTCATTCGGGAAGACAGCTTTGGTCTTAATCACCTTTCGCAGTGAGCGATTGAGCGACTCAATGGCATTAGTGGTGTAGATAACCTTTCGGATGGCCATTGGGTACTTAAACAACGGAGCAATATTATCCCAATGCCGTATCCAGATTTGGCTGATGCCAGGATACGTCTGGTCCCATTTGTTGGCAAACGCATCCAAGGCAGCCTCAGATTCCTCCAAAGTGGCCGCTTGATAAATGGGCTTGAGGTCTGCAGCTACGGCTCGACTTTCCTTCCAAGGCACATGGCGCAAACTATTGCGAATGAGATGAACGATACAAACTTGAACTTGAGTATCGGGATAGACCGATTCAATCGCCTGGGGAAAGCCTTTGAGACCATCACAGCAAGCAATCAAGATATCCTGAGCGCCTCGGTTTTTAAGGTCTGTGAGCACTGAAAGCCAGAATTTTGCTCCCTCCCGCTCGGCAGCCCCTATCCATAATCCCAACAGCTCTTTGTTTCCCTCCACAGTTACCGCTAGCGCGACATAGACGGCTCGCTTGCTGACTTGGCCATTGACTTTGATGTTCACATACAGGGCATCGAGATAGACAATCGGATACACCTCATCCAATGGTCTTGAGCGCCAGTCTTTAACCTCCTCCATGACACTATTGGTGACGTCACTAATCAGACCCTCAGAGATATTGGCCCCATACAGCTCCACCAATTGAGCTCGAATATCACGAGTGGTCATGCCACGAGCATATAAGGCGATGATTTTCTCGTCGAGTCCCGCGATACGTCGCTGGCCTTTGGGCACGAGGACAGGCTCAAACTCACTGCAACGGTCGCGAGGAATCGATAGGTCCATCTCTCCTTGTTCAGTCTGGACGGTCTTTTTCGAGTAACCATTGCGACTGTTTCTAGGGCCATGAGAACGCTCATCGACGGAGGATTGATGCAGGTGATGAGTCAATTCACCTGCCAAGGCTCGTTCCACTAGGCGTTTGCTGAGTTGTTTGAGCAGTCCTGATTCGCCCAGAATATCCTCTGGCTGTGGATTCTCTCCAATGAGTTCATCCAATAGCTCATCAACTCGATTGGGTACTTGTTTCTTTCTAGACATGATGCGGTCTCCTGGTGTGTTTGGATTCTAGACCGCTTACACAAAACTCTGATCAGTCTCGACTCCTTTTTCACCTTGGGCTGTGGACTCATATTTTGCCAGCTCTTTGTCCCTGACTTTCGATTCTGGTGGTCAGACTTCCGGTTTATCTATGGGATGACCGTGCTGTTCTATTTCGCCTTCTGCTGGACCTTTGACCATTTCATCTTTGTCTGGTTCTTCCTGTCGGGATTGACCCTGTTCTTTCTATTGGTGCAACTCCTGATTGGATCTACGAGTTCTAGCGGCAGAAGCACTCGCGAACTGGACGATATTTATTCCGAATTTGATTATTCGATCTACGACGAGTGGTAACTGCCAATGACTAAGAAACTCTCTCGATTCCTTCCCCTCCTGGTAGTTTCAGCTCTCTTGCTGAATATCCTCGTCTGCTTCTCCTGGTTTACCCAAGGGGTCAGAGCGCAAGCCCCCTCTCAGGTGTATATCCAAACCGACTCCGGGTTAGTCGTCAAAGGTCAGCCCGTCGATCCGTTCTACAGAAGTGATGATGTGGTCCTGAGATTTGCCCAAGAATTTGTCTCCGTCGCCTATACCTGGCCCATGAATGGTGAAGGCCACCGTGAAGGCAAGGTGATCTATCCCCTACCCATGTATACCCAAGCCTTCAAGATCCATCCTGATATCCGGGCCGAGTGGTTGGGGCGTCAGCACATCGCCTATGCCAAAGCCAAAGACCCCTTCACCAACTATGTGGGCAAATCCCACCATACAAAGACCACCCTCACGGGAGCCAAGATTGAGCGCATAGATCCAGAAGCCCATGAATGGGATATCAGACTCTATGCCACCCAATACCGCTTTGATGGTCAAAACAACCTGATCTATAACCCCGTTAAAATCAACAAAATCTTGACCTTGAGAGCCGTCCAAGGGTTTAGACCCAACTGGCAAATTGCCGATACAGAGCTGGGCCGCATGATTGATGATGCCCTCCATGCAGAGCTATTGATTACCAACATTGTGGACCTGCCCACCTAGAACAACAGAGCAAAGACAAGGAGCGAGACATGCCGACAGACAAACGCCAGGTCGAGGAAGCCAAAGCCACATTGTTGGATGACCCGGAACTCAATGAACTCTTAGAAGAGAACAAGGTGGCTGAGGGTCGTCCCATCAACGATCTAGAGAAAATGGTGGATCCAGGGGATAAGGTCAAACATCCCTGAAGGGGCGACATGCGCCGTAAACCTCTTGCTATTCGTGCAATAACCAGATAGATAAGAAAAAAGATGGGCTGCAAATGATGTATCTCCAGCTCACCTTATTGACAATGATATTGCCACTATACCAACCTCATTTACGCCGTCAACTGTCTCCTGCCCAGTATCTTCTCCTAGAGATCCTCGTTCATCTATTACAAACACTTCGCTGCGTCAAAATCGAGACGCTAGCAGAAGGGCTGCCACTGCCGATTCTTTTTGACAGTCGCCGAAAAAAATCCAACGGTTCTTATCCTTACCGACCCTTGAGCTTGAAACGCTTTGGCTACCGCTGGTTAAGCTGTGGCTGAGCCAGCAGTATCCTCAAGGCTCCCAGCTTTATGTCGTCATCGACCGTACGAGTTGGGGAGTGATTAATCTATTGATGGTCAGCGTGGTCTGGCAACATCGCGCTATTCCCGTATGGTGTGAAGCCCTCTGCAAAAAGGGCAGCAGCAATTATGACGAGCAAACCGCTGTTTTAAGCAAAGTTATCCGCCATTTATCAGCCTATCGTCTGGTCATCCTCGGTGACCGAGAGTTTTGTTCCGTCAAGCTGGGGCAGTGGTTAGGCCAACAGAAGGTCTACTTTTGTCTGCGACTCAAGCGCAATACCGAAGTGGCTCTGGCCCAGCAGTTTACTCAACACACGACTTGGCAAAGTTTCCCATTGAGGCCATCAATTTATGTCGCTAATGGTGTTAGTTGCGTCATGCTTGTTTCAGGTTTGTAGCGTAATGAGCAACGTCAACAATGCTTCCTTTTGTCGGCATCCCCAACACGATTAAGCAGGGCATGAGCGCTTACCGCGACTTATTTCCTCGACAAGCCGGATTTGAGCATGTGAGCCGATACCTCAGTGGCTTACTACTCAGTGAGAACAAAACATTGCAAGGGATTCACAGTCAGTTTGTCTCGACAACCGAGCAGCCCCTTTCAGGTCGTCGAGCAATGCACGCCGGGGTGTTTGAATCGCCATGGGAGCAGGAGGCATTGATGGTGCGCCACCGTCTACAGGTATCACAGCATTATGCCCCCAGAGCACGTGTAGTGATTAGCCTAGATTGGACACTGGGACATCACGAACGGAGCAAACAGATTTTTGGGGTCAAACGTCAGTACGATTATGTTGATAATTGCATGAGCTGTTATCAGACGATTCTGACCGCAGTGGCGGCAAATCGAGTGCGACAAGATGGGATAGGCGTCGCCGTGCAAGCGGCCCAGTGGGAAGCCGCAGAACTGGAGTATCTGAAGATGACCCGTCAAGGCGAGTATGAAACTATCGCAGCGGCGATGGAGCGATTGAGTGAGTTGGTGGCCTACCAGCATAATCGTGACGCCTATCAAACGCGAACGGAACTGCTGAGTGCCATGATTGAGCAAATTGAAGGGGAAGGGCAGTTTCCGACAGCGGATTATGCTTTTGATGCAGGCGTATGCGCAGCGGACTTAACGACCGTCATTGAAGGATTCGGCAGAGACTGATCAGAGTTTTGTGTAAGCGGTCTAGAATCCAAACACACCAGGAGACCGCATCATGTCTAGAAAGAAACAAGTACCCAATCGAGTTGATGAGCTATTGGATGAACTCATTGGAGAGAATCCACAGCCAGAGGATATTCTGGGCGAATCAGGACTGCTCAAACAACTCAGCAAACGCCTAGTGGAACGAGCCTTGGCAGGTGAATTGACTCATCACCTGCATCAATCCTCCGTCGATGAGCGTTCTCATGGCCCTAGAAACAGTCGCAATGGTTACTCGAAAAAGACCGTCCAGACTGAACAAGGAGAGATGGACCTATCGATTCCTCGCGACCGTTGCAGTGAGTTTGAGCCTGTCCTCGTGCCCAAAGGCCAGCGACGTATCGCGGGACTCGACGAGAAAATCATCGCCTTATATGCTCGTGGCATGACCACTCGTGATATTCGAGGGTCTCAATTGGTGGAGCTGTATGGGGCCAATATCTCTGAGGGTCTGATTAGTGACGTCACCAATAGTGTCATGGAGGAGGTTAAAGACTGGCGCTCAAGACCATTGGATGAGGTGTATCCGATTGTCTATCTCGATGCCCTGTATGTGAACATCAAAGTCAATGGCCAAGTCAGCAAGCGAGCCGTCTATGTCGCGCTAGCGGTAACTGTGGAGGGAAACAAAGAGCTGTTGGGATTATGGATAGGGGCTGCCGAGCGGGAGGGAGCAAAATTCTGGCTTTCAGTGCTCACAGACCTTAAAAACCGAGGCGCTCAGGATATCTTGATTGCTTGCTGTGATGGTCTCAAAGGCTTTCCCCAGGCGATTGAATCGGTCTATCCCGATACTCAAGTTCAAGTTTGTATCGTTCATCTCATTCGCAATAGTTTGCGCCATGTGCCTTGGAAGGAAAGTCGAGCCGTAGCTGCAGACCTCAAGCCCATTTATCAAGCGGCCACTTTGGAGGAATCTGAGGCTGCCTTGGATGCGTTTGCCAACAAATGGGACCAGACGTATCCTGGCATCAGCCAAATCTGGATACGGCATTGGGATAATATTGCTCCGTTGTTTAAGTACCCAATGGCCATCCGAAAGGTTATCTACACCACTAATGCCATTGAGTCGCTCAATCGCTCACTGCGAAAGGTGATTAAGACCAAAGCTGTCTTCCCGAATGAAGAGTCTGTCTACAAATTGATGTTTCTGGCGATGAGGAATATCTCGAAGAGATGGACCAGACCGATTTTGAATTGGAAGGCGGCGCTGTCCCATTTTGCTATTCTGTTCCCAACACGATTCAACTATTGAATACGTTACGGCTTACACAAAAATCTAAACACTCTCCTGAAATCAGTGAATGAGTTTAGAAACAAGACCAAAATACCGAAATTGACTTCCATCTCATAAATTTAAATTCATACCGCCTAAAATAACTGTCAGATATAGCTTTCGGTCTTATGAAGTGAATTTATACGAGTCGGTGTCATTCCCCTATCTCCATCGAGAACCGACAAAGTGAATACGGTTCACCCCCCTCAACAACCCTCACTGATTTCAATTTTTCTGACATGAACTACCTCGTAGCCCCATTCATCTGCTAACCCGGACGAACCTAGGCGTTCCCCTCCACTTTTCCCAATGCCTGTCATTCGCTATCGTGGCGCCAAAGGAAACTGCGGAGCAACCAGAATGAAGCGCCAATGGGAACAAGACGAATTGATTGAGTCCTTTATCCTCTTACCCCATGAGCTGGCCCTGCTGCCCAGCAATACGACCAATGCCAACCCCCCATAATCAGTTAGGGTTCGCCATCCTCTTGAAATTTTTTTTCAGCTGGAAGCCAGGTTCCCCCCAGCACCCTGGGGAAGTGCCCAAAGCCGTTGTTAAATTCATCGCCAAGCAGCTCAAAATCACCCAACGAAGCTTTAACGAATACAAGTGGAACGGTAGAACGATTAAAGAACACCGAGCGACGATTCGCTCCTTCTTAGGATGTCGTCCCACCCAGCGATCCGATAAACAGTCCTTGATGACCTGGCTCAAAGCAAAAATCTTACCCCTCGGTCTCCAGATCAATGCCATCCGCGAGCAAGCCTATCAACAATTGCGCCACCTCAAGCTTGAACCTCCCTCTCCCAAGGAGCTAACTCGACTGATCGGTTCAGCCACGAATCAGCATGAGCGCGAGTTCTGCCGAACTATTGCGGGGCAACTGCCGATTCAGACCCGCAAGAAGATGGATGATCTCTTGAAGACTGATTCCCTTCGTAACGGTGAAGAAAATCAGTATCGGCCATCAGAGTTCAACCGGCTTAAAGCAGACCCTGGACGCCTTGGACTCAAAAGCCTGCTTCAGGAAATTGAAAAATTAAGGCTCTCCGGGAATTCCCGTGGTAGCCACTAGTGTCGAATGTCAATTACATAGTCCGAAAGTATTTTGATTTTCCTCCTGCTATTAGAGATTTGATTTGAAGCTTTGTCACTTGTACTTGAGATCGATGATCTTCTGCCTCGGTGATGGCCGAAGGCCGGTCGGAGACCATCGCGACAGAGAGCAAATGACAATTATCAATAAAACCACCATCAATAGAGATGCTTTCGAGTAAGCATCTCTATTGATGGTGGGGTAAAGGAGGTTTATTCTCGCTTGGGATTAGCTAGAAGTCTTTGGAGAATTGGCCGCGTTTTTTAGCAGCTGCTTGTTTTCGAAAACTCTCAGCCTGCATCTCGAAAATGGTGGCATGGTGAATTAAGCGATCAATAGCAGCCACTGTCATCATCGAGTTGGGGAAGATCTTATCCCATTGGCTGAAAGGCTGATTAGCCGTGATGAGTAGGCTCTTTCGCTCATAGCGATGAGCAATCAGTTCGAATAGGACCGAGGTTTCAACATCAGACTTTTGAATATAGCCGAGGTCATCAATGATGAGCAGATCGTACCGGTCGAGCTTAGACAACAGGCTCTGCAATTCCAGTTGGAGTTTTGCCAGTTCCAGCTGTTGCACCAACGCTGTGGCCGTGACAAACTTCACCCGTTTCCCCAACTCAACAATAGAAGTCCCTAATGCAGAGCTGACATGTGTTTTCCCTGTTCCGCTTGGCCCAAATATCAAAATATTACTGCCCGACTCTAGCCAGTGAGTTGTTTGGGAAAACTCCATGATGGCTGCTGGATTGAGACTGGGAATATGGTCAAACTCAAAATTGGTCCAGGACTTGCCGTAGGGCAGCTGCGCTTCGGTTAGCGCGCGGGAGATCCGATTCTGTTCTCGACGGCTGGCTTCCCCTTGGGCTAAAGCCAATAGAAACTGGGCGTAGGACCAATTCTCCTGAGTCGCTTGATGCTCGATGCTCTGCCACTCGTCGAGGAAATGTCTTAACCGGAGCTGCTTGAGCGTCATCATCAAATTGTCGTATGGATTGTCCGGTGCTGCATTGGAGGAGTTGGTCATAGTCGGAGAGAGCGTGCTGTTGTGAAATGATGTCAGGATATTGCTCAGTCGAGAGCTTGAACTCAAAGGCTTGTTTTAATCTACTCAAGGTCAGGGTGGACTGTTCCAGTTGGGTTTGTAGATAGTCAGCTACCTGGGATTCTTGATCCTGAGTTGCAGCAATGTAGAGGGCTTCTGTCATCAAACGGGCAGCCTGGTCCCGCTCAAAGTCAGCTTTGAGGGATTCCCATAGCTGATGCCATTGAAGATTGGGCAGTAAGTCTGCTTGCCATTGGCAGTAGAGAAACGCATGGGGCTTTCTCCTGAGACTTTCTGCCACATGCTTGTAATCGATACTACGAGCCCGTCTCTTCTTCCCAGAGCCATGGACATGGACCCGCGCCAATTCCACTACGGGAGTGGTGCCTAAGAAACCGACAAGGCGGTCATGGTATAGGTGCAGTTTCAACCGATGACCAATTAAGCGAGAGGGGACTGTGTACAGGACACAGCGGACGGCAATCGTGCTGTTGCAGCTGACTTTAGCGCTGCGGATTTCATAATCAGGGGTGCGATATTTGGGCAAAGGTTGTAATGTGGGGGAGCTCCAGTGCAAACTTCTTTTGACACTTGGCATTCAGCTTAGCGATGACTTGCTCGATGAACTGTTGATACTCAGCTACGGATTCGAAGTCAAAGCTGCCTCGACGATACAGGGCCTGGCATAATCGCCGCTTGAAATAGCCATGGGAGCTCTCGATGCCGCCATTCTCATGAGAGACGCCCAGATTGTTGCGGGTCGGCTCCATCCGGTAATGGTCACACAGAGTGGAATACAACTGAGTCAGCTGGGGGGTTACGACCGCCGGTATTGCGATAGGCGGCACTCAGACTATCGGTACGGTGGGTCTTAGGCACACCACCACAGGCAGATAAGGCATTTTGTAGTCCTTGAGATAAGCCGATAAAACTCTCTCCGCCTTGAATCACCTGCACGTACTGCCAGCCGCTATAACTCAGTCGATAGTGATACAAGATATGGTGAAAGGTTTCACCCTGAACCGTCACACTGAAACCTTTGAGCTGGGTGAAGTCTGACTGTCCCATCTCTCCAGGATGATGTTGAATTTTGAACATCACTTCTTTGGGCTTGCCATGAGCTGCCTTCCATTTAGCGGTTCGGCGTTGCACGGTTCTGATCTTGTCATCATATTGCCCAGGATGGTCCTCTTGTAAGGTCTCAAATAGAGTAGTCGCTTCTAATCGAGGCTCACGCTCTAACATCGGCTCAAGTTCTAATTCCCATAATCCATCCAGCGGATCTTCACGGGTTTTCCAGTCATGAGGGCGGCCTCGTTGGGGACGATGGGTGCCACTATCAATACGACGGGCAGTGCGGGTTGAGATCCCTGCTTTGGCAGCTGCAGTGTCTTGGGAAGAGCCGGATTGTTTTGTTTTCATATAAAGCTGTACCTGTTGAGGTTTAATAGGAGCTGGCACTAGAGGTCCCTAATCGTCTTAGGTGTACAAACCCTAGTGTCTTTCCTGTATGGAGTTATAAAAAAGTGAAAAGGTATAGATGCTCTCTGAACTGATTTGAGATCTCTTGTGTTTTGAGAATGAGATCCTGATTTCTAGAGAGGTCTACGTAATTGTCAGGCGGTCATGTATTCGGTCTATGCAATTGTCGCCTATCATGCTTTTATGTCCCGCCACCAGAATAAAGAGAAGGAGCCAGAACCTAAGCGTTCGATAGATGAGTTTTTTGTAGTGGCAATAGGGGCTTCCGCTGGGGGCTTACAAGCATTAGAATCATTTTTCTCTCATTTACCCGAAAATCCAGGAGCTGCCTTTGTTGTGGTGCAACACCTGGCCCCAGACTTTAAAAGTCTGATGCCAGAAATATTACAGCGGCGGACTCACTTACCCGTTCATTCCATTGAAGACAGTATGCTTTTGAGACCAAATGCTGTCTATGTACTTCCTCCACGCAAGACTCTCCGTCTCAAAAAGCAACAACTAAGACTGCGCAAACAACCTGATACGCTGAATTATCCTATTAACGAATTTTTCCAATCTCTCGCTCACGAATGGGGAGAACGAACGATTTGCATTTTACTGTCAGGAACGGGTAGTGATGGAACCCAAGGGCTGCAGGAAGTGAGTCGTGCGGGTGGTGTCGCTCTTGTCCAGTCCCCGGAGACGGCCCAGTTTACCAGTATGCCCACAAGTGGGGGGTCCGACAACGATTCGTGTAAAAACTGATCATAGGGCTGAAAGGTAATAGCAGTAGATATCCTGGCCTATGCTTATACCAAACTCAGAATATTGCGAGGTCAAAATAATATAAAAAATGAGGTCTGATGAGGGCAAATCTTTCATTTTTGGGTTTTTAGAAAATTTTGGCCTTATCGTCATCCCTGTTGCTTTTGTAAATGCTCAGAAAGCCCCCAAATCACTAGCTGGCCTACCTTTCAGTAAATCTAATATGTGCTTTATGTTGATTAGGCTTACCTTGACCTAAAGTTCCAAAATGCAAATATTAGAGCAATTATGACTTCTCATGTGTGATCCCAAGAAAATTCTCTTTACTACAACGATTGCCTAGTAAAGATTTAAGGTCTTATGACTACTTTTTACACGAATCGTTGCCATACCCCAATGTCCGACATGGAACATATCTTTCGCCATATTACACGAACCTTTATGGGATTTTAGTCTAATAATTCGTCTGCTTTTCAGGGGACATTCTGAGAACTAGACATTAGTCTTATAGGCAACTGGTTACGATAATGGCCGTTTCCTTCACCAATCATACAGACCCTGAATTCCTTTCCAGGTAAAGCAATCTGACTGATTCCTTGCATTGCTGGCTGTGAAGAATCTAGGGGTATTATTGATCAGATATACTCTCCAGCACTTCATCAGTAAAAGGATCTTTCCCAGCCTTTAAGTCATTGATCCAGCTCTGTCTTTGTGTCTTTCGAGTGGTAGAACTATCAGGCGATTTAATGAAGGCTTCAAAATCTTCTATCGCACCTTGGGGGTTTTTGCTTATAACCTCCAGATTATCGGAGGCTTTCCCTTGCGGCTTGCATAGATTCTTTCCGAGGGGTTGTGCAAAATACCCCTTGTTGATTTAGCTCATACGTTCCTTGAATTGCTCAGACAACGGCAGGCCGATGCTTTTGATTGCTGGTTGATGAAGGCATTGACCTGTCCAATTCGACCGTTGAAGAAGTTTGCTGCGGGGTTATTGGATGACTATGCTGCGGTCAAGGCCAGCATGATGATGGAGGTCAGTAATGGTCCGGTGGAGGGACTTAACAACAAACTAAAAATGCTCAAGTGTCAGATGTTCGGGAGGGCTGGATTAACACTACTCGCCAAGCGACTCATTATGGCTTCATAGGCAAGTGCAGAATCAAGGGGTTTCAACCGCTTCACCAAAAGCTGGGAAGAGCCGGTTGTAATTGTCACCTAACAAATCCCGGAGTAACTCGACGACACCGCGAAAAGAGCTATGGCAAATCAGCACCAAGGCAAGGATCAGTTGGAACAGCCAGGCTTTCGTGATGGGCAAATGGAAAAGTACATCATCGTCATTTTTTGAGGTCGAGAAGGCTTCTTCCAAAGCATCATTTGCCTTTTTGCTTTGTTGGTAGAGAAACTTGCGACTGACTTGGTGTTCTTTGGCGAGGCTGGTGACGGGTTCAGTCTTGGTGAGAACCTGAAGGGCTAACTCCTGGCGCTGGGATGGAGAAAGAGTAGTGGCGACACAGGAGGATGAATTCATTTTGGACAATCTGCAGGGAAATAAGTTGGCAATGATTGAGTATCCCTGATCACCATACTCAAGATCTCAAAATGTCTGAATGTTGCTCAACTTTGGACTAGATCTGTAACCCTGAAATGAACAGTGCCAATTTTGGCAAGTCAAGGCATGAATATGCAAAAAAGCAAAATCATGCAAGATTTCTTCTCGTATTACTGGCATTATGCAGTCAGATTGAGAAAGCACTTAAAGACCAAAATCTAATTTTTTAGCCATAGACTTTGAGAACAAAGATGATTAACAATTCTATATTTGAGATGTTCTCAATGGATACTAAGCTTATAGTAAACTCTATTCCTACAATTTTTTTAAAATAAAATATTTGACATGTAGCTGATAGATAATAATTCCCATTTGTCCTTTTTTGTTGGCTTTAACAAAAGTAAGAACTTAGAATTTTAAGGAGTAAAATTGAATGCCTGTTAATATCAATGATGAAATTAGTCAAGTTACCGCTGAGCGGTATTTGGTGTCACAGAATAGTGTTGTCCGAGGTGTATTTGAGGCAAGGAATGGTGGTAGTTTATTGGTCGGGGGGTCCTGTATCTAGTGGTTCACTTAGACTTAATGGAGAAGATGGAAGCATTATAGGACAGAGATTTCGGTTGTCATCTTCGCTACGAATAGGTGCAAATGGTAATGACGGAGATATCTTACTATTCCGAGGAAACAATACATCCATAGAGACACCTACAGAAGATCCCTCAATTCGTTTAGATGGACAAAGTGGAAGCATTATAGGACAGAGATTTCGGTTGTCATCTTCGCTACGAATAGGTGCAAATGGTAATGACGGAGATATCTTACTATTCCGAGGAAACAATACATCCATAGAGACACCTACAGAAGATCCCTCAATTCGTTTAGATGGACAAAGTGGAAGCATTATAGGACAGAGATTTCGGTTGTCATCTTCGCTACGAATAGGTGCAAATGGTAATGACGGAGATATCTTACTATTCCGAGGAAACAATACATCCATAGAGACACCTACAGAAGATCCCTCAATTCGTTTAGATGGACAAAGTGGAAGCATTATAGGACAGAGATTTCGGTTGTCATCTTCGCTACGAATAGGTGCAAATGGTAATGACGGAGACATTTCACTGTTCAGAGGTAGCAACACATCCATAGAGACACCCTCTGAAGAGCCCTCAATCCGTCTGAACGGAGATACAGGTGATATCATTCTTCAAAATGCTGATTGTGCTGAAGATTTTGAAATAGAAATTTTAGAAGCAGCTGAACCGGGAACTGTAATGGTCATTAGTGACGGTTCTCGTTTACGAGTTAGCAGCCAAGCATATGACCGTCGTGTTGTAGGTGTTATTGCTGGAGCAGGTCAGTTCCGTCCTGGTATCATTCTAGGACGAAACAGAGGTACGAAGAATTCATTACCTATCGCATTGATGGGTCGTGTTAACTGCAAAGTGGAAGCTGATAATATCTCCATCAAAGTGGGTGATCTGCTAACAACATCTTCAATACCCGGACATGCGATGAAAGCACAATACCCTGAAAAAGCTTTTGGTTCGGTTATTGGTAAGGCACTGGGTGAACTTGATAGTGGCAAAGGATTGATACCAGTACTTGTCGCATTGCAATAGGGGTGAATCATGGCAACCTCACTCAAACAGCTCACCAACTGTATCGGCGCCTCTATCAAGGGGAACATGTTTGTCTTTCGAAACGTGCTGGGCTTCTTTCGTAGCCAGTTACCCCCCGATCCTACGGAGGCTCCGGTAAGGTTACGCTGTTGCGGCAGGCTCAGCTACTACAAATTCGGCATCTCCACCTCAATGGGATTGCCGTTAAGTACTACATTCTCACCAAGCCTAACAGCCCTAGCGATCAGGGCAAAATTTTTCTGGTTACTTCCAAGAGGTTGCCTGTGTTTATCGGTACCCTGACATCAGAGGCAATCAGGCCGAATTTGTTAGAGCAATCGAGCGCCTCAGTGCTGCTGCTGTCAATATTGAAGGTACTTATAATGTAGGCAGCTTAAGTTTTACACAGGATCTCAGTGAGCGCAGACGGCGTAACTCATTCTCTCTCAGTCGGCGTATAAGCGTAAATATCCTTTAGTGAATCACTATTTTTTTAAGGGAACGTCATAAATATATTTCTTCCAAAAGAACTAATTTCTTAAGTCACTAGAACCATCTAATATCAAGGGTTTAAGAAATCAGTTTAGGTAGGCTTGCAACCCACCATAATCATTGACTCACAGGGGATGCAAGCGTTTTTTAAGATTTGCTTTGTAAATCAGCTTTAATTGATCAAAAGGTATGGTAAGGACCAAAATATACAGGCAAAATCAACTCATAGAATAAGTCAGTAGCATATCGTGAACTGAATATTACAAGAAGTCTAAAATATCGATAAAAAAATACATCTGAAATACTTTATTTATTAACCAAAATACGCTAGTCCAAAACTACGCTTTTTTCAGTGCGAGGCTTTAGTTGCTACACACCTCTAATACAGGATAGAGAAGCAGCAAAAGTCTACGGTAGAGAAGCATCATGGAAAGCATATTGTCACTCGCTTAACTGTTCAAGTTATGTGGGTCACCAAGTATCGCTATAAGGGGCAATTCTAATGTTATCTCTAAAAGAAACCATGTCGAATTACATTGATTTCGAGAGCTTCAAAACTATACGTGTTGTTCATGATTTTTTTGGACATATACCGGGAATACAAAATCCGTTCTCCCTTCTGGAGCAGCTTCGCCGCTTACAGGGCAAACGTTTATTTCTAGGATATGTATCAGAAATTCATACTGAAGATGCATCTAGGTGTGTTGAATCTTTAAGAAGTCAGCTTGGGGGAACCACCATTGCTAAACATTGGCCAGAAGTCAAAGTCATTTCGACTTCCCAAGCCTATATCAGGAATTTGGGGTAGGAGTAATCATAATCAAGGGGTTGGGTTACTTGCAGATGCCTCAATTAGTGGAAGGCGTTATGCTCGTGCTGTGCTAAGTTTCAATTCGAATGATAGTACAGGTTTCAAAGTTTTTGCACTTAATATTCCTGTCGGGGTAGATGGCGTTAACTCACATCCCAGTAATGTTGACTACCTAGAAAAAGAGCGAACTCTTGATATTCAAGATGAGCAGAGCTATGGTAGACACGATCATCCAGGTGGTTTGCAAGCACATGGTGACTATGTTGCTGTAGCTATGGAACAACCCAAAGAAGAAGACAACCGTGCTGCAGTTTACTTTATTCGGGTTGATGGATTTGAGCCTAGGCATGTTTATACCCATTTCCTTGGAGGGCAACCATCTAATATAAGTGTTTCTTTAGATGCTGCAGCGAGTGTAGGCTTTATTAAACTCGCGCCTAGCGGCTTTTTAATGGCTGTAGCGGGTGCAGACAACGGTAAAAACGGAATCTGGTTTTTCGATTCAAAGGATTCAACAATCAACCCAACTATGAATTGGAAATATGTTGATTTCTGGGAGCCAGATCGAATGCCTGATGGGGTCTGTGATATTAAAGATGGGAAGGTTAACTCTAATTGCTATATTGGTGCAGGTGGTACTGCTAGCTTAGTTACGGATTGTGATGGTCAAATATATTTAGTTTGTCTCACTGGAACATCAGGTCGTGGGAAAGATTACGAATACGCTCAAATCATGCACTTATCTCGAGATGCTAGTGGTAGGATTAAACTGGAAAGTATATGGCACGATAAGAGACCGTTAGGTTTTAGCGTTTTGAGAGAGATTTCCTTTCGTTGGGGTGCAGGAGTTAATGTTAGCACTGATGGCAAACTGGTTTTACTCTCGACAGAAAAGAGGCACAGAAAAAGTGATAACGATTATGTTGATGGGATAATTAGAATATCTGGTCAAAATACACTTAATATTTGAAATATTTTTGTCATAACTATTTATTTCGAGTACATAATCCCACTAATTTTTATCAGAGACTAAGCAACTGATCCAAAGATAGATAAAATTCATAGTGAACATATCACTTTTGCTTATGCGCAAATTCTTGAACCTAACTACTTTAATCCTGAAATTAAGGCTATAAATCTATTGAGTGATGAGCTTAAATATGTACATGCAAAAACCGAAATGCTCCCAAACTCAATATATTCAAAACAACCTAGATGATTTTATTTTCAGATTTTTTAGTCTAGATCAGCTCTTATATCAAAATACAAATAAAAGTTAATTAGTTGAGTTTCTATACTTTTTAGGAGTAATTCCAGTTAAGGATTTAAAATGTCGGTTCAGATGGCTTTGATGAGAAAATCCACAAATCAAAGCAATCTCAGAAATCTTCAATTTATCATTAGTTAATAAGTATTTTGATCTTTCAATTCGTTTTTTTAATTATGTATTGATATGGGCTAATACCCATACTTTTTTTAAATTGGCGACTAAAATAAAATTGGCTTAATCCTGTTATATTCGCGAGAGTCTTCAATGAAATATCTTCTGACAAATAACTATTTATATATTCAATGACTGTATCTAACTGGTTTTTAGATAAACCTCCTTTATACTCTTTAAAATTATATTTAGTGGTTGAGTAATATCTTAATAAATGGGCAGAGAGGCATACTGTTAGTGAATCAACATATACTTGAAAAGAGCTTCTTGATTCAATCTCTTTTTTGAGAGCTTGCCCAATCTGAAAAATTACTGGATCCTCTTTTCCATAGTTTTGTAATAGCTCAATATGATTAGAATTAATATGATCATTATCTATACTCAAAACAAATTCAGGATCTAGAGAAAGAATTATTGCTTCCGATATTTGCTTATGAATAAGCTTACGAGGTGTATAGGCTGGATCAAGATTTATTGTCCCAATATATGATTGTACCGGGTACATCTTTCCATTTATTAGAGAGGGAACGGTTATTATTTTTTCGAGGAATGCTCGTAGGTATAGCAATAGTATGTTGTATACTGATGTGCTCAGGAATCTCACCCAAAGGTGATTTTGAATAGATTAGATTAATATTTTTCCAGCCAGAATTATAACTTGTTATCAATGGTTTCAATGGCAAAAAATCATGCTGGAAGTTATCTGAAAAAAACGTCTACTACTTTTTTCATTCCCTTTCATAATTACATGCTCCAAAATCGTTCTTTCGTAAAAAAATATAAAAAAGGACATATCTTCTCTATATTTATTCAGTTAATTACTTAGAAATTACGTTAATTGATATATAAATTTACTGGCTCTATTGGGGGTTATGCCGGCACTGTTCATTTCAGGGTTACAGATCTAGTCCAAAGTTGAGCAACATTCAGACATTTTGAGATCTTGAGTATGGTGATCAGGGATACTCAATCATGGAAGCGTAATAGATTTACAATTTATATGTATTCATGCTACGTTCTTTTGAGTGAGGTAGATGGCATGGAGTTTTGAGATGGATTACGAATTACGGGTAGTCGTTGAGAAAGTATCCGTCAGTTCTCAAGAGGTCTTAAAACGTGACACTCTTAAAGTTTATGACATTAAGTCACCAGAATCCATTTTAGAGTTAGGTCTGCGTCATGAAGAGCAAATCTCACTGTTAGAAAAGATTCAGAACTCTGTTTTAGCCGTGCAATCAACCTTGATTAAAACAGGCTATGATGTTTGCCCAAGATGTGGGGATAAGCTCAAAAAGATGGGATTTACGCCCTCTAAATTTCATGCTGTTTTCAGTGATCATAAAGTCCGCATCCAAAAACACAAATGTCTTAATCCAGACTGTAAATGGCAAAGTACCCCTTCAACGGCCTCTGTCTTTGGCACTTGTATTCACCCAGATTTAGCGAAACTGCAATGTGAGCAAGGTGCTTTATACAGCTTCCGAAAAGCCGAGACTAATTTGGAGCAGTTGACGGTTCATCGCCGTCCGGTCAATAACCATAACAAAATCAAGCTGCTCACCAATGAAGTGGGGGCAACCTTAGCCCAAGAGAATCTCAAACCATTGGCAACACCCAAAGGTACTGCCATTGCACAAGAGATTACCCTCCAAGTGGATGGGGGGCATATCCCTGACAAAGATAAGGATAAACGTAGCTTTGAAGCGCTCTCTGCTGTTGTTTACCGTCCAGAAAATATTATCGAAGTGGATAGCCATCATCGTCAGATCAAGGATAAAAGCTGTGCCCTCTCAGCCCAAGATGACGAACTAGCGACCATGAAGCTCTTTACGCTCAATGCAGCCCGAAAGCAGGGTATGACGAAAAAGACTAAGGTCACGGCTTTAGCCGATGGTGCTCAAAATTGTTGGTCAGTGATTTTAAGCTTGGCTCCACACTGCAAAACTCTTCTGTGTATATTGGATTGGTTTCATCTTGCCATGCGATTTCAGAATGTCAGAGGGGCGGTAGAAGACGCCTTCGAAAAAACCTTAGAGGGAGTGAAGTGGAAATTATGGCATGGCAAGTCGGATGAGGCGTTGCAGAAATTAGAACTGCTGATGAACAATATTACTGATTCAAAGAAGCGCTCAAAACTGAAGAAGTTATATAACTATCTAGAGAACAATCAAGCCTATCTAGTGAATTATGAAGAACGAGATCAACAAGGTCTGAGTTACACCAGTCAAGTGGCAGAATCTCATATCGATACGATTATCAATGACCGCTTTAAACGAACTAAGAAAATGCAGTGGACTCATGATGGTGCTCATAATATCTTGCAGATTAGAGGGATGATCACCAGTAATGAATGGAATGAAAACTGGCAAGTACCTGTAATCTCAGCCTTGACAGTAGCTGCATGACGAGCCTATAGCCTGTAGATATATTACACTTTCAATCAGCTTCTTCTATCTCATCAGTTGTAACCGAATCGGCTGATGCTTCTTCCCCACTAAGATCAAGCTTTTGACGCACCTGTTGTTCTACATCTTGAGCAAACTCTGGATTATCTAGGAAATATTGAATGGTATTCTCCCGACCCTGGCCTATATTGCTACCGTCATAGCTATACCAAGCTCCTTTGCGGACAATGATATCCTTCTCTTCAGCCATATCCACCAGGCAACCCATTGTTGAAATCCCTTGACCAAATAGGATGTCAAACTCTGCAATCCGAAAGGGAGGAGCAACCTTGTTCTTTGCTACCTTGACCTTTGCTCGAATGCCATACATATCAGTCCCTTTCTTCAAAGTCTGAATCCGCCGAATATCCAGGCGAACAGATGCATAGAACTTTAGGGCGTTACCTCCCGTGGTCACTTCAGGGTTACCATAGGTGACCCCAATCTTCTGACGAAGTTGGTTGAGGAAGATGACGGTACTACCTGATTTGGCAATATTGCTCGTAATCTTACGCAGGGCTTGACTCATCAACCGAGCCTGTAAGCCCATATGGGAATCACCCATATCTCCCTCGATTTCAGCTCTGGGAGTGAGTGCGGCAACGGAATCAATCACCACCAGATCAACCGCACTAGAACGAACTAGCTGATCCACGATTTCTAAAGCCATCTCCCCAGAATCAGGCTGACTCACAAGCAGCTCTGATACATCGACACCCAAGGCTGCTGCATAAACTGGGTCCAAGGCATGTTCGGCATCGACAAAGGCCGCGACACCTCCAGTCTTTTGGATCTGGGAGATCGCATGGAGGGCTACCGTTGTTTTTCCCGAACTTTCAGGTCCATATATTTCAATGACACGTCCTCTAGGAAGCCCACCCCCTAAAGCGAGGTCCAGGGTTAATGCCCCACTCGAGATGGTCTCGACCTGCATACGAGTGGCATCTCCCAGTCGCATGATCGCCCCTTTGCCAAACGTCTTTTCAACGTTTTTCATCACCAAGTCGAGGGCTTTTTGCTTCTCAGTCATGTCATTTTTAGCGCTCATTCGGGGATCTCCAAAGGGGGGCAATTTTGGGGTGCTAGACCAATATAGTAATTCTGTACTAAGATAGTGTCAATAAGATACCTTTGTTCATGTTTTACCTCCAAACGGTGAGGTTGCAATGGCAACAGATATGCTTTCTGAATTAGTAGGATTCCCTGGTGGCTGGCTCGTCGGAGTCTCTCTCGATTTAGAGTGGGGCTATCAATGTTGGGTCATCACTCCAGAAAGACAGGTTCACACTGATGGGGAATTCTACGAGAATAACTTAGTGGCGTTATCAGCAGGCCGGTTTTTAGTTGAACATTCCTTGGAAGTGGAATAGGGCTATTTGATCAGCAAGATGCAACCAAGGATTCATCTTGGATCAGGGTTACCTGAAGCTTTTCAATAATCTGTCTCGCAGCTCTATGCTTAGCCGTCTTTTTACTAGAGGCTATACCGCTGCCAACCATTTCATTCTCTTCAACCTTGAGACGACATTCACAAAGAAAACCTTGTTCATGCTCTGAAATCTCAAATGCTGGCTGTGGCCACTGAAAGCCCTGGCACAACTCCATAAGCAGACTCAAACAATTATGCCCTTCCTGGTACTGTTTAAGTTTAGTGAGGACAGCTGGAGGCTTAGGTGTCGTCGGTTGGGGGATAGGAGGAGCTTCTCTCTGCTCTGGATGGACTAAGGTACCGTTCTTATAGGCCTTGAGCCAAGCTAAACAAGCCTGATGTCTTGCCCCCATTTTGTTCATGGAGATACCCGGTTGAGTTGTCGTCAATATCTGTTGGTCAACCAGAATCTCTAACCAGGTCATAAAGGGGGATTCTTGATTGCCTTCCACATAAGCAGAACTCTCCCAATCTTCCAATTGATTGAGAGCAATACTGACAATGCTCGCAGCATCATGGAGATGTTCTGCTAAGTAACCCAAGACCTGTTCTTGTAACTGCAGGTCATCACCCAACAAAAGCAAGACAAACAAATCCTCAACGGTTACGTTCCCAGATAGTAAGCGAGTGGTGGCTTCAGCTTTAAGCTTTTCTCCCTGACCATCTTCTAGAGCGAATCGGAGCAGGAGAGAAAACTCTCGTGTTGGCAGCTGTTCAATGACCTCGGGTGATTGCAGTTGAGATTCATAGAGTTGTCGCTGCTGGGCTTTGTAATAGGTTTTTTGAGCTTCTTCTTGGACTTGCAGGGTGGCTTCAATGTGCAGGGACAGCTCGCATATGTCTTCTGGGGAATAGGACAAGGTCTGCTCTTGGAGGTGAGCTTTGACCATGCGGTGGTTGATCAAGTCTGGGTAACGACGAATTGGAGACGTGAAGTGGCAATAGGCAGATAGGTTTAAGGCAAAGTGACCTTTTGGCTGAGGGCCATACTCAGCAGGATTAAGCCAACCCATCAAAACGCGGCGAATATCTTCTTCAGATTGGGCATTAACGAGGGCCTCAAACTGATGGGTTTGTTCAGGACCAATGGCGCGATGGGTATGGTTCCGGTAAATGGCGGGGATGTTGTGCTGGACTAGCCATTGGGCAATAGCTGTGTTGGCCAGAATCATAAACTCTTGAATAATCAGATAGCTCTGATAGCGGGTGAAGTCTGTAGACAAAAGAGTACCGTTTTCATCTAGGTAGTACCCTTCCGGTAGGGTGAGTCCATTAAAGTTCTTGGATTGTATTCGTCTTTGATACAACTGCTCAGCCCATTGCCAACATCGATACAAAAAGATGGAGTCGGCAAGGCTGATATCTAAGAGGGCTTCATCTGCTTGTTCATAGGTAAAGCGTTTATGGCTGATCAGCCGAGATTCATACACTTCAACGTGCTGAATTTCAGCGGATTGATTCAGGGTGATCTCTAGGGTGATTGTGGGTCTAAGCTGCTGTTCTAGGAGACTGAGTTTATCTTCGGATAAACACCTGGGCAGCATCGGTTTATTGTTATGCCGAAAATATAAGGTTTGAATCCGGGTCCTGGCTTCTTGGTCGATGAGGGTGCCAGGTTGGACGAGTTCTGAGACATCAGCGATATGAACTGAAAGGGTCGTGAGGTTGTCTTTCTGTTCAATCCAGATGGCATCATCCAGGTCCCGAGAGTGGGCTCCATCAATGGTTATCCCTGGAACTTGTGGGCGTTGATTGATAGAGGTGGGTAAGGAAATGGTCTCTGCTTCTTCAATAACTGGCTTAGAGAAGGGTTGTCGAGGCATCTTGGCTGACGGATTGGAGTCTCAATACACTTTAGCGGCTTGTATATGAATCTGCGTGCCACACTCTATTCTATTGAAAATTATTGCCTTGGCCTCTTGGGAACTGGCCTAAAGGTAATGAAGCTGCAACGAAGTGCCATGCGACCTCTATAACTTTGTCGAATTCCCCTTTTCCTCAGCCATTAAGCCCATGATCTCAGTTCATCAACCCAATAGTTTAGGAGTGCTGTCATATGAGATCGACGAGCTTCAAAGGTCGCTGCCACCCAAATAAACAGCAGCCCCACAACAATCCCGATGGCCCACAGCAAGAAAGACTGATCGGCAACGAATAGCCAGAACTGACGCACCACCTTAAGGACGAAAAATAAGCTACCCACATAGGCAAAAGCTCGTACCCGAAGGATTAGACCAGCCAAAATCAACAGTAAGAAGAAGCCCGCAGCTGCAAATCCCCACAGCAATTGAGCATCGGATTCAGATAGCGCACTTAAGCACATCAAGCCCGTGGCCAGCATCCGCAGTGAATGGCGCTGGTTGCGGGCAGTGTCTGCATTAAAGATAGGATCAAGCTGGGCTAGATATAGGAGGGAGCCTCCGACAAGACAGGCGATCGGAAATGGTCCTTGGAGCTGGTAAAGTCCAATAAGCCGCCAGATGGCCCAGTCTGCCAAGCATAAGCTGATATAGCTGAATCGGGGTTGCCGTTCCTGCATCGCTATCCAGGCATAGAATGCTCCTACAGTCAGCAGAGTGGGAATCAGAACTGCATTTGCAGTGGTTAAAGTTGCCCCCAGAGGTAAGACTAGGGCCGTCCGTCGCCAGGGTCGTTTAGACCAGCCCCACATAGACCAAGGCAGTTGATAAAAGCCAGCGGCTAAGAGGCAGGCCATTGCTGCCCCCCAGTGCTGCAATAACAGCAGGGGAACCGTAAGATAAAGCCCATAGCCTAGTGCCACACTCACCTCTAGAATACCCGCGTAGATCCAGTCCTCGCGCTTACGTCCGTGGATAAAGGCATAGCTGCTTAAGCCAGTAGTCATCCCAATCCACAACGCCTCCATGCCAGAACTTAATCCAGCGACCAACGCCAAGGAAGCCAAACCGCTGGCTACGATCCAGTGGAGATTGGCGATCATCTGTAATTCTTTTACTGAAAGCTTCACAAAGCGGGCCAGCCAAGGTGCCAAGATATATTCACTACAAGCAATGACTGTGGCCAGGGCCGCAAACATAAGATAACCATCTGCGACCCGTCCCCCGATCGCCTGCAGCAGTTGGTAAATCAAAAGCTCACAGGCTCCCCAGCTTAGACCAGCAATGGCTAAGAAGGTTGCGCCTTTGAAGTTAGCTTGCCGCCGGCTGATGCCAATGGCGATTAAGCAGAATACTAGGGTAAAGAAACCAGTGGCGGCGGTAAAGCTGCTATGGCCAAATATCCAACCTAAGCTGCCATAGAAGAGCGGAATGAGCTGTTCGCTAACCTGGTATGGTCGCTCAGTCTGTTTCATCCGCACCGCACCTAGACCGAGACTTAGGATTCCTAGGGCTAGGTTAGCCATCCCTAATTCTACGATCGAACTGTCTTGCAAGAGCAGTAGACTGGCCGTCAAGATCTCTAGGCCCCCAGCAATTTGAAATTGGCTGATCTCCGACGGATTTCGCCAACTATGATAGGTGATGGCAATTGTCGCTAGCCCCGTTGCTCCTACTAGATATTGAGGGCTAGGGCCAATGGCATCCCAGCCGCTGTAAAGCAAGCCTAAGCAGAGGCTCATACCCAACAGATTGAGAGTATTGAGTCCCCAGGCCCATCCACTTAGAGCTTTGGTATACCAACGTCCCAGCCTGCGTCGCTGCAACTCGCTGTGCAGAAACCAAAGCAGCAGAGCCGTCAGGGCGATCCAGTTTAAGAATAGCCCTAGGGGAACTTGTCCCTGCCGAAGTTCCCAGAGAGCAGCGTAGATAAAGCTGAGGCCAAAGCCAACGGTCAAACCTCCCGCAAGCGGATGCTTAAGCGTTCGGGTATTGAAGAACATGAGCACGGTGCTGCCCAACAACCCTAAAAGACGAGGAGTAGTCCAGGTGAAAGTGAGGGTCTGAGCAATCACCAACGTGGCCATGCCTAGACCTGCTGCCAATGTTCGCTGCTGAAAACCGGTACGGCTTCCCAAAACGGTCAGCATTAAGGGTGTCATTAGCCATAACACCTGCCAAATCTGAGTTTGACTGCTCCAGAGAACATAGCTGACTGCAGCCAAGCTTAGACCTAGATCCCAAGCACTTTTCTGCCATCTCACTGTCCCGAACCAACCGCTCAAAAGCCACTCAGTAATCATGGCTCCTAGGCAGATACTGGCCCAGACTGTGAGGTCGAGGCGAGGAAAACAAAAAGCAATGCTCGCGAAGAGAGCTGAAAGACCTGCTACTTGAGTCAAGTAGAGTAAAAACGGACAAGCTTGGGGCCGTCGAGGAACGATCCAGCCGAGCGTAAGGGCTGACACAATCAGGTTGAGTGATCGAGTTAAGGGATTAATGAAGCTGAGGAGCGTCAAAACTAATCCCAACACCAGTGCTAAGCTTTCTGCAACCTTAGTCAATTGACCTGATGACAGCTGCCGCAATTTGGCCCCCTAGCCAGAAGGTCAAAAGACAGTAGGGAAATAACCCGACTCCCCAAAGAACGGTAGGCATTCCTACATCGGTAGATGCCCACTCAATCGCTGTTGTGACCACCTGCTGCCGTAGACCTACCGATACAAGATGAGTCAGGGGCCAAAGTATTTGGAGGCCGATGAAAAAGAGACAGATCAAATCCACGCTCTGTAATCGATGCCAGAGGCGTTCCCCAAAAATCCACAGGGCGAGACCACTAATCGCTAAAGTCTGCCCAGGTAGGGATAGTGATGCCAAACGACCTATGATCAGCAGTCCTACCCCTACCCAGAACCAGGGCTGGAGAGAGCGGCGACATAACCAGCACAACAACCAGCCACATAGAGCAATTGCTAAGCTCAATTGTGAAAGTGGGATCTGAGCTACCACAATAGCCCTGAACAACAGCAGCAGTAGACCACCCATCAGAGCAATTCGGCTTAGCTGTAGCCATTCCAGGTGTGGTTGTAATGAGTCTTCGGTTTCCTCAGAAGTGAGATCGCTTCCCTGAGTGTAGTCTTCATAGGCAAGGGCTATACAGGTTGCGAGTACACCACTATAGGTGGCAAACCAGGGCCAGCCTGGCTGCCCCCATCCCCAGTGCAGCCAGCTCAATCCCACGATGTTGATGCTGGCAATTCGGGTTATAGAGGAGGACGGAGATCCTCGGCTCAAGCGCAACATTACCGTCAAAATCCCTGTGAGGGTGAGGGCAGAGAGTACTGCCACTGACCAGCCCCCTCCGCTACGGAAGAGGTTGAGCTGATCCATCATCCAAAAGTTAACTGGGATGATCAGCAGTGTGGTCATCTGCAGCATCCGAGCTGTGAGCTGTAGCTGAGGGCGGCGCTCTAGTCCATAGGCCACAGCAGCGAAAACCAGGGTATAGGCCAGCAGCAAACTATACTGTCCTGCAGATGAAAAATACTGCCATTGGGTTGCGGCCAGCACCCCGGAGGATACCACCACCATAAAAACGCCCAACAGCAGCAACCACAAGACGCTCAGCTCTGCCATCAGGGATTGCAGAATTTGTGTCAGCCAGTCTGTCTTTTGCTGCTGAGGAGGGGAAGATATTTGTAGAGCTGGTACCTGAGGTGAGTCGCTAGATGAGGGAACGGTATCCTCCAACCTGTTAACTTGATGAGTAACAGTTGTCTCTATGCTCTGTGAGGATACTAAGAGTTTGCAGGTCAGGTTTTGCTGGCAAAATTCTCGGACTTTGACATCAGAGATCAGTCCTCGCTGCAACCACACATCCAGCCCCTCCAATAGCGCAGGATGGTTTAACTGAATCTTCAGAGAAAGCTGAGCGGAACGGCTAGAGTCCATCGGTTTACTACATTCCTAAATGATTTCAGTAAGGCGCTAGCTCCCTGGTCTTTAACCATCGTCTAAGCAATGCCCTCATATATAAGACTATGCGGTGGTTGTCAGCCAAATACATGAGAGATCTTTGAAAAAAAGAAAAGTTCTCAAGGAAATCTACTCGAAGCCTTTAATATTCGATTTTTTTGGCATACTTTCCTCTAGGTCAAGCCTGGTTCTTACAGATTCTGAGGTCTTATAAGATTGAAGTTATTTAACCTTCTATTTTGATGGTTGTAGATAATTCTCCAACGCTTCAGTTACTAGCGTATTAAGATTAATCCCTCGTTGCTGAGCTGTGATCGCAGCCCGTCTATGAAGTTGAGTTCCAGGTCTAATATTGAAGCTTCCCTTAAAGGGACGTTCAGGCTCAATTCCGTTTTCAGCACAATCAGAATGATATTCATCAACGGCTTCATGAAAAGCTGATTTTAGAGATTGAACGTCAGTACCTTCATAGCTAATTAAGCTGCGAATGAACTCAACCTTTCCAAAGAATACTTCATCCTCATCACTGAAATTAACGGAGCCAAAGTAGCCTTTGTATTCCATCATATTTTTTCATAGCAGCCCCTCCTGTTCAAAAATGTCCATGACTTGTTCAATCTGATATTTCTTTAATATTTTTTCGTGGATGGGGGTTTATGAAGGCTGATCACAAGACCCTCTTCATTGATGAAACGTCTTCTAGAACCCCCCGTTTTGCCAGTCGATACTTCAGAAAATTGAAAAAAGGCAAGCAACACAACTAACTCGTCCCAGGTAAAGTCTTTGGGGCGGGTAAGAAAGCGTTTAATCAGCTTCTCTTTACGAGTCATATCAAAGACCAGAACTGGTTATATTATCTCGGATCTTATAAATAACTGCAACTAGTTTTAGTTGCAAATCACTCAATCAACCCCTGACTTATCCGAAGAGATTGACTATAGAATTCTCCCCGCTGTTCTACCCGAAAGCCACCTAACAACAAGCCGATCAGCACAGTAACGGGAGGCATTTCCAGCTCCCTCACCAACTCTACAAACGACGCGGCATCCTTGACCCCTTCCAAATACTCACAAATCGCACTAACCCATGCCCCCACATCTTCCACATGGCTGACCTTTAGAGCAACTGCTTCCCCAGACTCCAACTCATCGACAAAATCCAAGACAGCATCCTTACTAACTTCCCCCACGACAGACTCAACAGGAACCCCCCGTGAACCCCTGACGACTCTTCCGTGACTTCGGCTGACGACACAGATCCGAGACATCCAGAAACATGGTCTGCTGAACCATCCCGGCCAGGAAATCCTCATCCAAGACTGGACCTTCAGAGTTGTATCTGTCTTCCCATCCCTGGATCATTAGCTCTGCCCGTTGAAAGCAAACCTCAGCCATATCCTTGATCGCATCTCCAGCTACCCGGAGCTGTTCATGAGGAGAACGGCCCTGTAGATGCTGCTCCAGTGAGGCACACATCAGGGAAATATCAGCTTGCTCAGGTTCGTCTAAAGCAGAGGCCAAAGCACTGGCAAAATCAAGCTCAAGCTGAGTGAACATGGAGCTTATCCTTTAGAGGACATTCGGCAATTTCACACTCAGAGGGTTCCATACGGATTGGGGGGTTCAAATTCCGTGATTCCATACCGATCGCCCAGCACCTTCAGCACCTCCTTCAAATACCGATTCACCTGGGTATTGGTCATCCCCATACAGTGAACAGCCTCAATTTCTGCTAGCTTCTCCTTCCCCTGCCAGACACTGATAGCCAGGGCATGGAGGTGAGCATCCTTGGGCTTTTCTTTGTAAAGATAGAGCAAAGCTACGGGTGGGGCCAGGACGGGAATCGAGAAGGTTTCCGTGGTTTTTACTGGCGCTGTTTTTGCTTTCTGGTCAGCGTATTCTCCCCGACGTTTAGCATTGTTTTCTTTTCGGTGACGGTAATGATTTCGTTTGCGATCGCAGGTATTATCCTTCCAACAGCCATCACCTTGGGGACCATGCACTCGTTTGGCTTCAGCCCTAGAATAATCCAGACAGGCTAAGCATTTGGGGTTAGGGGGTAGCGGCATAGCATCATGACTGAGGAAAATGGGATGCAATCCAAGTCGAAAGTTGGCGTAACGCTTGGGCTTCGCCCAAAGTCTTACAGTTATTGAGGTATTCGTAGAACAATGACTTATTAACCCAAGGAAGACTCAGGCTCTGTTCAACTTCCTGGTATTCCCCATCCTGGAGTTGGAGAATGGTTAATGTTTGGCCATCGAAGCGCCAAAACTCAGGGACACCAAACTTGGCATACAGATGGTTCTTATCAATATCCGTATGGGTAATGTCCACTTCCAGCACTAAATCAGGCGGGGGATCTTTTTCAAGATCGACTTCCCGACCTCGGACTTTAGATTCATTTTGAATATAGAAACACTTATCAGGTTCAGCTCCCTTTTGTAGCTCTTTTCGGCGCAAGGTCGTAGATGCCATACTTTTGAGATCAAAGCCACTATCTACCACCAACCTTCTAATAAAGGCTCCAATGATATCACTGGGGTTTTCATGGGCTTCTAGCGGAACCATAAATTCAAGGACTCCCTCGTTGTAGTGCAAGCGAACGGCTCGATGTTCGCCGAAGGCATCCAGAATTTTTTCATAGGTGTCCCAAGCAATATTATTCAACGTCAGGCGCTGCTCAGCGGGCATCGACTCTTTGGTTTCGGCAACAGGTAGCTGAGTTTGCATCGTCTCCAGACTCCTGGATATTTACTCCCCTCGACATAGCAAGTGAAACATATGTGGGGAGAGAATTGTACAGTCCTAGGATACCATATCATTATTTCGTGTAATTTTTCGTGTAATACAGATTTTGGTCAAAAATCTGGAATAACAATCACAGATCTAACATTGAGATCTTGGAATTCATACTCTGTGGTGCAAATTATTTCGCGCTTGGCTCAACATGCCGATGTGTCACTTGTTAATCGGCTCGATTTTTCTCCAGCCAGTTCACTAGATCAGCAGGTTCCGTAAAGTCGAGCAATGCTTCACCAAGTGCTTCGAGTTGGTCGAGGGACAGGGACTGGATCTGGGATTGCAACTCTGGGGCAATGTCACCGATGCGTCGGTTGAGAAGGCGGAGAACAAGCGACTGTTCACCCTCTTGATAGGCTTCCTGGTAAACTTTGGTCTGCTTGAGTTCGCTTAAGCCCAACATACTCTCTATCTCTTCCCGACTTAGTTGTGGAAATTTATAGACCACAATCGTTTCAATTAACTCCATTATCGCTGCAAACCTTGGATTTGTCTGCTCTTGAGGCTGAACCCTTGATAGCATTGTCTTGGCCTGGGTGATGGTATTTGCTGAGTCAGCCACAATCAACTGCATCAGACCTACGCCTAGAGAGTCAACGGATTCATCCAAGTCTTCCAGATACACTCGATGTACCTGATCGCTGTTTAAATTGGCTCGGAATACATGGGGGTAGTCAGGCTCAATACTACGTTTGGGGTAGATAACAACCGCTTGCCAGTCCACGGTTTCAGGATGCAGATCCAGATACAGATAAATCTCAGAGAAGAACCGTTGATAAAATACCGGGTCACGCTGAAACTGGACTTCTACGAACCAGACCGTTTGGCTTGAAGCATCAGGGGTGGGTAAGAAAACGCCATCAATACGGAAGGCTATCTGCTTGATTTCGACAGACTTAAATTCATAGTCTTGGGCGGTTGCGCGGGATTGTCCCAGCAGTTCAAATAAGATGCCAGGGTCAGTCTTAAAAATGCGGTAGAAAATGGAGTCTGTTTTCAAAAGATGCGATCGCTCTGCGTCGTTCCAGTTATTCTACTGGATGGTAGTGACTCCAGAAGATCGGCAGTTCTTTATGTAAGAAATAGTCTAATGCAGAGAATAAGAATTATTTGGAGTAGGTGCGATTCGTTTTAGGTGAAATGACGGCACGGGCAACAGCCCAAACGGTCAATAAACCTAACCCACCTGTAAATTTTTCCGGGTTGCATTACCCAGTCTGAGTTTTGGAAGTTTTACAATGGTTTCACTCCACTCAGATTGGAAGGTATCTCTTTTTGTCAAAGTCAAAATTGTACTCAGTGATGACTACGGCAATGTCTTACCAGCAAGTTTCGCCAGAAGAATAAGGGGATAAGCTAGTCTGAACGAGTAACTCGCGCCTTAACTGTACTGAGAACTGCGGAACTAAATGGCCAATAGCAGCAGCTCTGGCTCCCTCAAACCAATGCAGAGTAAGTGAACCCGGAATAATTTACAGGTAGGCGACTGGAGAGGACTCAAGACTCTTGGCGAGAATATCTAGAATTCAGCAAAAAAAACAATGGATCTAGTTCTACTGGGGCGTAGTTAACGGATCGGGGATGCCTTAGTTTCTGGAATAGTGACACCTGGGAATAGGGAGTCAAAGCGTTCATTAACCCAGGCAACCCGCAACCAGTTTTTTTATGTAGCTTTTCATCGGTGAGCATCATTCTTCAATAAGGGTAATAACCACATAAAGGCCCTTTAGGGACTGAAGATCGAGGATCTGGCAAATATCTACACTCATGGCGATGCCTTGTAGCATTCAAACTGCCTGAGATATGAGTAGAGTTTACGTTTTTCGGAGATAAGCTATACTCGCAGGCAAAATTGATGGGTTTAAATGCTTTTGTGACACAATTTGATCTTAAATCCCAGCGCAGGTTATTTTGCATTAGGATTCCAGCTATATTGAATGTCTTACTATTTTGGAATAAAACCCTTACATTTCCTCGTGCGCCATTTTCAGTAATGAAGGTGGCATTCCCGTTAGTTCCCCAATTATTATTATTAAATCGAATATTAACTAGGCCTTTATTACCAGATTTTGTTACTGCTTGTCCAACATATACAATTTGATATGTCGCAACACCAAAGCCGATTGAATCAGATTTACTTGGTATAAGGGCTAAAATTAGGATGGCCAAACTAAATGTAAATAGCTTTTTTTTTCATAATATTAAAACTACTTAAACTTTCAGCTGTATATACTATCCTGAGTCCAGATGGAGTCTCTTCTAAAAAAAGTTAGTAGTAAGAGATCACTGAAAGCTCATTGAGAAAAAAACGAACATTATTCCGCTAAACGTTTTTGAATTCTTTCAAGTTTGATTTTAGCAAAGATGTCATCCTAGTGGTCATAAGTCGGTGTAAGAATTATCCTGATCGGGAAGCCTTAAAAATTGGCTCCTTTCCTCTATAGATAAGCATCTATAGCGATCTGACGTGAGTTGTGAGAATTATATTCAACCTAAATGGATACTGGTAAAGATTTCATCCTCTCTACATCTCACGATTGATTTCAGATTGCTATAATTCATTTTCGGTATGAGGTTGACCATATAGAACAACGAAGGGATCATAATCTCCTAACTTCCTACAGTGCTTATCCAGATACCAATACAAAGCAATACTCAATAATAAGTAAGACCCTCAAAGGTTTTCAGACTTTACACCGACTTATGACCACTACGGTAGCTTCAGATAATAGCCTTCAGCTAGTACTCTCGAATTAAGATTTATCAGTCTTAAGTCTCAATTTGATAATGATGCAAGAAGATAAGAAGAGCATAAATATTCCAGCATAATTATTTTCCGCTTAATGATAGAAGTTTCCTATGACTGATGTTTGCCTAGTATCCATGCCTTTTGCAAGAATTGAATCCCCTTCATTAGCATTAGGATTGCTTAAGTCAAGTTTGAAGAGTAGTCATATCAATTCAAGAGCACTCTATCCGAACTTATGGCTAGCTGAAGAACTAGGTATATATAAGTACAAAGTCTTTAGTGAATTATACGCAGAGTTTTTTGTTGGAGAATGGCTATTTTCTAGTAGTGCATTTCCTGACTTTGAGCCTGATGACTCAAAATACTTTCAAAGTCTTAAAAATTGCAACAAAGAGTTCATTGATCTTCTCTATGAAACGAGGGAAAGAGCAAAGAAATTTGTAGATAGAGTTGCTCAAGATATTCTAGATATCCAGCCACTAATCGTTAGCTGTAGTTCTACATTTCATCAAAATTGTGCTTCTCTTGCACTACTCAGAAGACTGCGAGAACTTAAACCTTCCCTAATTACTATAATGGGTGGTGCAAATTGTGAAGGGATAATGGGTCTTACCCTTCATCAAGAATTTCCTTGGGTTGATTTTGTTTGTTCTGGTGAAGGAGAGGAAATATTCCCAAAATTATGCAGTCTGTTAATCGAAAAGGGTAAAAATATAAACACTCATGATCTGCCTTACGGAGTGTTCGGTCCCAAGTCCGGGGAGAACTTACAGAATAATGAGCCAAAACCAAGAGCAGTAGTAACAAATTTTGACCAGACACCCATACCAGATTTTGATGATTACTTTGAGACGCTAAAATCTTGTAATAATATTTCTCCTTATATTAGTCCAGGTTTATTTATAGAAACTACCCGTGGTTGTTGGTGGGGGGCAAAAACAGCATTGTACCTTTTGTGGCTTGAATGGACAGGGAATGTCATATAGATCCAAGTCATCACCAAGAGTAGTCGAAGAATTTGCATATCTTTCTAAGAAATATGATGTTAGGAAGTTTTTTTGTTGTAGATAATATTCTAAATTTAGAATTTATAAATACAGTTCTACCAAAATTCACAGATTTACCAGATCCATACATAATCTTTTTTTGAAACAAAAGCTAATTTAAAATATGAACAAGTAAAACAACTAGCTGAAGCAGGAGTTCATTGGCTACAACCTGGGTTAGAAAGCATGAATGATGAAGCTTTAGTATTAGTGAAAAAAAGGCACTACTGCACTAATAAATATCCAATTACTTAAGTGGGGGAAAAGAACTAGGCATTCAAATGATATGGAATTATCTAGTTGGTCTTCCCAAAGAAGAATTAAACTGGTACGAAGAAGTATTAGATTGGTTACCGTTAATATCACACTTACAACCACCAACTGAAGTCAGGAAAGTTGGATTTCATCGATTTAGTCCTTATCATAATCTAGCTAAAGAATATGGCCTACAACTAGAACCTCTTAGCCATTACTCAAATATTTATCCGTTAAATTTAGAAACGCTTAATAATTTTGCATATCACTTCGAACTTATTAAAACTAGTAGTAGCAGTTCAAATATTCCTAATGACAATCTAGATAATTCAGAAAGTAATTATCATAATCTAGAGCAATACATAAAAGAATGGCAGAATAATTACTATTCAAATAATTCTCCAGTTCTCAATATTATTGAGGATGATGGTAAGCATATGAAAATTTTAGATACTAGAAATTGTACAAAGCAAAAAGAAATCTTGTTAGAAGGATTAACTTATCAAGTATATAAATACTGCCAAACTACAATATCAATGAATAAGCTAAAATACATAATGGCTCACAATTGTAATTCAAATTGTGAATGGGAAAAAGTTCAAGAAATAGTGTTGTATTTACAAACAAAAAAAATTCTTTTGTTGTTTAATAATCAACTACTAGGACTTACCACGCAAAAGCTCTCCTCGCGTATTTTAGATGCAAGAGATCAACCTGGTGGCTATATAGATATCAAAAAAATATATTAAGGAAGCCCAAAATCGTTTTTGGGAAACAACACCATCTTCTTAATTTAGAAATTGATATATAAGATCTAGCCATGCTGTGAAGAAGCTTTAAAAACTTGTTACAGAGTAGATAAATTAGTTTAATAGATAGTATTCAGTAAATAACCATAGCCTATAGACCATATTGGATATGGTACTCTAGTGAAGTTACTGATGTAAGTCTAGGGTTATAACTAATGTCAACTGTAACTTTTGAGCAGTTTTTTAGATCAAGTTGTCGCATCACCTGAACTGCAACAAGAACTTCAAGCTTGTGAGAATAAAGAGACTTTGGTAAATCGCATTTTAGAACTTGCTAATGGAGTATCACGCGAAGATATTGAATCTGCTTTAAAAAAGAAAAAGAAAAGATATTGGCATTGATCAACTTAGCATGACGATAGAAGATATAGGAGATTTGATGAGAGCATATTAAAACTCGTAACTCCTAATAAAAATTAATTTTCTAAAGTAAATGATCTTTACTTAAGCATATATACTCTGGTATGTATGCTTATTTATTTTCTGTTTGATATTATCGATTACTTGTAATTGAAGAACTTATTTCAAAGATTTTTTTAGAAAAACTTTGAAATACTAAAAAATATTAAATAGATCCTAGATTCTAAAACTTTATTGATGCCAATATATATTATCTTCTTCTCAGCAAACACTAAAACATTTAATGATAATAAATACTGGGCTTATTTGGAGTAATGTTTTATGAATAACTCTATGGCACATTACTTCAAGGTAGTTGCCCCCTATCTTGATTCTTCATTAGTGACTCATAGTGCTTTATCAAGTATCTATAATTTGACACAAGACCTACCAAATTTTCCTATTGCTGGCATTGAATGTCGTTTAGGAGAAAAGCAAAAGCGTGTAGATTTTCAAGGCAATATCACGAGATATTCAAAGACATTTGCAAAATATTTTCAATCTGCACCACATCTTGAATCTGTACATAATTTTTTGTCAGGAATGGTCTCATCAAGACTCTTCCATGAATAAAACTATCGATGATATATGGTTAGAGTTTGATATTGATAAACAAAAGCAGCTACAAGTTGAACCCTGTATAATTGCCGCTCTAAATCAAGACTCCCTATTAACTTTCGATAGAGTTAAAGATTATCTCATGGATCTATCAGGTAGGAGTAATAGAGCGCTATCAACTAAAACGATTCAAAATCTTGCATTATGTCATTCTTCATTAGTAGAAGATGCCAAGATTACATATCTAGGTATCATGCTATCTCGTACAACTCCAACAGTTAGAGTAAATATTAAAGGACTAACTACACGTCTATTAGAAAATTATTTAAACGTAATTGGTTGGCCAGGACAAATAGATGTTCTTATAAACCTAGTAGATGATGTCTCCAGATTTACTGATTACCATGTTATTACATTTGATATCGGTGATACCATTTTACCTAGGATCGGAGTGGAGTGCTTCTTAAATCGGCAACCTCCAAAAGAATCACGGTGGTCTCAACTATTAGATTTAATGGTTGACAAAGGAATCTGTACAACTCAAAAAAAAGGATGCTCTTCTTTCATGGCCTGGACTAACAAAAAAAATTAGACCAGCCAGAGTCATGGCCTGAAGAATTATCTTTAAACGATAAGCTTTTTTGAATCTAGGGCAAATAGCTTATTTTGGAGAACTCTAAGTCTTATAAAAATTGTTTATCAAGATAATATTCTTTTGTCAGCAAAAGGATATTTAGCTTTTGGACATCGTTGGTTTCCTAAGTCTAAAAACGAAGAGGCACCATTCAGCAATCAAAATAGTGATATTTATACTCATCAAACTGAAAGTAAAAGTGTTCCAATACAAAATAATGAATACTTAGATAGCGTAAGAAATTATTATAATAAAATGAATCCGTTTTATCTAAAGTGCCTTGGTAAAACTTATCAAGCTGGACTTCTTAAAGTTGATGATAAGTACGAATCATACTATCAAAGTAATTTATTATGTGCCCAACGAGCAGGAATTAAGTCAGGCCAGAAAGTACTAGATGCTGGTTGTGGAGTTTGTGGTCCGAGTATTGATATTGCTAGTAGCATACATGATTTAGATATATATGCTGTCACTATTTCAGATGAGCAAGTCAAAACTGCTCAAAACCTTATTCAGCAAACAAAACTTTCTGAGAATATTCAGATTCAACGATGTGACTATCACGATCTAAGTTTCTCTGATAATACATTTGATCATGTTATATTCCTTGAATCATTTGGTTATTCATATAATCCATATCGCCTTCTTAGTGAAGCATTTCGTGTATTAAAACCAGGTGGATGCATCTATATTAAAGATATTTTTTTGTAGAGCAACCTCTTTTAATGAAGAGGAAAAGCGAAAGTTAATGATATTTAATGAAGTTTATCTTTATAAGACTACTACTATGGAAAAAAATAGTAGAAGTGATTGATGAAATAGGATTCACTAATATTTCTAGTTGTGATGTGAGTGATATTTCAAAAACAAAGCTTTACGACCAGGCAATGATAGAGAATAAGTATGGTTTACTGGAAAAATCAGACTTAGGTGAATTTCACCAATATGATTTTGAGTGTTTGCCAATCATTTTTGGAGAAATTAAAAGTTGTAAGCCAGCAAAGGAAGCTTAAAACTTCATTATTGAGGTGAATATTTAGTATTCGATCTTAAAAATAAGATCTAAGCTGAGAGCCAGGGTTTACAGCAATTTTCATAGGAAGCGTAAATAATCTGTAGCTACCACTTAAACCTTTTCAGAACCTATAATTCAGAAAATTATTCATCGGGAATTGAGCTAAATAACTACAGATTATTTACGCTTCCAAAACGACTAGCCTTCAGATTACCTTGATCGCCTATGACACTGTTACCCCTGACTGCCTGACACATCTCTGAAAGCCTTTTCCTCGTATGGGTTTGCACTGTAAGAATAGCAACGTTGCCCCCTAAGGCAAGAGAGTTGGTAGTACGGTTAGGTTGCGTTTGACGTGCGAACAATGCCAAAATTTAGCCTTATACACCTTGCTATTCAGCATCCAAAAGCCACGTATCTAAAGGCTTTGAGTCACTTATGTCAGGCAGTCAGCTGTTACCCAGTTTTGTACCAGATCCAATCCCGTTACTTCGGTTATTAATCACCCTCTCGGCTACGATTATGTTGATAATCCAGGCAAACGTCATTAATAGATCTCGAGTAAGCCCACTTGGCTCTCCAACAGTCAATAACCACGGTATTGTAATAAATACTTGCGTTCCTGCTCCTTGACCTAGTGCATACGCACGGATCATCCAAGCTCGGTGTTGCACAAACCGCTGTTTTAGAACCGCTGCTAGTCCTAGTAAAATATATGCAATCATGGCGAATCCAACGATAATACGAACACAATAAAGTAGGACTCCCTGAAGCTCATCAGGGAAGGAGTAATAGTGAGTCATCCACAACCCCGAAAGGGCGGAAATCATACCTGCTAGAACCAATAGCCGACCTGCTAGCCGATGCCATTTTGGATACCTTCTTATAACACTGGGAAGAAACTGAAAGGCTCCAAGAATGCAATATGGAACAGCGGTCAAGATGTGGAATACAACTGGAATTGGTGCTAACTGTATTCTCGGATTTTCAGGTACTAATCCTGAACTGCTAAGCAGGTCCACCAGTCGAAATATTCCACCTACACAAGGGACAAAGCTAAGTAGAAGTAATCCGATCAAGATGATCCATTCTGATTTCTTTAGACTTATCATGGCTGATTCAATTTAATAATGAAAGAGGTGTTATACCAATTACCCAGCGAGATGACCTGTATAGATTTTCAAAAGTATTGCAAACGGGTCAATTCTTCCAATTGAGTAGTTCATGTATACAAGAAATTGGCATTAGACCAACGCCATAAGTTCATGCATACCAAATTATTAATAATGAAGCGGCAATTTCTATAACCAAGAAAAACATGCCGTCGAGATCGAATCGTGTTGAACTATTTGATCGTGTCGTCAAGATCGTATGAGAATACTTCATTAAGAGGCACACCAAATGCAAGCGCGATGCGAAATGCCAGTTCCAATGATGGCGAATATTTTCCTTTTTCTAACGCATTAATAGTTTGTCTGGTAACCCCAACACGCTTTGCTAGTTCTTGTTGTGTTATTTCATTATGGGAAAAAACGTAGTTTGCGGATATTGTTATTAATTCTGTAATCACTCATTATCAATTCTGTAATTACTCACTTTCTCATCCTTGCTGATAAAGTCGTAAACGCATGGCATCCCCTACAATTTGTGCAATGAGACCAAAAAGGGTAGTTAGGTGAGATTATCTCAGCCCCCTATTCTTGAGAAGCTATATAAACGGGTGCTCTGAGGATCTGAGCTTCGGTCCAAATGTGTTCAGTTAATCCAACTGCCATGGCAGGAGTTCTCTGTTGAAAGCGCTTTTTACCCTCGGGTACTTCTAGAGGAGCTCGTAAACTGCGATGCTCTCTCACCCAGTTGTAAACTGTAGCACTCCACCAAGCAACGGCCTGACGAGTATTACTGCGATGAGCGAAAGCAAGTGAGCGTCTGACTTGATGAGCATTTATCCGTCGTGCAGTGCCATTGAAACGCTCCACAGTTGAGGTGTTGGGAATGTTGTACCCTATTTCATCTAGCGCTTGATTGATCCGTTGCCAGCTCCCATGAGCTTTGCTCACCTCTACGGCTTCTAACTTTTGTCCCTGACGATGCTTGATGACTTGGACGTGGGCAAGGGTTCGAGGAATCCGATACTTGGGGTTGGGAGGTCGACCCATCGTGCTTTGACGGGGGGGGAGGTAAGACACCCCGAAGATGACCGGAAAGAGAGTGCGATAACTCGCTTCTCCATCGGTCATCAGCACCAGGTCTTGGGGATGAGCTAGTCGTCTGTGACTGCCTTGCATCAGCCTTTCTATCAGGTCTGTGTTATGGGGACCAACTGCCACGGGGACAATGAATTTACTGGCGGCATCAATGGATACCGCATTCCAACACTGCTGCTTTTTGCTGGCGACGTATCCATGACGTTCGTCCATCTCTAGTATGTCGATATCCAGTTGCTGAGCTTCCTGCTCATGAAAGTCCTGGGCATGCTGACCAAACTTGAGGGTCAAACGTTTCACCGTATCCGGATGGGTGGAGGTCAGACGTGATGTTCCTTTGATAGACGTTCCTTCTGCAATTTGACGACCTACTTCTATTGCTCGAGATTCAGGGATTTTTGTATTCCAAAAGGCAGTGTTCTTGCGTTCACTGAACTCTGCTCCACAGCTATGACAGCGCAGATACCGTATTCGATCTTGTCCGTAGACTTTACGTACTGTTAAATTCTCAAGGCCCGCTTGACCATAGCTTTCACAGTTAGAGTTCACGCAAGCTAGCTCTGAAAGTAATGGCCTTTTTTTCTCTTCCATGGGAGTATCTTGGCTCAATAACTCCCTTCAGCAATACCTTTTTCGAGCCTCCCTTAGCTAGAGGGGCTGAGATCAGGGCTATTTCATTCTAAAAACATCCATCAGAACTTCTAGTGATTGTTCACATCGCCGCTTTGCCTGAGCCATATTGGTAAATCCATATTCTCGATAAAGATTGAGTGATAGATTACGCGCTTGTACGAACAGGCCAATAAGGGGTGTGGTCCGAATCCTTGAAGCATCTTCACCTTGGGTGACATCGCGAACATAATGGACCTTGTTTTCTACTCCCCAATACCCCCCGAATTCTTTGTGCCAAAGGTTCTACCTCCTCCAGCAGTGACGTGATGTAATAGCGAGTCTCTTGGGTATCGACAATCATGTCGTTATAGATTTCAGAGCGTTGTGATTCAACCCGAATGAGTGTTTTGAGACCTGGCCATTGTCGAATATTACTCAGGTCACGGCAGATACTAACGGTTCGCTTTTCAATGCGGCCATGCCCTTTTTCCAGGGTTTCAACCGTTGATTCTGGCTTAAAATGCGCTTTCACATCAGTCAATAAGCCTTTCTGGTTGCCTTTGAGCGCCCCGAGATACTCATTGCCACTGTCAACAATGAGCTGAGCTGTTTTTTTGGGTGTTGATGGCATCAAAGGCAAAGACCACTCCTTTGAGAGCAAGCTGCTCAATCATTTCAGGCAAGGCCTTGATTTCATTGGTCTTCTGGTCCACTTCATAAGGGGGCAAGATTAAACCTCTCTCTACCACATAGCCTGTGACCATCATGATTGCGGGATGGGGCTGACAATAAGGATTGTCTGTTTTAGATAGGAACGAATGTTTGAGCACCTTGCCATCGGTCGCGACGGTTTCTCCAGGCTGAGGAACGATCTCAAAGAAGTGGCTGAGGCATTGAGCAAATCGTTCTTCATCTGTTCGAAGCAATACCCGCCGAATCGTACTGTAAGACGGTAAGCATTGTTTGGGGGGATTGAACAATACCAACAATGGGTCATGGTAAGACTTGAGCCAATCACCAATGGCAAGAAAGCCTCGATTCCCTGCTGCAACGGCAAGGGTGAACAAGGCTAAACACAAGGTCTGTTTATGGCGTAAACCTGCGGTGCGACGAGTGTCTGGTAGGTCTGAAAAAGCATCTACAATAGCTAGCGATGACATAAGTTATGAAAGAAGTGCAGCCTGCATATCATCCCTCATTTTTGAATGAAATAGCCCTGGGGCTGAGATAATCTCACCTAACTACCAAAAATCTGCGTTAGGTTCTAAACAAACTATCTGAGAGCCTAATGGAGCAAATGCGACTGTTGCCGTCGCAGGACCACATCCCACCTCAAGAATATCCGAGTTAGAAGATATTTGAGCAATATCTATAACTTGACCAATCAAATCTCGGGGGGTAACGAGGTCTTGCTTTGTTGTAAGCCTCTGCTGCTGGAGAATACCAGTTTTTTTCGCTGTTCTAAATCCATCTCTGAGTAGCTGCTTATCGCCTGTTTTAGCTCTTTATAATCCATGTGAAGTTCTTTACAAATTTGTAGTTTGAGCATTAGCTAGACTGTAATGTCATTGAAAATACTAGAAAGTACTATTAGCAATCAATTCACCCAATGAGAAAGCGCTTATTGAATAGATGGGGACTTTCTGGATTCATACTGTGCTGTCTTGGCTTTATCGTATTTGCCAGTTGGAAGGAGCTTCGATTATTTTCTATCGATGCTCAGAGTGGTAAGGTACGTTGGTCAAAAGTCTTAGATTCTTTTAATGGAGAAGCTACGACGCCTGTCATTCATAATGGCAAGCTTTTCCTACAAATTATCCGAACGGATTCGAATGGGCAGGGTTGGCAACAAATTTCAGCATTTTCTACTCAAACAGGGCAGCTTGTTTGAGTAGAAAATTTTTTTTCTGACTATGCTGAAAAAAGCCAATATTCTACAAATTGCATTGCCTGTTGCTACACCTCAGACATTAATTGTTAATTTACCGATCAGAAGCAATGATCACTTTAACCAGATGGTGGTCTTTGATCGTGAAACGGGTGATTATGAGCAAGTTTCTCAACGTTTTTTTTCTATCTTTCAATGGTAAAACTAGTTTATTTAACCATAATCAGATCCTATGGATGATGACATTTGAGCAATTCCCCATATGGAAAACAGGTTGTGATCAAGCTAAAGTTGTTCTGAAAAAGCGGGATCTGTGGATCAAACAGACTCAATGGGAATTTAGATTACCTGAGCAATTTTGTCGCAGTCATTTAACTAGCCATGATGAATTTCTCATCGCCAATGAACATTCTGTGTACTTTAAGGATGGCGAGAAGATTCAGGTGCGGGATGCTGAGAGTGGAAAACCTAAATTTCAACTATCTACACCAGTTAAAAAAGATCGGATTAACAGGAAATACTTTATTAATCAGTGATAGAAATTCGGTAACAGCCTTTGATGCCAAAACGGGGGAAAAACAAGTGGAGATCGGAAGGGATTTGTGGAACTGGGTCTACCACCAATAATTTGACAACGGATTCCGAGACCCTATATATCCAATGCGATCCAGATCCCGATTATAGACATATATCCCGGTATGGAATCACAGCCTTAAAGGTCAATAACGGTAAGAAAAAGTGGTTTCGTCAGCTCAAGACTGATATATTCCATACGCCAAGCGTCACATCTGAATATGTTGCGGTCATAGATACAACCCATCAAAGATGGTTATCCGATTCCAAAAGTGCGGTTACAATCCTTTCTAAAATAGATGGTTCCATACAATCTCGCTTTCCTATTAGCTCAGCTTCTATCGATCAATCAGTGTCAGCCGATCAGACTCATTTCTATTTTGTAGATCGTTCTCCACGCTGGCGTCATTGGATATCACATTGGAACCCAAATTGGCATTGATCTTTAATTGATTGATGCAGTGGTTGACATCTGATATTGGCGTTTGGTTGGGAGCATCAGGTGATTAGAGTCAATCATCGTGATGAGCTAAGCAAGCGCATCAAGCACAACCATCTAGTGGCCAACTGTGTAATTTTCCATAATGTTACAGAGTTTAATACAACTCAAGACCCACAATAAGCTGAACTTAATGACCAATGGTAAATAGAGCTGCTGCCTTTGCTCCTTTCCCTGCCTTTATTTGGGGATGCTGCATTATTAGACTTTTTTGGGGTCGGGCTGGGGTTATTCCAGCCAGAGCATTTTTTATATGGAGCCATCTCAGGCCAATTTGTGTCCACAGCTAGAACAAAAGCGATCTTCTGGGTCAAGAGCTACTCCACACTGATTGCAAAAGTTTCGTCCTGTTGATTGAGTCTTTTCCGGATAAGCCGATTCTGAACCCTTTGACTCCATACTCAGATGCATATTGCCCATACGCATTTCCATTGGGTTCATCCCCATTTCCATATCCCCCATTTTCATCGGCTGCATCGGCTGCATGGGTTGCATCTGCGGTAGAGTCTCCTGTACAGGAATGGAAGCAGTGAAAGATGTCGCCTCACCCTGGTTTATCTGTATCTGTTGAGACTTCTGCAAAGATGGCATGCTCGCCATGTTGCTCATTTTGCTACCTTGCACCTGGATAAATTGCTCACCTTGAGTAGTGGTCAATTTAATGACTGCTCCCTGGGATGTTCGATAAACTTCAGGTAGACCTGTCCAACAGCCTGTTTCAAAACTATTACTAGACTGCTGTTGCTGCCCAGGGGTAACCATCATTGAAGTGATTAGGGTCATATCGCCTTGATTATCAAGGTACACGTTTTGGCCAGAGTCTAATTCACATACATAAGCCATGTTGATTTCAGTCTCCAGCAAGATGATTTCTATTATCTTCAAATAACATCTTGATTTTCGCCATAACTTCCAAGCATAGATGGATGGCAATTCTATATCGGCACAGTACTCAAATCAACACTCTCTTGAAATTAAGAGATTTTGCAGTAAAGCCGATTCTTTTGGATCTCGACCAACTGGTGTATCTACATCACCCAGTCTCTTTGGTCGGATTTATTTTTTCTTCAGACCAGCTTCGACCCGATTCACATCCTCAGCCCAGCAGTACCAAAAAGTATTTTTCCACAGTCGATCTGAGTTAGGCAATTTAGAATGAACATACAGCATATTGCCCCTCGCCTGCTTTAGCTCTACATAACAAGGGTATCTCTCAGCCAAGCTGCAAGGACTTTGAGTACTCGCTGGCTTGAACTTCTTCTTCTTATTGTCTCGTTGGAATAGAGGCGTCAGCTCTGGGTTCATTAGCTTTAAATACTGCTTGATAGTCTCGTCTGCCCAAACTGATAGTTCGTCCCAATCGATTTCAGTTAAGACCGATAGGTTGCAATTAGGTACGGCAAAGCGAACGCTCTCCCTTACTCCAAGAAATTGGCCGTTCTTTTTAGTTGTTGATTCTACTTCCACCTTTCTGATTTCAATCCGGGGTGATGCGGCAATAGGCTCCTCTCTGGATTCCGATATTTCCTCGAAGATACTTTGCCCAACGTCAGCGGCTCCACTGTCATTCATATAGTCAAATTTGGGTGCCATAGTTCGTCAAGTGTTTGCGGTGTATTGATTGTTGCACATACCAACATCAACTCATCCCAATGGGGCTAGCTAGTTGGATTTTTGACTATTTAAGGGAAGCCCGTTTATGGTCAACAACAGGCCATGCTTGAGTCCGAGATTTATGGTCAAAAGTGCTGATTGTGGCTTTGGTGAAGTTAGCGAATGAGCAAGATCGGGTGTTATCAGTGATTCGGTTTGAGTCGATTTGCTTTGAGCCAATTCAAATTCATCCCAAAGAGGATATTGATCAGATGATCCGATTGTTGATCACAAGTCCTACTAATGGTGGGACAAAGTTTCAAGCGCCACTGGAGAAAGCACGGGACATCATTGAACAGGATGCTGATTACAGTGAGGTCGATATTGTATTTGGTCGTGCATCAAACAATTGTGGGGTAGGTGAGTATGTCATCCCAATGCCAAGCTCGCGAGGCTAGATCAGCACGTTGTGCCGCCGTTGTTTTAAGCCGACTGTGTGTCCAAATCCAATTGAAATGAGAGTGTTTAGATTTTTTGTGTAAGCCGTAACGTATTCAATAGTTGAATCGTGTTGGGAACAGAATAGCAAAATGGGACAGCGCCGCCTTCCAATTCAAAATCGGTCTGGTCCATCTCTTCGAGATATTCCTCATCGCCAGAAACATCAATTTGTAGACAGACTCTTCATTCGGGAAGACAGCTTTGGTCTTAATCACCTTTCGCAGTGAGCGATTGAGCGACTCAATGGCATTAGTGGTGTAGATAACCTTTCGGATGGCCATTGGGTACTTAAACAACGGAGCAATATTATCCCAATGCCGTATCCAGATTTGGCTGATGCCAGGATACGTCTGGTCCCATTTGTTGGCAAACGCATCCAAGGCAGCCTCAGATTCCTCCAAAGTGGCCGCTTGATAAATGGGCTTGAGGTCTGCAGCTACGGCTCGACTTTCCTTCCAAGGCACATGGCGCAAACTATTGCGAATGAGATGAACGATACAAACTTGAACTTGAGTATCGGGATAGACCGATTCAATCGCCTGGGGAAAGCCTTTGAGACCATCACAGCAAGCAATCAAGATATCCTGAGCGCCTCGGTTTTTAAGGTCTGTGAGCACTGAAAGCCAGAATTTTGCTCCCTCCCGCTCGGCAGCCCCTATCCATAATCCCAACAGCTCTTTGTTTCCCTCCACAGTTACCGCTAGCGCGACATAGACGGCTCGCTTGCTGACTTGGCCATTGACTTTGATGTTCACATACAGGGCATCGAGATAGACAATCGGATACACCTCATCCAATGGTCTTGAGCGCCAGTCTTTAACCTCCTCCATGACACTATTGGTGACGTCACTAATCAGACCCTCAGAGATATTGGCCCCATACAGCTCCACCAATTGAGACTCGAATATCACGAGTGGTCATGCCACGAGCATATAAGGCGATGATTTTCTCGTCGAGTCCCGCGATACGTCGCTGGCCTTTGGGCACGAGGACAGGCTCAAACTCACTGCAACGGTCGCGAGGAATCGATAGGTCCATCTCTCCTTGTTCAGTCTGGACGGTCTTTTTCGAGTAACCATTGCGACTGTTTCTAGGGCCATGAGAACGCTCATCGACGGAGGATTGATGCAGGTGATGAGTCAATTCACCTGCCAAGGCTCGTTCCACTAGGCGTTTGCTGAGTTGTTTGAGCAGTCCTGATTCGCCCAGAATATCCTCTGGCTGTGGATTCTCTCCAATGAGTTCATCCAATAGCTCATCAACTCGATTGGGTACTTGTTTCTTTCTAGACATGATGCGGTCTCCTGGTGTGTTTGGATTCTAGACCGCTTACACAAAACTCTGATCAGTCTCTTTACGCAGAAATCCCCCAGAGTACTTCCCTGAAGGCTACACTGGCTTTGCCTTAGCACAGGATATCTGCAATGCCACCTCAACTCATTTCTCTGAAGCCCAAGCCACCAGCCGAATCCCCGGTGACATCCTCGACAAACACCGAAGCACCCCCCACATACCCAGACAAGGCATCATTCCCGACCATCGACCGGAAAGACGATCTGCCAGTGAAGCGCAAGGCGACTCCACAGCCTGAAGATGATGATCGCAACACTGAACCCACCTCCAGATACGACCGCAGCGAACCCACCGATACTCGGAGAACGCAGCGAGGGTATTCAGCTCGGCAAACACCAAGAAGAGTCCGACCCCCCAGAGTATCCAGAGCGTTTGAGTCCAAATTTCACGCACTGGAGAGCAGACAAAAGAATCTGGTTCAGCAGACCAAGCAAAAGGGTCAGCTAGAGTATCTGACGGTTTCCAAAAGCGGCTCAGGGAAGTATTGGATCACCATCGAGGGCAGTGGCAAGCCCTTCATCAGAATTCCGTTTGAAAGTCCTGAGTTTTGTTTCGAGTGCGCCTTGGAATTGGAGGACACATTCGATGTTTTGCAGGTGTTGAGTCTGCGGCCAGGTGAGACGATGGAGCGGATCGAGGAGATGATCGGGGTGTGGCTGGATCGGGAGTGGGTGGCGAAGACTTGGGGGGTGATTGGGAGTAGAACAGATCTGACACTTGCTCATAAATGCTTGAAACCCAACTTGCAAACTTATCGTGTTTACCCAAAACAATAAGTTTCTGTTCAAGTACCTCCATGGGGCCAAAGTTGAAGGTTTGGCATCCCTTGCTGCGGAATACTACTCATGAAATGCGAGTGCAATTTTGTGAGCCCCTGATGTCCTAGAAGACTTAGAATTGCAATTGCAAAGCATCCCAGACTGAGTCGGACTGATAGTGGTAGCAAAAGCATGATTCCCCCCAGAATTACCGTCACAGTCGTCAAACGATGGCAAACTCTCTGAGTTTTTGCAATCCACTCTATAGAACGGCAACAGTGAGGACAAAGTTTAGTATGGCGATGCCAGCGGTCATAGAGTTGCTCATTGCTTCGGCTTTCCACTCCTTCTGCGTAGAGAGAATTGGGTTCAGGACCACCATTTCCAAATCTATTCAGCCAGCGTTTAAAAGTCAAAGTTCCCTGATCCGCAGGAGAGGGGAGGAAGGGAGTACGTCTACGCCCTGTATCGAGAACAGCCTCATTCTGTTCTTGGGCATACATAGCTGTAATATCCTGATCATTGAGTTTGTAAAGCCCCAAATGTTGTAGTCCAATCTGCACATATTCGGGTAGCAACCCTAGCATTTTTTTTGTTCATCCACGGCATCAAACTAAAAGGACGAGCCGGAAAATCTAAGTCCATCACGAACTTCATAATATATCGACAATATCCTGGTGCTGTCGGGACAAAATAGAGTTGAAAGGTTTGGACACCAGCCATTGGCAAGTTGTACTGGGTGATGTTGGCACAAGGGGGGACGGAATGTTCGAGTTGCCTCCATCTCTCGATTAAAGGTGTTATATCCTTTATGACTAAGAACAAAACCATCCTCTGCCGATAGCTCGTCTACGAGTTTGAAACCTTGCATTGGAATCGCGTTCGCGGGTGAAAAACCGCTGATTCCTTCATGCAGAAATTGAGCATGTACAGGGTCAAAGCTGTTTTCAATCGAAACGGTGTAGCCTATGGGAACCTCTATCATGTGCCAATCAGCCTTATGCCACTTTGAACCAGGTTCAGGCAGGGTTGCGGGTTGTTTCTGCTGACAGTCTGTAAAGGCTTGGGCATTATGATCTGGCCAAATCCAAAGCAACCCTTGTTCAACCTGGGTCGGATAGGTAGTTACATGAGATCGAACATTGCAGTAAGCGACTGCCTGCTCAGTCGGATCAGCCAGCATCGGGTTCTTGACGCACTGTCCCTTCTGATCAAAGCACCAACCATGTTGACGACAGACAAGGGTGCCATCCGTTTGAATCTTGCCTAGGGATAACCGCGTCAATTTATGGGGACAAACATCATCCATTGCTATCCACTGACCCTGATGTTGCCAGATCACCAAATTTTTACCGAGCAAGGTGATGGGGGGGGTGGGGCAAGAGTTATCCAAATAGTTTAAGGGGCTAACCGGATACCACTGCTTCAGCCAATTTAAGGGTTGTCTTTCAGCGGTGGGTTGTGATTCTAAACCACTTAGATTTTCTGACTTGAGGTCAATATCTATCGTCATAAGGCACCATTGTTCTAGTTTTGCTGAGAACGTGCTTGAAAACTATATAGGTAACGTGGCTCTATTACCTCAGATGGACGAAGACAATATCTAATGACAGATTTCTAGTTGGTTAATGCTAATCCATCCTCGCTCAAAAGATATACCACTAATCAAACGTCAGCAACTTTCCCAACTTTTATGCATTATACGACTTGGAAAATTATTGTTAGTAGCTGTTATAAGACACTAAGGAAGTAGCTTATGCTTAAACCCAAAGCTAGTAATATACTCAGAACGAGTTGAAAGTTTACTTTCTTCATGAGCTTCAAATCCCTTGTTAGAGAGAGTTGTAGCTCAATCTGAAATGTTAAGCCCTCAGCCGTTGGCAGTATAGTTTGAAAGTCGCTATAAGAAGGTTGCTTCAAACGGGGTTTACGTCTCTAATGAGCAAATCATAACGGATTGAGGAAATGATCGGGGTGTGGTTGGATCGGGAGCGAGTGGCGAGAGTTTTGGGGTGATGATGATCAACTGATTTCGGGTTTTATCTCAAAGTTAGAATGGGCTATAATCCATGCTCTGCATAGCCTTCCATCGTTACAGACTAAAATGACGCCAGTCATTTAGTTTACTGTTCGTTAGGAGTGCAGATGCCTCAAACTAAGTCCCATAAATGGATTCCAACATTCTTAACCCTTGAGCAGTTTGAGACATTTGTCTTACCCCCATTTGCACATCGGCAGCCGTGGTCCTCAACCAAAGCTCTCTTTGCATGCCATTTTCAACTACATTTTGAAGTTGCTGCACTTGGGATGTCAGTGGAGTGAGCTACCCATTGAAAAGGACAAAAATGGGCGACCGGAAATTCACCACTCCAGTGTTTATCGAGCCTTTCGACGTTTTGAAACCCATGGGTGTTTTGAAGACGTTTTCAAGGCGTCAGTCTCAATGCTTAATGAAAAAGGAAAGTTGGATACCAGCGTTATTCATGGGGATGGGACGACCACAGCAGCCAAAAAAAGGGGGGCGACAATCTGGGATTCAGTGGACACAAACATATGAAGGGTGACAAAGTGGTTGCTTTCTGTGATCGCAACTGCAATATCATCTCTCCATTTGTGACTGCTCCAGGTAACCGGAACGAGTCACCTCTATTCAAAACGGCACTGATGCAAGTGATGAGTACGGCCCGAACAGTAGGCATAGACCTGACTCAGACCATTGTCAGTTTGGACGGTGTGTACGATAGTCGTGAGAATCGCAAGGCCATTTTCAATCGGGGATGGTGCTGAACATTAATGAAAATCCTCGTGGACGAAAGACGCCAAAGCCAGGTCCTAAAAGACGGTTCGATTCATCTATTTTCCAAGAGAGATTCAATACCATTGAGCGAGTCTTTGCTTGGGAGGATAAATTTAAGCGCTTGTTGCTGCGATTTGAGCGGATCAGCAAACTGCACTATGCCTTGAAAAGCTTGGCATACACCATGATCAATCTTCGGCATTTTTGCCAAGGTTAGGATCGATTTGAAATCTAATCATTCCAGAGGTCTCTAATACAGTGACCGATTTTGCCATGCTTATATAGCATTCGCCACTCTAATTAGGACGCTAGGTACAACACATGTTCCATTGCTTCTCTAAGTGAACCGAAGTGCTCTAATTGGTGTCTAATTCGACTTTTAATCCAAGCCCACGACCGTTCAATCTTATTCAAATCAGGAGAATAGGGTGGCAAGTACCACACTTCACATCCTGCGGCTTCTACCAGTTGCTCAATTCGCCCTCCCTTATGGAAGGTGGCATTATCAATGACTAACTTCTGCCCCGGTTTGAGCATCGGTATCAAACAAGTCTCAAGCCAAATTTCAAATACGGTGCGATTGCAAGCCCCTTCAATCGTGAACGGGGCCATGAGCTGCTTTCCTCTCAAAGCTGCAATCATATTGACTCGTCCACTTCTGCTACCAGACTTTAAAGCATAGACCCGCTCACCTTTGGGACCATAGCCATAGTCATACTCATCTCGATTGTCCATCCCTGACTCGTCAGCATAGACAATATCGTCTGGGTCTACTGTTGTTAACTTTTGGACGAACTCAGCCCGTTTGTGCTCATCACGTTGGCGGTAGCCATAGGTCTTTTTTTTCGAGTAAATCCAATATTCTTCAGCGCTCTTGAAATAGTACGCTCACTGATTTGCCCCTCCCACAACTCGGCCATCTGAGCTTGGGTTTTATAGCGATGTTCTTGAGCAAAAGCTCGAAACTTGTCCCAGTCTGTGATTTTGTGGCTATGGCCAAGGTGTTGTCTAGGGATGGGATGAAGATCACCTGTTTCTGCTTTGAGACGTTGCCATAGATTAATGGTGTTACGACTGATATGAAAGGTGTCACTCGCTTCTGAGGGAGGCATGCCATCAAGTTCAATAGCATCGATCACTTTGCAACGTAAATCGTAGCTGTAGATTTTAGGCATCCATTGAAAGACATAACAGTATCTCTAGTTTATTATGTCCTGAATAAAATGGCGCTTGCTATAGAATGGAATAATGGGGAGAATTTTCAAAGTAAAGCGATTCAATTGCCAGTTTCTACTTTCTCAGTTGTTCATATTAGATTTAACAGGCAATATTTTAGGTTAGCTGGTTAAAAACCCGAAATGAGTTGGAAGCTTATACTGCAAACACATCCTAGCAATCACTCCTTAAGAGAGCAGTGCCATAGTTTAGGTAGTGGAAATTGGGGCGGTACTGCGGCCACAGACACCGCAATTTATTTCCAAGGAGATTTAGTTGCAAGGGTTTACGATACTAATATTAGCCTTAACATTGATGTAGAATATCAGCCCTATATCGCTGAGTAAAACCTTTCTACTAACTTTGATATTGGGTAAAGCTAAAACCCTGATTATTAAAACAGTTTAGGATCTACATTTTTTTGTAAAAAATATCCTAAATAAGTTTTAAATCAACGTTACTGCCCAGGCTTAAATCATTGTGTTGAGAATGAAGTTATCACTCTCTCTGGCGCTATGTTTTAAGCACAACAGCAGTCAATCCATGATCTTCCGTTGAACAAGAAAGTCTCTGATCAGACAATTAGTGAATCTGATATTCGAGCAATCTACCATCAAGGTGAGGATGCGGTTGTTGAGCTAGTCACCCGTCTTATCGAGCGGATAGAGCGACTAGAAGAACGTCTTGACAAGGATAGTCGTAACAGTAGTAAACCACCCTCAGGCGATGGCTTTGGGAAGCGGACAAAAAGTCTACGGGGTAAGAGTAAACGCAAAAGTGGCGGGCAAAAAAGGTCATCCTGGTCGCACATTGGAATGGCGTGATACCATCGATGCCGTGGTGTTACATCCGGTGACTCAGTGTCAAGAATGTGGTGCCTCTTTAACCGAAGTAGCAGCCCACAACTATGACCTTAGGCAGGTTCATGAATTACCCCCTTTGTCATTACAGGTGATTGAGCATCAAGCAGAAGTCAAATATTGTGAGCACTGTCAAACCTTGAGTCGGGGTGTATTCCCTGCAGATGTCACCAATGTAGTTCAGTATGGCAGCAGCCTTAAAGGCTTGATGGTGTACTTGATGGACGCTCAACTGTTGCCGTTTGAACGAACGAGTGAGCTGTTGAAAGAAGTTTTTGGCTGCCAGGTTTCTGAAGGAACCCTCTGCAATGCCCGTACAACCTGTGCTCAGAAATTAGAACCGATTGAGGTACAGATCAAAGACGGTATTGAGCAAGCAGCAATAGGGCATTTTGACGAGACAGGCCTGCGGGTGAACAGCAAGCTATGGTGGCTACATGTCGCCTGTACGAGTGGGTTGACCTACTACTTTGTTCATGCCAAACGCGGAAAAGCAGCGATGGACGAAATGGATATTCTGCCGAACTTTACGGGCACCAGCATTCATGATGGTTGGCAGAGTTACGCCACCTATGATTGTGCTCATGGTCTCTGCAATGCTCATCATTTGCGGGAGTTACGCTTTATCGTTGAGCACTATCAGCAACCTTGGGCTGAAGAGATGATGACGTTGTTGGTGGACATCAAAACTCAGGTAGAGAGTGCTCATGCTGAAGGCTTAAAAGCTCTCAGCACAGAACAAATCGAGATGTTTGAGCAGCGTTACCGAAAAGTATTAGCCGATGGATTCAAGAGTAATCCAAGCCTGCCAGTTGATGAAAACGCACCTAAGAAACGAGGCAAGAAAAAACAAAGTACACCGAAAAACCTTCTCGACCGATTTGAGAAGTACCAATCTGCTGTCCTGGCCTTTATGTATGATTTCCAGGTTCCCTTTGATAACAATCAGGCTGAACGGGATATTCGCATGATGAAATTGAAGCAGAAGATCTCAGGTTGCTTCCGCTCGTTGGCGGGTGCCCAGCAGTTCTGCCGTATTCGCGGTTATATTTCGACTTTGAGAAAGCAAGATATCCCTGTACTTGATTCACTTAGAAGTATTTTTGTTGGAACTCCTGAGGTACCAATGCTTCAGCCTGGGCAGTAACAAATCAACTCAGGTTACTTAAGTATTTGCGCTCTCACTAAAACCGAGAGCGCAAATTTATTGTCATCAAGGAAATTCTACAGTGGAGTTTAAGAGAAATGGCTATAGATCTACAGATAAAGATCCGTGATTAGCTAGGCAGCTTGTGTACCCAAGGTTTTGCAATATTTGCCCATTAAGACAGTAATTTCATTGGGAGTCTGACTAAAGTACAGTAGCCCCTCATCGACCTGCTGAACTAAGTCATCAAATTGCTTGAAGAACCGTAGGTGTGTGCTGCGTTTTTTTGAGTTTCTTCCACAAGAATTCAATTGGGTTGAAGTCAGGAGAATATGTGGGTAATTGGAAAGGAGTAAGGCGAGCGGATTGCTGGTCAAAGAACTGCTTAGTTGCTTTACTGGTGTGATATCTAGCCCCGTCCTGAATGAGAATAATATGCTTGTGAGTCTGCTGGAGTACTTGAGTTAGAAAAGCAGTATACCCTTCAGAATTGAAGCGTCCCGTCTGACCTTGATAGAAGAACTGACCAGAATGATAATCAATTAATCCAAACACCTTGTAAGCCTTCCGTTTACCACTGGTGGGCAATGTTGGCTGCTCTCCACGAAGACTCCAGGTGTAGCTTAACGACCCCCCACTGCGCAAAACTGGCCTCATCCCCAAATAAAATTAGGGCATCTTTGGCTGCTGATAAACGCAAAATCTCAGGCCATTTGTGTGTCATCCATTCTTGTCGCTTGGCTTCATTGAGATGAGCTGCAACAAACCGTGCTCTTTGAAATGAAAAGCCTAAGTTCCTCAGTAGAGTACTCACATAATGGGGATGATAGGAAACATTGAAGCGTTTCGCAATCAGGTCTTGAACCATTAATGTTTCTATGATGGATTGCATTGCACTCAGTAAGGTGCAAGCCTAAATGCTAGGAATACATTTACTTCTATGATTTGACATCAAGGAGTTCCGTCATGAAGAAAAAATACCAAAGCAAGATCATATGTTGGGAAAGAAGTCTTCATTGGGATTGATGTACACAAGAAGACTTATACAGTTGTTGCTAGGTTCGAGGAGGAGGTCGTCAAGAAATGGACAACGAAAGCCTCACCACAATCATTAGCCCAACAACTCCTCAAATATTTTGATGGTGCTACGATCTATAGTGCTTATGAAGCTGGGTTTTCAGGTTTTGTATTGCATCGAGAACTCGAAGCACATGGCATCCAGAATATCGTAGTGAATGCTGCGGGAATTGAAGTTGCTGTAAACAATCGCGTCAAAACAGATAAACGTGATGCTCTCAAGCTGGCAACGCTTTTGGAAGCAAAGCGCTTAAAGGGGATTCGCATTCCTAGCGAGGAAGAAGAAGCACATCGGTTATTGAGTCGGACAAGGAAACAGCTTGTTGGAGATTGCACAAGCGTTAAGAATAAAATCAGGATGAAGTTTCATCAATTTGGTTTAATTGATGCTGATGAAACTCGTGAGATGACTCATAAACTTGTCACAGAAACTCTAGCTAATTCTCCATCAAAAGAATTGGCAATTGTGATTACTGCCTATTGGAGCGTCTGGAAAAAATTTAGAAGAAGAAATCAAGAAAATTGAGCAAGAACTCAAACAGCAAGCCAAAGAAGATCCTAACGAAAAGACCTACCGCTCTGCTCCAGGAGTTGGGCCACAGTCTGCTCGGGTGTTATCGAATGAGCTGGGGAATATGTCTCAGTTTAAGAATGAGCGCCAATTATTTTCCTACACAGGTCTGACCCCCAGTGAACATTCCAGTGGTGAAACGATCCATAGGGGACATATTACTCATCAGGGCAATGTTCAAGTCCGAAGTATCCTAATTCAGATTGCCTGGAGAGCCATTGAAAAAGACCAAGCTTTAGCTCAGTTTTTTTAATAGGCTTTTTTCCGAGAACAGGAAAGAAGAAGGCTATTGTTGCTGTTGCTCGAAAACTAATTGGACGAATTCGGGCCGCTTTTCAAAAGGGTGAGGAATACCAATTAGGATATCCAGATACCCCCCTTGTAAATATCTTAAATAGCCCTATCACAAAGGTAAAATTCAACAGGAAGAAACAACTTACGGAAAGACAGTATCGACAATTTCCTACTACTGTGACCCAGGTTGGAGTGCTGTGAGCAGTATACTGACCACTTACTAATGTATAGGGCACAGACCTTTCTATAACGAACCAGGAATATGTAGCGTAGTTACGACTATGACTTACGAATGACTGCAAGTCGAGGAAGTCCTTTCAATATATTTTCTTCCAAATTAGAGTATTGGAGGTGGTAGATTACAAGGCTAAATATCTAGATTGAACAGAATAGGTATTCCAACTAAATTTACCCATCTTTGTCATTATTTAGAGGTTGGGTTTAGTTCTTGCTGAAATTGAAAGGCATATTTTTACATTCCGGTTGACAATCCACATGACTGCACTCCAACAACCACACTCGTATCCAGCTTTGAGCGGACCTGCTTTAATCCATGACTTGAGCTGTTGTCGTTGCCGTGGAGTGAGTTTGCTGCGACGTCCTTGAGACGCTTTGTATCTAAAGCTAGCGATACCTCGTTTTAGAAATGCATGCAGATAATCCCTGAGCGTTTGTTCGCCTAGTGCCAATGTTTCAGCTACCTGTGCCACTGAACCACCTTGACCAAGCTGCAATAAAGCACTAATACGTTTGACCAGACGTAAATTCTGACTCCCGTATGCCTGGCGCAGTTTAGCTTCAATCTTTTTGCGTGTTGATTGGGTAAAGCGCAGTTTGAATTGTGCGAGCATACTGGATGACCTCTGATAATCTTGAAATCCTTGCCAGAGCTAAGAGTATCAGGAGCTAGTTACTATATTTAATGAAGATGTAGTGTCGCTAAAACCACGGATGCTTTTCTGAAGATCTATAGCATTGAGTTGCGAATCTGTGTACCTTAAAATGCCAACCTTGTTTATCCATAATCGGAGAAAGTGTATCATCCCCAGTAGGTGAGCCTTCCATCGCTATTTCGAACTAAATATTAGTGGGACTATAGTAACTTTTGTGTTACTATAGTCCCACTATGAAACTGCAAGAGTACATCAAAAAGGATGGCTCCAGTCCCTACCAAAAGTGGTTTAACCGATTAGATGCTACAGCAGCAGCAAAGGTTACGGTTGCCGTTTCTCGTCTGGAATTAGGCAACACCTCAAATGTGAAGTGGTTCGATGGGATTGGTGAATACCGGATCAACTGGGGGGCCAGGATACCGTATCTACCTGGTCCAAGATGGCAAGGAATTGATTGTTTTATTGGGAGGAGGAACGAAGAAGGATCAACAGTCGGATATCACCCAGGCTAAGGAGCTTTCTCAAGAATATAAAAAATCGGAAGAAGCGAGCGAATATAGATCCTCAAAAGAAGAAACAACGGCGAAAGAAAAAAAAGAAGTAAACATCATGGCATTGACGAGAGATTTCAAAGAGACTATCCACTCCCGAGTGCAGTCGGACCCTGAGTTTGCAACTGCTTTATTGGATGAAGCGGCGTACCTCATGCTTAATGGTGAGCCGGAAACCGCCCGATTAATATTGAGGGATTTAGTCAACGCGACGGTTGGCTTTGAACAACTTGCTGTCGAAGCGAATAAGCCCAGTAAGAGTCTTCATCGGATGCTATCTGCTAAAGGAAACCCAACGATGGATAGTCTGAACGCAATTTTTACTGCACTGCGTAAGAAGCTGAATGTGGATATTCAAGTTCATGCAGTTTCTTCTTCTTGATGGATTTAGCACTGGAACCGAAGTGAGGGTTTCAGAAGACTCAAAATACAATATTAATTTGCTAAATCTCTTTACCTGAAAGGGCTGCAAGACTTGTAAGCTTAGGGAAGGAAACAGCCATTATCGTAACCAGTTGCCTGAAAGACTAATGTCTAGTTCTCAGAATGTCCTCTGAAAAGCAGACAAATATTAGACTAAAACTATGACAAACGTTAGTGTAATATGGCGAGATCAATGTTCCATGTCTAGTACTTAATTGCGCTGAAATCTTTATAGCAACTCATTTCGGGTTTTTAACCAGCTAACCTAAAATATTGCCTGTTAAATCTAATATGAACAACTGAGAAAGTAGAAACTGGCAATTGAATCGCTTTACTTTGAAAATTCTCCCCATTATTCCATTCTATAAGCATGGCAAAATCGGTCACTGTATTAGAGACCTCTGGAATGATTAGATTTCAAATCGATCCTAACCTTGGCAAAAATGCCGAAGATTGATCATGGTGTATGCCAAGCTTTTCAAGGCATAGTGCAGTTTGCTGATCCGCTCAAATCGCAGCAACAAGCGCTTAAATTTATCCTCCCAAGCAAAGACTCGCTCAATGGTATTGAATCTCTCTTGGAAAATAGATGAATCGAACCGTCTTTTAGGACCTGGCTTTGGCGTCTTTCGTCCACGAGGATTTTCATTAATGTTCGGCACCATCCCCCGATTGAAAATGGCCTTGCGATTCTCACGACTATCGTACACACCGTCCAAACTGACAATGGTCTGAGTCAGGTCTATGCCTACTGTTCGGGCCGTACTCATCACTTGCATCAGTGCCGTTTTGAATAGAGGTGACTCGTTCCGGTTACCTGGAGCAGTCACAAATGGAGAGATGATATTGCAGTTGCGATCACAGAAAGCAACCACTTTGTCACCCTTCATATGTTTGTGTCCACTGAATCCCAGATTGTCGCCCCCTTTTTTGGCTGCTGTGGTCGTCCCATCCCCATGAATAACGCTGGTATCCAACTTTCCTTTTTCATTAAGCATTGAGACTGACGCCTTGAAAACGTCTTCAAAACACCCATGGGTTTCAAAACGTCGAAAGGCTCGATAAACACTGGAGTGGTGAATTTCCGGTCGCCCATTTTTGTCCTTTTCAATGGGTAGCTCACTCCACTGACATCCCAAGTGCAGCAACTTCAAAATGTAGTTGAAAATGGCATGCAAAGAGAGCTTTGGTTGAGGACCACGGCTGCCGATGTGCAAATGGGGTAAGACAAATGTCTCAAACTGCTCAAGGGTTAAGAATGTTGGAATCCATTTATGGGACTTAGTTTGAGGCATCTGCACTCCTAACGAACAGTAAACTAAATGACTGGCGTCATTTTAGTCTGTAACGATGGAAGGCTATGCAGAGCATGGATTATAGCCCATTCTAACTTTGAGATAAAACCCGAAATCAGTTGGTTGGAAGCTTATTATGCCCATTTGCCCACAAGGTTTATTTTTCTACCAAACCTCTTCGCAGTGCTCCGCCTATACCCGAAGGGTTAGGGGTGGTGAAGTGAAGAGGTCTTGGTAGCTTCAGTACTCACAGTTTCAGACGCACATCTCTGCCTCAGATGCATAACGCTGGGGTGCCGACGAAACACATTCAGCGGATTTCAGGGCATCGAATATTGGCGGCATTGTCGGGATATCCAGAGGTTACCGATGAGCAGGTTGAGGGGGCAATTGCGAAGTTGGTGTTTTCTTAGTTAGGATCTTGATATAGCCGAGGGCTGAATATACAACACTCACCCTATTCTGGTTTCGCAACAGGAAGATAGGAAATCTCATAGGCTGTAGTTATCGCTCAAAGGGTGAGACTTCTCATGGGGTATGACCGCATATTGGCAGCAATAGATGCTTCGTCCTTACGCCCCATTGTGTTTGTGCAAGCATTAGAAACGGCTAAGCTTCATCAGGCCGAGTTGAAGTTTCTGCACTGTATAGAAGCAGAGCCTAATCCTTTAAGTGCCTCATCAGTTCCGGTAGTGAGGATGCCCTTTGGTGCTAGTTGCGTATTTGCGCATCTTCGGGCTCTTGTCCTCTTTTGGTGATGCTGAAATAAGAGTTAGAGAATAGAGAGATCAACCCTTGCCAGGTAAGGTTATGGAACTCCTCCGACAATTCCTTCCGTGCCAAAGCACCCTCCATTTGGAAAGTTGGGATCTTGATGCTATGAACCATCAGATGACCTTCCATGTTTCTTCAACCCAAGTTGTGACCTGTTGCCCAGTCTGTAATCAGACAGCACATCGTGTCCACAGTCGTTATGAGCGAACCCTAAGAGACTTACCCTGTGTGGATTTCTGCTTAACCATCTTGCTTCAAGTTTGCAAGTTTTTCTGCCTTAATGAGGCCTGTAAGCGTCGGATCTTCACTGAGCGATTACCTCAGGTGGCTGTCCCTTGGGCTCGACGGACAGTTCGTTTTGCTGAGCACCTAGGTGAGATTGGCTTAGCTCTTGGGGGTGCAGCTGCAGCTCGTTTGAGTTATCGGATCAATTATGGCAGTAGTCGCAATACCTTATTACGAGCTGTCTTTAAGCTACCCCTTCCGCCAATTTCAACTCCTAAAATATTAGGGGTGGATGATTTTGCATTCCGTAGAGGCCATCAATACGGCACCATTCTGGTGGACCTCGAGAAACATCAACCCCTTGTCCTATTACCAGATCGCGAGGCAGACACTTTAGCAGGTTGGTTACGCGATCACCCCGGTATCGAGGTCGTTTCTCGTGATCGTTCGAAGACATATAAATCAGCCATAACAGCAGGTGCACCCGATGCGATTCAGGTCGCAGATCGCTTTCACCTACTCAAAAATTTAGAAGAAACGTTAGAAAAAAGTTTTCAGCTCTGATTCACAAGCTATCAAGACCGCAGAGTACACGCTTTTTAGATCCAAAATGGCTGAGCATCAGGAAACAGAGTCGATATCGCTACCTTCAGATCCACCCGTTGATCCGAATTCACGCAAGGCCCAAAATCGGGCTCGGCGATTGGCAAATTATGAACAGACCCATGCTTTAAGGCAGCAAGGATACAAGATTAAAGATATTGCCCATCACCTTGGCATGGGGAAGCGCACAGTTCAGACCTATTTAGCGGCTGATACGTTTCCCGAATATAAGAGTCATTCACGATGTAGACGAAGTGGCCTAGATCTATACACACCCTATCTTCTTGAGCAATGGAACAACGGACATCAAAATACCAAACAACTGTTTGAAGCGATTCAACAGCAGGGTTACAAGGGTAGTTATGCTACTGTTGCCCGCTATACTCACCAATTTCGTGAGTCTCTACCACCACGGCCAAAACGAGACTCACTCAATGAACTACCTGGGCTTGGACCTGCTCCTCCGCCCGAATTGAAGCCCCAAAAGCCTTTGACGGTCAGCAGTGCTGCTTGGTTAGTGATGCGTAAGATAGAGCGGCTCACTGAAGAGGATGAAGAGATGCTCGATCAATTGAGTCAACAATCTGAGCTATCAGAAGCGATTGGCCTAGCTCAAAGTTTTCTCTTCATCGTCAGGAAGCGTTTACCCCAACATCTAGACTTTTGGTTGGACAGAGCTAAAAATAGCACACTGAGACCTTTTAAGAGTTTTGCAAAAGGATTGGCAGATGACTACGAAGCGGTCAAAGCTGCCCTGAAACTAGAGGTGAGCAATGGCCAGGTTGAGGGACAAAATAACCGATTGAAAATGGTCAAGCGCCAAATGTATGGGAGAGCTGGCCTAGATCTCTTGAATAAACGCTTAGTGCTAACAAGCTAAAACATCTTCTAGTCATGCTTTTAAGCCTTATTTTCCTTGCATCACCAAAAGAGGACAAGAGCCCGAAGATGCGCAAATACGCATTTATTTTTACCTAGAGTGTTTAACCAAGACAGAGAAAGGATCTGAGTTGTACTGGATTAATATAGTAAAGATCAGCAAACTTTTTTTGAGAAGTATTCCAAGATATATGATGCAGTCGCAAGATCAATTTTAGAGTAGGACTAGATCTAAAAGAATGAGTGTTGGGTATTCATTAACTTGGATTTCTCATGCTAATATTCGCCCATGAATCGATATCACATCGCAATTGCTGGAAGGAAAGGTGGAGTTGGCAAGACAACCACAGCATGTGGCTTAGCCTCTATTTTTTGCCTCTCAAAAAATTTAAAGTACTAATTATAGATTTAGATCCACAGTCCAATGCTGGATATGTCCTGGGTACTGATCCGACTGCTCCTGGAACAGTTGAGCTTTTGCAAGGCAAACAGCCTACCCCTATCCAAGCATCAGAAAATCTTTATGTTCTTCCTGGTGGCCCTAATTTGACTGGGCATTCCATCCAGAGTTTAGATCCATTAGATCTTTCAGATGCAGTAGAACCCCTTCAATTTGATGTAGTAATCTTTGACTGTCCACCTGGCGTAGAATACTTAGAGAGACTGGGACTCGTTGCAGCAGATGTTGCTTTAATCTGTACTGATGCTCACCCCCCTTGCGGTAATGGGAGCGAGCCGTGTTATTCAAGACTTACAAGTACGACAACAGAAAAAAACGTAAGGGTGCTTCAAGATTAGGCTTGATTCTTAGCCGGATTGATCTTCGACGTTCTATGGATCAATCTCTTGATCAACAACTTGCAGAAGCTTATCCAAGCATCAAGCGATTCATCGTACATCAGGATGCTTCTCTTGCTTGGGCGGCAGCAGAACGTGTACCTCTAATTGAGTATGACTCTAAGGGTAAAGCTGCAAAAGATTTAATGATTGTCAGCAACTGGGTAGTTAATGAATAAAAAGCGATCACGAAGTGCCTCTGTCCTATCTCAAGCAACCCAAGTTGCTAAAGCTATTCATCTACAAGATCAACAAGCTGAACAAAAGCTTGAGCAAGAACGAGGTTTAAGAACAACTTTACCTATTTCAAAAATTCAACCTAGATTAGAAGACACTCGCCCAATACACGATAAGCATGTGCGAGATCTTGTTGAATCTATATCTGCTTTAGGATTGATTGAACCTCTAGTTGTAGACAATAAAGGCATATTACTAGCAGGTGGTCATCGACTAGCTGCATTGAGTGTACTAAAAGAAGCTAATTTAGAAAAAATTTGAAGAGCATTTCCCCGCAACAAATATCCCTGTTCGCATCATGGAATTTGATAGTTCTGAAGATCCTGAACTATCTTTGCAAATCGAATTAGCTGAGAATGAAAAGCGCGTCAATTATTCTCGTGATCAAATTGAACGCTTAGCTGATCGCCTGCGGACTCTTAACTACAGAGAGACAAGAGGTCGCCCTAAAACAGACGAGAAGCCCTTAGGCCCAGCCCTAGCAGTAGCAATTGGTGTATCTACACGATATGTACGAAAGGTTCTAAGTGATCAACGAAATACTCGACAAGATAATGCATCTAAGAAAAATAGGAACTCAGTTCCTATTTTTCAAAAAGAGAAATAAAACAACTTAGGAAAATTCAAGGTGACTTAGAGAAAATGATAGAGCTATTTGAATCTGGAGAATCAACAGGTGCTGAGAAATCTCTGAATAAAGCAAGTTCTACATATTTGAGAAAAATCACATCTTATCTAGATAAAAAACGTAACGTAAGCATGGTGATGAAGCTGGAGTACCCTGCTCCAGTAATATTTGGTATTTTCAGCAATAAATACAAATTGGCACTATCCAATATTGAGGCAAATCAGGTAACACATTCATTTGCATGTAAACTCCTGAAAAGCTTATTTATCATTTATTTCAAAGGTTTTAGACTAACAGGAAGTGTTACCTTGATTTGAACAGTGACTATAAAACAATAAAGTCATTATCGGTCAGCATACTTGGGGCCACATTTAGAACCGTAGCCAGAGTATCCTTGTCGACTTCAATAGTGGTATCACCCGAACCATTGCTAGTGAAGACTAGATCATCAAACGTCAAACCATCGACTAAACCGAATCGATCGACATTATCGCTATAGTCCAAGACAAAGTCATTTCCTTGATCTGGAGCCAATATGAATACATCGGCGTTCGCACCACCTACCAGTCGATCAGATCCTTGACCACCAAGAAGTGTATCCTCACCACTACCTCCACTCAGCCAATCAGATCCTTGACCACCATCTAAGGTGTCATTACCACTATTGCCGTAGAGGATATCCCAACCTGCACCTCCAAGAATGAGATCATTGCCACTATCTCCCTTAAGGAGATCTGCCTGACGGCCCCCATCAATGAAATCATCCCCTCTACCTCCTCTAATGAGGTCATTACCACGATCTCCAAAGAGATTGTCACTGCCATTGAATCCTGCAATCAGGTCACGCCCCCCTCTACCATTTATAGTGTTGCCTTGATTGTTTCCAAACAAAACATTGGCTCTGTTATTGCCATTGATAGTGTTGCTAGTGGAATTGAGGGGGAGCTGAATTGTCAGATCAAAGGTATCAGTAACACTACCGCCTTGGCCGTCATCGGCGATCACACTAACAGAAATCATATTTACATCAACTGCAGTTGGAAAACCGCTAAAGATTCCAGTATTCGGATCAAACGTCAACCAATCAGGTAAAGCAGATCCGTCACTAAGAGTGCTACTCAGACTGAGTGCATCACCATCGGTATCGCTAAAGGTATCACTGGGTATTGTGAAACTGAGAGAACGGTAGGCTTGTGTACTTTGATCTGCAATGGGGCTATTAACAATAGGATCAGAATTGCCGCCAGAAGCGTTGACATCAATAAAGACAGTGGCAGTATCAGTACCGCCGTTGCTGTCCGATATGCTGTAGTCAAAGCTGGTGGTACCGTTGAAGTTAGCATCAGGAGTGAATAGAACATCGCCATTACTATCTAGATTAACAGTGCCATTAACAGCGTTGGAGACTGCCTCTAGGGTCAATGTATCGCCATCAATATCAGTATCATTTGCAAGCAAATCGGTAGCAGCAATGGTGATCGGGGTATCTTCTGTGGTGGTAGCAGTGTCATCGGTAGCAACTGGGTCGTCATTAACAGGATTAACAGTTAAGTTGACAGAGGCTGTTGATGAACCGCCATTACCATCGATGACGGTATAGGTAAAGCTGTCAGGACCGTTGTAGTTGGCGTTGGGCGTATAGGTGAAGGTGCCATTGCCGTTATCGATGACTGTGCCATAGGTCGGCTGAGTAAAGCTATCAATACTCAGCGAGTCACCATCAGAATCAATGTCATTGCTGAGCAAATCACTGACGTTTAGGACCAATGGCATATTTTCATCGGTTGATGCTGCATCGTCTGTAGCAACGGGAGCATCATTGGCATTACCGACGGTGAGGATAACAGTGGCAGTATCAGTGCCGCCGTTGCTGTCCGATATGCTGTAGTCAAAGCTGGCAGTACCGTTGAAGTTGGCATCAGGGGTGAATAGAACATCACCATTACTATCTAGATTGACAGTGCCATTAACAGCGCTGGAGACTGCCTCTAGGGTCAATGTATCGCCATCAATATCAGTATCATTTGCAAGCAAATCGGTAGCAGCAATGGTGATCGGGGTATCTTCTGTGGTGGTAGCAGTGTCATCGGTAGCAACTGGGTCATCATTAATGGAATTAATTTCAATGGTGACTGTAGCAGTATCCGTTGCATTGCCATCAGAGAGAGTGTACGTGAAACTATCAGTTCCGTTGAAGTTTACATTGGGGGTATAAGTGAAGGTGCCATCAGCATTCACTATCACTGAACCATTGCTGGGATCAGTATTTTCATTGATGGTAAAGCTATCACCATCAATGTCAGTATCGACACCAGCCCCAGTATCATCTGTAATCAAATTGCCGCTGACTAAGGTATCTTCATCAGTTGTATAGCTGTTATCTGTTGCGATTGGAGAATCATTAACTGGATTAACAGTGATGGTAACGCTTGCAGTGTCAGTGCTATTGTTACCATCACTAAGGGTATAGGTAAAGATGTCGATGCCTGTGAAATTGGCGTCGGGGGTATAAGTGAAGGTGCCATCATTGTTATTTACCACGCTACCGTTCGAGGGTTGCGTGAAGCTATCGATATTGAGGGGATCACCGTCTAAATCACTGTCGTTGGCTAAGGCGTCAACTGTAACGGCTGTATCTTCATTGGTGTTGATACCATCATCCACAGCGGTTGGAGCATCATTAATGGGGATCACTGTGATATTGACAGTGCTAGTGTCAGTACCACCATTACCATCGCTGATAGTGTACAAGAAGCTAGCATCACCATTGAAGTTGGCATTGGGTGTGAAGCGAATATCACCGTTTGTGTCTAGAACAACTGTGCCGTTGACAGGATTGGATACTGAATCGAGGAATAATATATCACCATCAACATCGGTATCGTTGATAAGCAGTGAACTAGCCTCAATGGTAAGGGCAGTATCCTCATCAGTAGAGAGGGTATCAATTTGGGCAGTGGGATTATCGTTAACGGGATTAACGGTGATGGTGACAGTGCCTGTGTCTATACCGCCATCACCGTCGTTGACCGTATAGGTGAAGGTGTCAATACCGTTGAAGTTGACATTAGGGTTGTAAACAAAGGAGCCATCGGGATTTAGGGTTAGATCTCCATTATTGGGAGCTGTATCGACGGTAACTATAAGGAGATTGGTGTCAATATCGATATCGCCATTGAGAACACCTGCTAGAGCGTCAATGATCAAGTTTTCGTCTTCGTTACTGCTGTAACTGTCATCATCTGCAATCGGTGCATCGTTTTGACCATTGATGGTGAAAGTAACTTGAGCTGTATCAGCATTACCATCGGTGTCAGCTAAAGTGTACGTAAAACTCTCGGTTGAGGTTTCTCCGTCAGCCAAGGTATTAAAGACTCCGTTCTGATCATATGTAAAGGAGCCATCAGAGTTAACGCTTAACAATGCACCCGAGACTAAAGTAATTTCTTGGCCAATGACAACAGTATCTCCGTTAATCTCAGTCAGGCTTTTTGCGCTGCCATCAACGTTCAGGACAATATTGGTGGCATTGATGGTAGGTGTAAAGCCTAAACTATCGATGTCGTTTGTTAATAAGTTTCCATTAAGAATTGCACCTTCATCGATGGTGAGACTATCTTCTATGGCGTCTAACTCACTTAAATTTAGGCCGCTAAAGTCTAGGCCAGAGGTATTAGCAGAGCCAAAAGTAATCACCTCAAAGCTGTCGTTGATATTGGGGACATACCCATTGAGAAGGCTGACATTAATAGTCCCATCAAAAGTAGCAGTTCCGCTAAAGTTGATGCGATCAAAACTATTCAAACCGGCAATTTCGAGATCAATTTGGGCGGTATTGGTTTCAGTGTAGCTACCATTGATAGCTAGTGTGCTAATTTCATCTGCTGTGCTCCCAGGTGTCAAAAGGCCAGAGTTATTGATGCTGCCTGAAATAGTTCCAAAGCCAGCAATCTCTCCACCTTGTATGCTTAAAGTCGTTCCTGATGATAAAGTGCCACCATTTATCAGTAATTTCCCAGAATTTTGATTAATACCTCTTACTAGCTCAAAAGTTCCTTGTGAGATTTCTACTAAACCACCATTATTGTTGAAGACGACATCAGTAGTCGTTGTACTATCTGTTGTTTTCCGGAAGGTGCCACTGTTGTTGAAAGCGAAGTTTCCACCAGAAGCTAGTAACGCACCTGCCCTAAGTTCATAGATGCCATTCGTATTATTGTTGATAACGCCATTACTAAAAAGAACGCTACTAGCTTCATGGATAATACTAGCCTCATTAGTCAGGGTGATACTAGCGAGGAACTTATCAGTACCATTGATAAGAAAGTTACCTTGATTGATAAACTCTCCACCACCACGAAAATCACCACCAGACCATTCAATTAGCCCGTTGGTAAAGTTAAGGGTAGTCTGTCCACCTGTATTAATCGAGCCACCATTGAACCTGACTAAGCCAAGTCCATTGCCAGATATATCACCACTTAAAATATGGGTGCCACTGGCAAAATTTAGAGCGCTGTCAAGCCCAACAAGCAATGTTCCACCAGCGATATTGCTACGGGTAAGGTTGAAAATGCCTTCTTGAACCTCAACAAGTCCACCATTATTGTTGAAGACGACATCAGTAGTCGTTGTACTATCTGTTGTTTTCCGGAAGGTGCCACTGTTGTTGAAAGCGAAGTTTCCACCAGAAGCTAGTAATGCACCTGCCCTAAGTTCATAGACGCCATTCGTATTATTGTTGATAACGCCATTACTAAAAAGAACGCTACTAGCTTCATGGATAATACTAGCCTCATTAGTCAGGGTGATATTTACGAGAAACTTATCCCCACCATTGATCAGAAAATTACCTTGATTGATAAACTCTCCACCACCACGAAAATCACCACCAGACCATTCAATTAGCCCGTTGGTAAAGTTAAGGGTAGTCTGTCCACCTGTATTAATCGAGCCACCATTGAACCTGACTAAGCCAAGTCCATTGCCAGATATATCACCACTTAAAATATGGGTGCCACTGGCAAAATTTAGAGCGCTGTCAAGCCCAACAAGCAATGTTCCACCAGCGATATTGCTACGGGTAAGGTTGAAAATGCCTTCTTGAACCTCAACAAGTCCACCATTATTGTTGAAGACGACATCAGTAGTCGTTGTACTATCTGTTGTTTTCCGGAAGGTGCCACTGTTGTTGAAAGCGAAGTTTCCACCAGAAGCTAGTAATGCACCTGCCCTAAGTTCATAGACGCCATTCGTATTATTGTTGATAACGCCATTACTAAAAAGAACGCTACTAGCTTCATGGATAATACTAGCCTCATTAGTCAGGGTGATATTTACGAGAAACTTATCCCCACCATTGATCAGAAAATTACCTTGATTGATAAACTCTCCACCACCACGAAAATCACCACCAGACCAAATTGCACTATTTTCGAGAGTAACTACACCTGAACTGGACAAAGTCCCACCAAAAAACTCTAAAGCTTCAACAGTGCTACTTACTCCACTAATATTGGCAGCACCACCACTTATCCTAAGAAGCCCATTGATGTCTGCTAATCCCTGAACTGACAGTGAACCTCCAGTTATCGTCAAGTTTTCATTGGAGACCAGGCTATTGATGATTGTTGTTCCTAATCGGTGAGTAACCTCAATATCATTTCCAGCAATATCAATTGTTACGTCATCCGCCGTACTAGGAAGTGCATCATCGGACCAGTTAGTCGCTACATCCCAAAAACCATTTCCTACAAAATCCCAATTGCGTGCAGCCATATTTATCCCTCACCTCGATGATCTAGCGATTTCTTTACGTATTCCAACAAATTCATTGCCATCCATTACGCATGACAAACTCTGTGACTTAATTATTGAAGTCACTAGCCCAGCAGATGATTGCTATTAAGCTTCATAAAAGCCTGTACAGGCTTGCCATACTGGCTTTCCACACAATCATAAGCATTTGCAGAACCCATTACCTATTCAAAAAGTCACATTAGGTAAGGTTTTTATTTATAAAATTTTTAAAGCTGCTTCGTTACTGCCCAGGCTTAAATCATTGTGTTGAGAATGAAGTTATCACTCTCTCTGGCGCTATGTTTTAAGCACAACAGCAGTCAATCCATGATCTTCCGTTGAACAAGAAAGTCTCTGATCAGACAATTAGTGAATCTGATATTCGAGCAATCTACCATCAAGGTGAGGATGCGGTTGTTGAGCTAGTCACCCGTCTTATCGAGCGGATAGAGCGACTAGAAGAACGTCTTGACAAGGATAGTCGTAACAGTAGTAAACCACCCTCAGGCGATGGCTTTGGGAAGCGGACAAAAAGTCTACGGGGTAAGAGTAAACGCAAAAGTGGCGGGCAAAAAAGGTCATCCTGGTCGCACATTGGAATGGCGTGATACCATCGATGCCGTGGTGTTACATCCGGTGACTCAGTGTCAAGAATGTGGTGCCTCTTTAACCGAAGTAGCAGCCCACAACTATGACCTTAGGCAGGTTCATGAATTACCCCCTTTGTCATTACAGGTGATTGAGCATCAAGCAGAAGTCAAATATTGTGAGCACTGTCAAACCTTGAGTCGGGGTGTATTCCCTGCAGATGTCACCAATGTAGTTCAGTATGGCAGCAGCCTTAAAGGCTTGATGGTGTACTTGATGGACGCTCAACTGTTGCCGTTTGAACGAACGAGTGAGCTGTTGAAAGAAGTTTTTGGCTGCCAGGTTTCTGAAGGAACCCTCTGCAATGCCCGTACAACCTGTGCTCAGAAATTAGAACCGATTGAGGTACAGATCAAAGACGGTATTGAGCAAGCAGCAATAGGGCATTTTGACGAGACAGGCCTGCGGGTGAACAGCAAGCTATGGTGGCTACATGTCGCCTGTACGAGTGGGTTGACCTACTACTTTGTTCATGCCAAACGCGGAAAAGCAGCGATGGACGAAATGGATATTCTGCCGAACTTTACGGGCACCAGCATTCATGATGGTTGGCAGAGTTACGCCACCTATGATTGTGCTCATGGTCTCTGCAATGCTCATCATTTGCGGGAGTTACGCTTTATCGTTGAGCACTATCAGCAACCTTGGGCTGAAGAGATGATGACGTTGTTGGTGGACATCAAAACTCAGGTAGAGAGTGCTCATGCTGAAGGCTTAAAAGCTCTCAGCACAGAACAAATCGAGATGTTTGAGCAGCGTTACCGAAAAGTATTAGCCGATGGATTCAAGAGTAATCCAAGCCTGCCAGTTGATGAAAACGCACCTAAGAAACGAGGCAAGAAAAAACAAAGTACACCGAAAAACCTTCTCGACCGATTTGAGAAGTACCAATCTGCTGTCCTGGCCTTTATGTATGATTTCCAGGTTCCCTTTGATAACAATCAGGCTGAACGGGATATTCGCATGATGAAATTGAAGCAGAAGATCTCAGGTTGCTTCCGCTCGTTGGCGGGTGCCCAGCAGTTCTGCCGTATTCGCGGTTATATTTCGACTTTGAGAAAGCAAGATATCCCTGTACTTGATTCACTTAGAAGTATTTTTGTTGGAACTCCTGAGGTTGTCGAATGTCAATTACATAGTCCGAAAGTATTTTGATTTTCCTCCTGCTATTAGAGATTTGATTTGAAGCTTTGTCACTTGTACTTGAGATCGATGATCTTCTGCCTCGGTGATGGCCGAAGGCCGGTCGGAGACCATCGCGACAGAGAGCAAATGACAATTATCAATAAAACCACCATCAATAGAGATGCTTTCGAGTAAGCATCTCTATTGATGGTGGGGTAAAGGAGGTTTATTCTCGCTTGGGATTAGCTAGAAGTCTTTGGAGAATTGGCCGCGTTTTTTAGCAGCTGCTTGTTTTCGAAAACTCTCAGCCTGCATCTCGAAAATGGTGGCATGGTGAATTAAGCGATCAATAGCAGCCACTGTCATCATCGAGTTGGGGAAGATCTTATCCCATTGGCTGAAAGGCTGATTAGCCGTGATGAGTAGGCTCTTTCGCTCATAGCGATGAGCAATCAGTTCGAATAGGACCGAGGTTTCAACATCAGACTTTTGAATATAGCCGAGGTCATCAATGATGAGCAGATCGTACCGGTCGAGCTTAGACAACAGGCTCTGCAATTCCAGTTGGAGTTTTGCCAGTTCCAGCTGTTGCACCAACGCTGTGGCCGTGACAAACTTCACCCGTTTCCCCCAACTCAACAATAGAAGTCCCTAATGCAGAGCTGACATGTGTTTTCCCTGTTCCGCTTGGCCCAAATATCAAAATATTACTGCCCGACTCTAGCCAGTGAGTTGTTTGGGAAAACTCCATGATGGCTGCTGGATTGAGACTGGGAATATGGTCAAACTCAAAATTGGTCCAGGACTTGCCGTAGGGCAGCTGCGCTTCGGTTAGCGCGCGGGAGATCCGATTCTGTTCTCGACGGCTGGCTTCCCCTTGGGCTAAAGCCAATAGAAACTGGGCGTAGGACCAATTCTCCTGAGTCGCTTGATGCTCGATGCTCTGCCACTCGTCGAGGAAATGTCTTAACCGGAGCTGCTTGAGCGTCATCATCAAATTGTCGTATGGATTGTCCGGTGCTGCATTGGAGGAGTTGGTCATAGTCGGAGAGAGCGTGCTGTTGTGAAATGATGTCAGGATATTGCTCAGTCGAGAGCTTGAACTCAAAGGCTTGTTTTAATCTACTCAAGGTCAGGGTGGACTGTTCCAGTTGGGTTTGTAGATAGTCAGCTACCTGGGATTCTTGATCCTGAGTTGCAGCAATGTAGAGGGCTTCTGTCATCAAACGGGCAGCCTGGTCCCGCTCAAAGTCAGCTTTGAGGGATTCCCATAGCTGATGCCATTGAAGATTGGGCAGTAAGTCTGCTTGCCATTGGCAGTAGAGAAACGCATGGGGCTTTCTCCTGAGACTTTCTGCCACATGCTTGTAATCGATACTACGAGCCCGTCTCTTCTTCCCAGAGCCATGGACATGGACCCGCGCCAATTCCACTACGGGAGTGGTGCCTAAGAAACCGACAAGGCGGTCATGGTATAGGTGCAGTTTCAACCGATGACCAATTAAGCGAGAGGGGACTGTGTACAGGACACAGCGGACGGCAATCGTGCTGTTGCAGCTGACTTTAGCGCTGCGGATTTCATAATCAGGGGTGCGATATTTGGGCAAAGGTTGTAATGTGGGGAGCTCCAGTGCAAACTTCTTTTGACACTTGGCATTCAGCTTAGCGATGACTTGCTCGATGAACTGTTGATACTCAGCTACGGATTCGAAGTCAAAGCTGCCTCGACGATACAGGGCCTGGCATAATCGCCGCTTGAAATAGCCATGGGAGCCTCTCGATGCCGCCATTCTCATGAGAGACGCCCAGATTGTTGCGGGTCGGCTCCATCCGGTAATGGTCACACAGAGTGGAATACAACTGAGTCAGCTGGGGGGTTACGACCGCCGGTATTGCGATAGGCGGCACTCAGACTATCGGTACGGTGGGTCTTAGGAACACCACCACAGGCAGATAAGGCATTTTGTAGTCCTTGAGATAAGCCGATAAAACTCTCTCCGCCTTGAATCACCTGCACGTACTGCCAGCCGCTATAACTCAGTCGATAGTGATACAAGATATGGTGAAAGGTTTCACCCTGAACCGTCACACTGAAACCTTTGAGCTGGGTGAAGTCTGACTGTCCCATCTCTCCAGGATGATGTTGAATTTTGAACATCACTTCTTTGGGCTTGCCATGAGCTGCCTTCCATTTAGCGGTTCGGCGTTGCACGGTTCTGATCTTGTCATCATATTGCCCAGGATGGTCCTCTTGTAAGGTCTCAAATAGAGTAGTCGCTTCTAATCGAGGCTCACGCTCTAACATCGGCTCAAGTTCTAATTCCCATAATCCATCCAGCGGATCTTCACGGGTTTTCCAGTCATGAGGGCGGCCTCGTTGGGGACGATGGGTGCCACTATCAATACGACGGGCAGTGCGGGTTGAGATCCCTGCTTTGGCAGCTGCAGTGTCTTGGGAAGAGCCGGATTGTTTTGTTTTCATATAAAGCTGTACCTGTTGAGGTTTAATAGGAGCTGGCACTAGAGGTCCCTAATCGTCTTAGGTGTACAAACCCTAGTGTCTTTCCTGTATGGAGTTATAAAAAAGTGAAAAGGTATAGATGCTCTCTGAACTGATTTGAGATCTCTTGTGTTTTGAGAATGAGATCCTGATTTCTAGAGAGGTCTACGTAATTGTCAGGCGGTCATGTATTCGGTCTATGCAATTGTCGCCTATCATGAGGTACCAATGCTTCAGCCTGGGCAGTAACGCTGCTTCTTTACTAAATTCATAACACCAATCTTCAGATTTAAATGACTTTTATTAGTAGTAGAAAAAGACATCCAAATTGGGCTCTTCCCAGCTTTTGGTGATGCGATGAAAAATCTGTGAAACCATTGAAGCTAGAGTCTTTGCAATATTCTGGCCATGGAATTACTCCAAGCTTTATTACCTAGCCCCAACGGGCTCCAATTGAACGACTATGAAATGGATGTAGAACACCAGCATTTGGAATTGAGTGTTATGTCCACCCAAACGGTGGCTCCATGCCCCTTGTGCGGTAGCGTGGCTCATCGAGTGCACAGTCGATATCAACGAACCCTTGCCGACTTACCCTGCTTGCACTTCAGCTTAAGCTTGCTCGTGCTAGTCTGCAAATTCTTTTGTCCGAATTCAGAGTGTCGCCGTCGTATTTTTTACCGAACGCATTCCAGAGGTGGCGGCACCTTGGGCCAGGAAAACCGTACGCCAGGTTCAGCATCTCCAGGAGATTGGGTTAGCCTTAGGCGGTGCTGCTGGTTCTCGTCTAGGCAAGTGTCTGGGCTATTTTAGCTGTGGCAGTACACTACTCAACCACTTAGAGCGCCTTCCCCTCCCTGAGTTCGAGGTTCCAAAAGTGTTAGGGGTAGACGACTTTGCGTTCCGAAAAGGCCATAATTACGGCACAATTTTAGTCAACTTAGAGACTCATCAACCTATTGCCCTGCTAGCAGATCGCAAAGCAGACACATTGGTCGATTGGCTACGAGAGCATCCAGGTATAGAAGTATTATCCCGTGACCGTTCCAAGACCTACAAAAGTGCCATGGATAAGGCTGCGCCAGACGCCAGACAAGTTGCAGATCGCTTTCATCTAGTCAAAAATTTGAGTGAAGCGCTTGAGCTTTCATTGGAAAACTACCATGCTGAGCTTAAAGCCGCTTCACGGGAGCAATACCCAGTCACTAGCTCAAATCTAGGGCATACTGCAACGGTTGTTGTAATTCCTCAATCGACTGCCACTGCAACCTTTCAAGAACGGGCACAGGCAAACCATCAAATTCGGGTACAACAGCAGCAAGAAATTAAAGCTCTCCGCGAACAACAATGGTCGACTGCAGCTATTGCAGACAAAGTCGGAGTGAGTGAATGTACTGTTCGCAAATATGGTACCCGACCTGATTTTCCAGAAACTTATAACCGACGTCCGACCTTGGGTAGGAGCCTACTCGACCCCTACAAACAGGAGGTTGTGGCTTGGTGGAATTCTGGAATAACGAACTCCAAAGTCTTGATGGTATTGCTCCGACAGAATGGCTATGAAGGCTCCCAACGCACTCTCCAGCGTTACCTTCGTGGGTTCCGCGAAGCTCAGAGCCTTCCTTCATATCGTGCTCCAGTGACAAAGTCCTTACCCACTGTCATTGATCCTCAAGCTCCTCCTTTTACACCTCGTCAAGCAGCCTATCTAATTGTGCTCAAAGAAGAGAATCGAGAACCCGAAAATAAAGAGTTGTTGGAATACCTGGTCAAACAACACCCGGACTTAGCAACCCTTGTTGATTTAGCTCATACGTTCCTTGAGTTGCTCAGACAACGACAGGCCGATGCTTTTGATTGTTGGTTGATGAAGGCATTGACCTGTCCAATTCAACCGTTGAAAAAAGTTTGCTGCGGGTCTCATGGATGACTATGCTGCAGTCAAAGCCAGCATGATGATGGAGGTCAGTAATGGTCCGGTGGAGGGACTCAACAACAAACTAAAAAATGCTTAAGCGTCAGATGTTTGGCAGGGCAGGATTAACACTACTCGCCAAGCGACTAATTATGGCTTCATGAGAAAGAAGCAAATCTCTTTCTGAGTAAGGGTTTAAACCGAATCACCAAAAGCTGGGAAGAACCCCAAATTGTATGGCCTAGCCTAGTAAAATGAGCACTAATACCAGTTTCTGAGCACTGAAATAGTGTGCTCTTAGTAATTTATGCCTTATGATCGGGCAGCCCTTAACTCATTATTTTATGGAGCCTCTACCCCCCAGAATCAATAATTGATTATGTCAATGAGCTTGTATTTCGACATACAGGGGGGTACTTAACTGATATACAAACTCATATTCTCAAGGAATCTCTAGAAAATAAGAAATATAGTGAAATATCAGGCTATGAACTGCAATACATCAAGAATGCAGGATCAAAGCTCTGGAAGCTACTGTCCTCAGTTTTAGATATAAAGCTGACCAAAAACAACTTTCAGGCAGCCTTGATCCGACATTGGAAGAATCATTCTGTTGGACACCAAGATTGGGGCGATGCCCCCCAGCTTGCCCGTTTTCTTTGGTCGGACCCAAGAACTTAAAACTTTAGAACAGTGGATTATTACTGATCGTTGTCAAGTCGTTGCCATTCTTGGAATGGCTGGCATAGGTAAAACTCAGCTTTCATTAAAACTGGGTCAGGGAGATAGCAATATTCCCCAACTTCCAATTAAGTTTGGAAAAGGGGGGATTGGAAAAACAGACCTTTCTCTCAAACTAGCTCAAGGAATACAGCAACAATTTGAACATGTTATTTGGCGGCGATTACTCAATTCTCCACCCCTTTCACAAGTTCTTAAAGACTGTCTACTGTTTTTTTTCCCTTCACGATGATATTGATATTCCTTCAACTGAAGAACAGCAAATTTCTAGACTTTTGCACTATTTTCAGAATAAGCGTTGTTTATTGATCCTTGACAACTGGGAAACAATCCTAAAAACAGGAGATGAAGTTGAAGGCTACCAGGAGGGCTACGAGGGCTACAGTAAATTATTGGAAAGTGTAGGGGAGGTCCCCCATCAAAGTTGTTTATTATTGACAAGTCGAGAAACCCCCAAACATTTAGAACGGTTAGAAGGTCAAAATAAACCTGTTCGTTTTTATCGGCTAGGTGGTCTTAACACTAATGAAGGCAAGGCTGTCTTTCATCAAATTGCAAATTTCCAGGGTCCAGAAAAGACTTGGAATAACTTGATCCACTACTACAACGGAAATCCACTCGCACTTGAATTAGCCGCACATCATATTCATAACGTTTTCGATGGAGATATATCTAAATTTTTGGGCTTTCAGCAGCCGCTATTTTATGAGATTAAAGAGCTACTAGATTGGCATTTTCAGCGACTCACAGAATTAGAAAAAAGAACTTGTTTATTTTCTAGCCATAAACCGAGAGCCATTAACTATTTTTGATTTACGTCAAGATCTAGTCTCTCCTACCTCAAAAGATGCTGTCCAGGAAAGTTTGAATTCACTACGCCATAAACTACCTCTGGAGTCAGTTGGCAATCAACAACATTTCACCCTACACCCAGTCCTATTGGAATATATAAATGCTCGTTTGGTTAAGGGGATACGTCATGAAATCGTCACGGGCAAAGTTGAATATCTTAATCGTTATTATTTACTGAAAGCACAGTCTCCTGACTACATAAAAGATAGTCAGTCTTTTCTTCTGCTGAAACCCATTGTGGATAGGTTACATGAAGATTTACATGGTATTAGACAAATCGAACAACAATTCAAGTTAATAATCTCTGATTGGCAGGAACGTTGTTCCCGCAGGCCAGGTTATCTGGCCGGAAATATCCTAAATCTTCTTTGTTATTTGAATATTGATCTCAGTGGTTATGATTTTTCAAACATGATGGTGTGGCAAGCAGATCTGCAAGGTCAGGTACTTCATCAACTTCATTTAGCCTACGCAGATCTCAGCAACTCAATTTTTACTAAAGCGTTTGGGGGGTATCCATGCGGTTGCTTTTAGTAACAATAACAATATTCTTGCCGTCGGTGATTCTCACGGAAAATTGAGACTAATGAGTGTTATTGATAGCCAAACCCTTGCTGTCTCTGATCAAGCTCATCAATGGTTCGTAACTTCAATAGGCTTCAATTCCAATAGCACTAGACTAGTTAGCAGTGCAATGGATGCCAATGTTTTACTTTGGGAAATTTCGGAGTCAAAATTAGTCTGCTTGCGGACTTTAAAAGGTCATACAGATTGGGTCTGGCACGTCACCTTTAGCCCAGACGATCATCTGATTGCAACTGCAAGTGATGATTGCTCTATCAGGCTTTGGGATGCTGAGACAGGAGAGTGTCTGCGAGTATTCACGGGTCATCAAGGATGGGTGGTATGTGTCGCTTTTCACCCTCATCTGCCTATTTTAGCCAGTGGTAGTGTCGATGACACAGTGCGTTTTTGGGATATTTCTTCAGAAAAGTGCTTAAACGTTCTAGAGGCTCAGCAAAGTGGTACTTGGCACATAGCATATAGCTTGGATGGCAATATTCTAATAACAGGAGGCTGGGATTCGACTATCAAAATCTGGAATATAAAGAAAAAATAATTGCTTGAATATTTTAGAAGGACATCAAAATCCCATTAAATCTCTAATTCTTAGCTCTGATGGCAAACTGTTGGTCAGTGGAGCAGGTATTACACAGGCTCATTGCAAGCCAACTATCAAAATCTGGGATGTTGCCACTGGTACTTGTATTCAAACTTGTCAGGGACATCAAAGTGGTATTCGTTCGATGACCCTAAGTCCTGATCAAAAAACGATTGCTAGTGGGGATATCGGCCAAGTAGTAAAATTTTGGGATGTAAAAAACAGGCCAATGTCGCAGAACGCTTAGTGGGCATACTGCTTGGATCTGGTCGCTTGATTTTAGCCCTGATGGTCAGCTCTTAGCCAGTGGTGGTTTAGATCATCAGGTTCGACTATGGGATACTCACACTGGAATCTGTATTCAGAATTTATCTGGGCACAGTGCTTGGGTCTGGACGGTGGCTTTCAACGCCCAAGGACAGTATTTAGCTAGCAGTGGTGATGACCAAACTATTCGACTTTGGAGCTATTCAGGGGACCATACAGTAACTTGCACAAAGATCTTTAATTCACCAGGTACCCTAGTAGGTGGTATTTGGGGGATGGCCTTTAGTCCTGACGGGCGTATCATAGCTACTGCTGGTCAATCTTCAGAGATCAGATTATGGGAAGTAGCAACCGGTCAATTCATTCGAAAGATAGGTGATCATACTCCCTACTGGATTTGGTCGCTTGATTTCAGTCCTGATGGTCAACTCTTAGCAAGTGGTAGTGATGATCACACTATAAAAATTTGGGATGTTCAGAGTGGTCAACTAAAGACAACCTTACTTGGACATACTCGCAAAATTCGAGTAGTGAAATTCAGTCCAGATGGTAAGTCCATTGTTACAGGCGGAGAAGATACTATTGTTCGAATTTGGGATATCAATACAGGTCATTGTTTACATCAGCTATCAGGACATCAAGGTTGGATTTGGGATGTTGTGATGAGTAAAGATACACAACTGCTTGCGAGTGGTAGTAGTGATGGCTCAATCAGACTATGGCGTTATGATACTGGTACTTACATAAGAACAATTAAGGCACAGAACGATTACGTAACAGCTTTAGCTTTTCATCCTGATCATAAGATATTAGCCAGTGGCAGTATGGACGGCTCAATAAAAGTATGGGAAGTTCAAAGTGGAAATCACTTAACTACATTGAATACCCCTCGTCCATACGAGGGTATGGATATTACAGGAGTTTCTGGCTTAACTAATTCACAACAATCTATTTTGATAACTTTAGGAGCTATTTCACATTAATTTTCCAGTTTTTTCCAATACCGAACTCAATCAAATGCGCAGGTGGTATGTCAGAAATCTACGCTGAGCACGACATTAAATTGGTCACTGGGGGTGACTTTTAACCCAGGAATAAAAGCAGGTTCCATAACAATCCATCACCCCCAAACCCTACTCACCCGTTCCCGGTCCAACCACATCCCGGGCGCTTTTGAAGGATGTAGGAGGGGTACTCTTCAAGAAAAAGGGACGAGATAATGATCCCGACCCCATTCAAAAAAGCACCATGACTTTACCCCAATTAGAGGCTCTATATCCAGAACATGCAGACTGGTCATCCTACTGCCAGCAATTGCACCAAGCCAGTAATCTGTCTGCGATGGTTCTCATTGCTCTGCAATTAGGACTCCTGTTTGCCCGCCTGACCTTAGAGAAAGCACTCAATACTCGTGCGCAATTTCCCACGATTTGGCCAGATTGTTCAGTCTGTGGACGACATATTCGCTCCAAAGGATTTCGGTCTCGCCAGATGAAGACGCTGGTGGGTCAGATCGCCTGAAAGCGAAGAGTCGGGCGTTGCCCCCAATCAAACCTGTAAGGTGAGTCTCAGTGTGCCCTTAGATCAAGCGTTGGGTATTGCTCCTTATCAATCGAGTAGTGAAGAACTGATACGTTTGGGATGCTTGATGAGTATTGTCATGCCCTATGAACTATCGAGTTGGATGCTGCATCAATGTACCGGAATAGCGGTGAGTGCGAGTACCTTGTGGTCTTGGGTTGCGCATTATGGACAACAGTCTCAATCCCGATTAAAACAACAACTAGAGCAGTTCCTCCGAGGAGTATGTCTGTCACCAGACACCTTGGAGGAGATGACCGCCATGCTCCGTCTTGCTATTGCTGCTGATGGGGTGATGGTGCCTTTTCGACCGAAGCCTAAAACCGCTAAAGGTAAAACTCGATGGCGGGAAGTGAAGGTCGGTCTATTTGCTCGCTTAGGACAGCATCTAACCCGGTCTGGAAAACAAGTGACTCGATTATGTCATCGTCGATTAGTAGCTGTTTTGGGGGATATTGATACCTTTATTCCTCTCATGCAGATGGAGGCTCAACGACAATCCATTGACACTGCTCCCCAAGTCATTTGGTTGAGTGATGGCGGACGGGGATTCTGGCGGGTCTACCGTCAGTGCTTTGCCCATTGTGCGATGGGTATTCTCGATTTCTATCATGCCGCTGGACATCTGTGGCGAGCGACTGCAGCCTTATTCGATTGTCGGTCCCCTGAGGCTAAAAATTGGTTCAAGAACTGGCGGTCTCTACTCAGACATGGGCAACATCACGCTGTACTTAAATCCTTGACTGCCCTGGTCACTACAGATATTCCGCAGGGCAAAGATTTAGAGACACTTATCCAGGTGCACACTTATTTCCAAACCCATCATCGACATATCCGCTATCAGGATTTTGGGCACTGCTCTCTTAAGGAGTGATAAACCCGCGAAACCCCTTGCCAGTAGAGTGTTCTAGCTATTTTAAGCGAAAACTTCTAGAAGTCTTTCTAGATTTAGGTTTGATATCCCTATCACTCCTTAACAAAACAGTGCCGGATTTTGAGAAGGACCAATGTCCACTTGGCAGTGGCATGATTGAGAGTGCTTGCAAGTGGCTGATTCAACAGCGCTTTAAGGGAGTGGGGATGCGATGGAGTGAGGATGGATTCAATCATCTCCTTCACCTGAGATTGGATTGGGTGAATCAACACTTTGATACCGAGACTGATCAGAGTTTTGTGTAAGCGGTCTAGAATCCAAACACACCAGGAGACCGCATCATGTCTAGAAAGAAACAAGTACCCAATCGAGTTGATGAGCTATTGGATGAACTCATTGGAGAGAATCCACAGCCAGAGGATATTCTGGGCGAATCAGGACTGCTCAAACAACTCAGCAAACGCCTAGTGGAACGAGCCTTGGCAGGTGAATTGACTCATCACCTGCATCAATCCTCCGTCGATGAGCGTTCTCATGGCCCTAGAAACAGTCGCAATGGTTACTCGAAAAAGACCGTCCAGACTGAACAAGGAGAGATGGACCTATCGATTCCTCGCGACCGTTGCAGTGAGTTTGAGCCTGTCCTCGTGCCCAAAGGCCAGCGACGTATCGCGGGACTCGACGAGAAAATCATCGCCTTATATGCTCGTGGCATGACCACTCGTGATATTCGAGTCTCAATTGGTGGAGCTGTATGGGGCCAATATCTCTGAGGGTCTGATTAGTGACGTCACCAATAGTGTCATGGAGGAGGTTAAAGACTGGCGCTCAAGACCATTGGATGAGGTGTATCCGATTGTCTATCTCGATGCCCTGTATGTGAACATCAAAGTCAATGGCCAAGTCAGCAAGCGAGCCGTCTATGTCGCGCTAGCGGTAACTGTGGAGGGAAACAAAGAGCTGTTGGGATTATGGATAGGGGCTGCCGAGCGGGAGGGAGCAAAATTCTGGCTTTCAGTGCTCACAGACCTTAAAAACCGAGGCGCTCAGGATATCTTGATTGCTTGCTGTGATGGTCTCAAAGGCTTTCCCCAGGCGATTGAATCGGTCTATCCCGATACTCAAGTTCAAGTTTGTATCGTTCATCTCATTCGCAATAGTTTGCGCCATGTGCCTTGGAAGGAAAGTCGAGCCGTAGCTGCAGACCTCAAGCCCATTTATCAAGCGGCCACTTTGGAGGAATCTGAGGCTGCCTTGGATGCGTTTGCCAACAAATGGGACCAGACGTATCCTGGCATCAGCCAAATCTGGATACGGCATTGGGATAATATTGCTCCGTTGTTTAAGTACCCAATGGCCATCCGAAAGGTTATCTACACCACTAATGCCATTGAGTCGCTCAATCGCTCACTGCGAAAGGTGATTAAGACCAAAGCTGTCTTCCCGAATGAAGAGTCTGTCTACAAATTGATGTTTCTGGCGATGAGGAATATCTCGAAGAGATGGACCAGACCGATTTTGAATTGGAAGGCGGCGCTGTCCCATTTTGCTATTCTGTTCCCAACACGATTCAACTATTGAATACGTTACGGCTTACACAAAAAATCTAAACACTCTCTGATACCTTATTCCCCCATGTCCCAACGAGGTAAATTCAGGTCTCCCACGACTGCCGAAAGCGCCCCCCACATCCCGATCATCTCCTCAATCCGCTCAATAGTCTCCCCTGGCCGCAACCCAATTACTTGCAAAACATCGAACGTGTCCTCTAATTCTAAGGCACACTCAAAGCAGAACTCAGGTGTTTCAAACGAAATCCTGATGAATGGTAGACCGCTGCCCTCGACGGTGATCCAATATTTCCCTGAACTGCTTTGGGAAACGGTCAGATACTCTAGCTGGCCCTTTTGCTTGGTCTGCTGAACCAAGTTCCTTTGACGCTTCTCCAGTGCATGGAATTTGGACTCAAATTCTCTGGATACTCTGGGGGGTCGGACCCTTCCTGGTGTTTGCCGAGCTGAATACCCTCGCTGCGTTCTCCGAGTATCGGTGGGTTCACTGCGGTCGTATTTGGGAGTGGGTTCAGTGTTGCGATCATCGTCCTCAAGCTGTGGAGCAACCTTGCGATTCACTGGTAGATCATCTTTCCGGTCGATGGTTGGGAATGATGCCTTGTCTGGGTATTCAGGGTTTGTCGAGGGTGTCAGCGTGGTTTGGGCTGGTGGTTTGGGCTTCAGTGAGATGAGTTGGGGTGGCATTGCAGATATCCTCTACTAAGGCAAAGCCAGTGTAGCCTTCAGGGATATACTCTGGGGGGATTTCTGGGGAAAGCTTAATTTGGATTGACTAACTCAAGCAACCTCCCCGCAGCCTCTGTCTTCGCGTCTTTCTTTGATGGCCCTTCGCCATTCCCTTGTAGGCCCATCGTTTGGACAGCACAAGCAAAACCTTCCGGTATCTCGGAAAACTCATACCTGGGCAATGATATTTGCTGCCGCTGGCACAACTCCTGTAGCTCCCCAATCGGATTCTCTACCACATCACTAGACAAGTTCACGGGTTCCACTGGGTCTTCCTCCTGGTCTTCAGCTATTTCCTGGTCTAGATGTAGGACTCTTACCTGCTGTTCCGCTCTGCGAATGGCTCGGCTTCTGGCGCTATCGAGGAGTTTGATCAGGGCGTCTTCTGGATCTTCATTGGGGTAAAGGTAAGCGAGGAATCCGAGAGTGCGATTCGTTCCTACACGAAAGGCTAAAAAGCTAATAAGGTAGGGCTTCTGAGAGATAACCCCTTCTGGGTTGAGTTCGCACTTTAATCTCTCTCAGATGATAACTTGATGTACTTGTAGGTGATGCCTATGAATCTAAGAAACAGAAGCTAGTCCTACCCACCCGGTATAAGGTGTGAAAGCATAACCCCCATCTCAACGGTTTAGTGCCAATGGGATGAAGCGGGGATAAATGTCGGTATCTGGAAGCCTAATCTGGAAACCCGGCTAGCACGTGTGCATGAGTAAAGCTCAATGAGCCTGAATGTATGACTGAACCATCGTGATCCTCAACCAGTGAAAAGGCTGAAATGATTATCCAGCAATGCTTGACAATCACAACACTGGAAACAAAAGTTACTGATTTCTCGAACCTTCTCATGCTTGGAAAGAAGGTTTTATACCCATAACGAAATCCGGTGGAAAGTACAACTCTAAACACACAAACAAAGAACATCAGGAACGAAGTAACCTGACCAGTTTTTCACTCTAGAAGGTCGAATATCTAGAGCAGGTACTAAACCGAATGGACTGGCAGGAGGGATGGTCTAAGAAGCCAATGCCTGGGGTAATGCCCAGGATACGCAGACGTAGACCCGATAGTACGGAATGAAGAGCCTTTAGTCAGAGTAAAGACGATGACACACTCAATTATGGGTAGTGATGAATGGACAGACATCAACTGGAAACAAGTCCAGAAGAATGTCTATCGACTCCAAACCAGAATCTTCAAAGCCAAACATCGTGGTGATACTAAGCAGGTTCACAGACTCCAGAAACTATTGATGAAGTCCAGGTCTGCCAAGCTTCTAGCAGTCAGGCGGGTCACACAGGATAATCAAGGCAAGAAAACAGCAGGAGTGGATGGGGTAAAATCCCTGACACCGGAAGAACGGCTTGACCTCGTGAATAACCTGTACCTAACCGGAAAATCTAAACCGACGCGACGGGTGATGATCCCAAAACCCGGAACGACGGAGGAAAGACCGTTAGGAATCCCTTGCATGATGGAAAGGGCAAGGCAAATGCTAGTGAAACTAGCACTTGAAGCCGAATGGGAAGCGGTTTTTGAAACCAACACCCACGGCTTTAGAACTGGACGGGGTGCTCATGATGCAATCGAGATAATTTTCAACGGTATCAAGTCCAAAGAAAAATATGTTTTGGACGCTGATATTTCGAAATGTTTCGACAGGATAAACCAGAAAAAGCTATTGACTAAGCTGAACACCTTTCCCAGCTTAAACAGGCAAATTAAAGCCTGGTTGAAGTCGGGAGTGGTACTAGATGGCCAACTCTTTCCAACCAATGAAGGGGTACCCCAAGGGGGGACGATTTCCCCATTATTAGCTTTAGTAGCCCTTTATGGATTGGAAACAGCGATTAGAGAATGCATACATCCGAGTAAGACGGCACAACAGGAATTATGTGTCTGTTTTTATGCCGATGACTTCGTCATTCTCCATAAATCGCTAGATGTCATTTTACGGTGTAAATCAGTAGTGGAAGCCTGGTTAAAGGAGATGTCTCTAGAATTGAAACCTAGCAAAACCTGTATTTCCCATACACTTATTCCGTATGAAGGAAAGGTTGGATTCGATTTTCTCGGCTTCAATATCCGTCAGTATCCGGTTGGGAAACACCAATCTGGTAAAAGCCCACACGGTAAAAAACTAGGTTTCAAAACAATCATCAAGCCCAGCAAAAAGAAGGTAGCCCTGCATATTCAGAAACTTAGAGATACCATCGATGCTTATAAAACAGCGTCCCAAGCGGCACTGATTAACAAGCTCAACCCGATAGTTAGGGGATGGTGTAACTACTACTCACGGGTATGCAGTAAACAAACCTTCGCAAGTTGTGACAAAGTTCTGTTTTCACAACTAAGAGCATGGGCAAGGTACAGAACCGGAAAATTTAATCCCAAAACCCTGCTCAAATACTGGCATTACATTGAGGATAGGCTTACTTTCTCAACGCAGAAAGGAATGAAATTAATCTCTCATTCTTCTATCCCAATCGTGCGCCATATAAAAGTAAAGGGGAACAGGAGCTTCTTTGATGGGGATGTACTGTACTGGAGTACAAGAAGAGGCAAACACCCTGAATTACCTAACCAAGTAGCCTTACTACTTAAAAGGTACAAAGGGAAATGCCCAGCATGTGGACTACTGTTTATGGAAGGCGATTTAGTTGAGGTTGACCACAAAATTCCGAAATTGGATGGTGGGACAGATAGATTCGACAATCTGCAACCGCTTCATCGCCATTGCCACGATGTAAAAACCGCCCGTGATAACGCTAACCGTAAGGCTTTGGTACAGGAAACTGAATTAGAGTCAATCGAAAGCGTCATCAAAATATAGGGCAAATGGTACTGATGACAACAGCCGTATTGTTGAGGAGCGGTGTGAGTTCGAAAGTCTCATGCACCGTTCTGAATGGGAGGGTGACAGGGTGACCTGTCACTCGACCCTAACTGATCGGGGGGTTAGGTGGATCGTCAGATTTGCGGTTTGCTTGGGGGAAAGGCATAAGAAGGAATAATGTTCGTGACAAGAAATGAGGACTGAAAAATTTCCTGGGTCTTTGAAAGGGTGTACAAGATTGACAGTCTATATTTTCCAACCCACATAATAGAGATATTGTAAAGGTGTAACTCCTGGCAGTCAGGATAATTGGGGATCAGTTAGCATCAGCAGTGAGACACAAGTATCGGTTTCACATTTGTTTTCAAGATTGCAAGGTTTATTCCAATTCAATTTTCAAGCCAATATACCGATATCCAAATCTCTAAACTTTACTAATTTTGGATATTAATTTATGTCGATTTACGTCGGTAACCTCTCTTATGACGTTACAGAGCAAGACCTAAATACCACTTTTGCTGAATATGGAACCGTAAAAAGTGCCCAGCTTCCCACTGACCGTGAAACAGGGCGTAAGCGTGGATTTGGTTTTGTCGAAATGGGTGATGAAGCTGAAGAAGCCAAAGCTATTGACGAACTTGACGGTGCTGAATGGATGGGACGTACTCTCAAAGTGAATAAGGCAAAGCCCCGTGAAAATAGAGGTGGTGGTGGTAACCGCTGGTAGAGCTAATTTGAATTAATGGAAGCTGATCTCATAGCTCATTTATTATTTGAGCTATGGGACTGCATAATTAGGAATCTCCTCACCCCCCAAACCCTCGCCACCCGCTCTCTCTCCAACCACACCCCGATCATCTCCTCAATCCGCTCCATCGTCTCCGTTGGCCGCAGCTCAATCACCTGAATAATCTCAAAGTTCTCCTCAAACACAACAGTGCATTCGTGACCTTAGCGGATGACAACGAAGCTACAAAGCCTGTTTTATAAGGGATAGAGCAGAGAACCCTCTCTGAAAATAGAGGCGTTTATGGGGTTTAAGCGCTATCAGACTTTGCACCCAATCAGCCCACAATTCCATGCCATAAATCCATCGTTGCCCATATAATCCAAGACTAAATTCACTCTGCCGTTGAGTCTTATCTTGGTGCTCTTTAATCGCGTAAATATCCACTCCTAATTTTTTCATCCATTGCCCATGCAGCGTAGCCAAGGTATAAGCCATGGCAATCAACAAAACTAAGGCCAGAAATCGGGTGTCATTCACTTTCGTATCTTCTAAGTTATAACCTCCTGTCTTACAATCCTTGAAAAGTTTTTCAATTCCCCAGCGACAAGAATAAATGTCCACACGACTTGGCAAACTTCTTTATTTTTATAGAGGGATAATTAGGTCTAGGCTGGCATTATTACCTCCACAACTTGCTCGACAGATTGGCCTTGTTCAAAGAGTGATTGACAAAACTGTACGAGCGGATGCAAAACCTCACGAGTCAATCCGTAGAGCTTCTGGCCAATGCTTGGCGTTTTACTTGCAAAGCTAAATTTTTCAGATGTTCCCCCAGCGACAGGCGCATCCTGGAGCAACGACTGCGCCAGACAACTTAAAGCGATGTGGCGTTTGACCGCATCCTCGTTGCGTAGCTGAGCCGATTCCAGGCCACAGATGCCTTTGGTAAACTCATGAAAAACTTCACAGGGCCAGCGATAGCTCCAGGTGATGGCAATGCGCGAGACATCCCAGTGCAGCGCGTCAGTCACTAAAAAGCGAGGGGTATCATTCAAATCCTCCGTTTCATGAACAATGACAATCCGTTTGCGTCCGATTTTTTTGAGGCGTACGACTTTGCTAAAGGCCCAAATCTCCTTCACTTCGCCATTGCGTTGATGAATGCGGTAGTGCCGAAACGACTGGCCAGAGGTGCTACGAAGTTGTTGAGCCACTGCGTCAATGCGAGTCCATTGGTTGAACCAAAGCACGGAGAGTGTTTAGATTTTTGTGTAAGCCGTAACGTATTCAATAGTTGAATCGTGTTGGAAACAGAATAGCAAAATGGGACAGTGGAGAGTGTTTAGATTTTTGTGTAAGCCGTAACGTATTCAATAGTTGAATCGTGTTGGGAACAGAATAGCAAAATGGGACAGCGCCGCCTTCCAATTCAAAATCGGTCTGGTCCATCTCTTCGAGATATTCCTCATCGCCAGAAACATCAATTTGTAGACAGACTCTTCATTCGGGAAGACAGCTTTGGTCTTAATCACCTTTCGCAGTGAGCGATTGAGCGACTCAATGGCATTAGTGGTGTAGATAACCTTTCGGATGGCCATTGGGTACTTAAACAACGGAGCAATATTATCCCAATGCCGTATCCAGATTTGGCTGATGCCAGGATACGTCTGGTCCCATTTGTTGGCAAACGCATCCAAGGCAGCCTCAGATTCCTCCAAAGTGGCCGCTTGATAAATGGGCTTGAGGTCTGCAGCTACGGCTCGACTTTCCTTCCAAGGCACATGGCGCAAACTATTGCGAATGAGATGAACGATACAAACTTGAACTTGAGTATCGGGATAGACCGATTCAATCGCCTGGGGAAAGCCTTTGAGACCATCACAGCAAGCAATCAAGATATCCTGAGCGCCTCGGTTTTTAAGGTCTGTGAGCACTGAAAGCCAGAATTTTGCTCCCTCCCGCTCGGCAGCCCCTATCCATAATCCCAACAGCTCTTTGTTTCCCTCCACAGTTACCGCTAGCGCGACATAGACGGCTCGCTTGCTGACTTGGCCATTGACTTTGATGTTCACATACAGGGCATCGAGATAGACAATCGGATACACCTCATCCAATGGTCTTGAGCGCCAGTCTTTAACCTCCTCCATGACACTATTGGTGACGTCACTAATCAGACCCTCAGAGATATTGGCCCCATACAGCTCCACCAATTGAGAACCGAATATCACGAGTGGTCATGCCACGAGCATATAAGGCGATGATTTTCTCGTCGAGTCCCGCGATACGTCGCTGGCCTTTGGGCACGAGGACAGGCTCAAACTCACTGCAACGGTCGCGAGGAATCGATAGGTCCATCTCTCCTTGTTCAGTCTGGACGGTCTTTTTCGAGTAACCATTGCGACTGTTTCTAGGGCCATGAGAACGCTCATCGACGGAGGATTGATGCAGGTGATGAGTCAATTCACCTGCCAAGGCTCGTTCCACTAGGCGTTTGCTGAGTTGTTTGAGCAGTCCTGATTCGCCCAGAATATCCTCTGGCTGTGGATTCTCTCCAATGAGTTCATCCAATAGCTCATCAACTCGATTGGGTACTTGTTTCTTTCTAGACATGATGCGGTCTCCTGGTGTGTTTGGATTCTAGACCGCTTACACAAAACTCTGATCAGTCTCCCAAAGGGGGAAGTAGAAAATACACTCGATGAATTCAAAACGCACCTCAATGGTCGTAAAACCCCTATTCGCTCCAAGAATCCTCGGGAAGTGGTTCAAGAAGTATATGGGTGGTTATTGGCACATTGGGCTGTCCGTTGCTTGATGTTCCAAGCGGCGGAACACGGTGAGATTTCTCCTTTGAATATAGGCTTCACTGGAACCCTCAAAGTTCTACGCAGAGCAGTTCCTACTTTTCAAGCCACACCACCTAAAGAACTCCCTTTTTTCTCAGTTGGTTAGCTCATGAGATCCTAGACCAGACCATCCCGCCTCGACAGGGAAGAAGTAACCCCAGGGTCGTCAAAAAACCAAGGTCGAAGTTCCCCTCAAGGAAACCAGCACATAGGGGCAGTGGAAGCAATTTAGAGAGATTAGCTTTTGCTATACCCAACACGGCTTAGAAGCTATCCGGACTGTATTGAGGCCCAAGCCAGTTAAGACAACTATCCCCGAATCCACTTTCCACACTATTGAGCCATTTAGTGAGGGTGATCAGCTTTCCCTCGATCTGCCTGCACCTGAAGCAAATAGAGAACCTGCCATAAGACGAGTTGACGCTTCACGACTAGGTGGAAGGATCGGCAAAGCCATTCAACAGATTTTCAATCAAACACAGGAGGAATTTATTAATGAACCTGGAGAACTAACTCATGCTCAGAAACACATTTTGGTTTTTCGTCGGCGTAGCAATCACAGGACTGCTGATGTCGCGAGGCATCGACTTACCCCAGAGAATCAGCGATGCCATCAACTGGAGAGAACTCAAGACGGTTGGCGAGGATATCTGGGATTCAGCCCAGTAATTCTCTAGACCTTATCGGAAATAACGTGGACACCTCGCAGAAGTGCTTTTTACTGTGACGTTTGTGATTAAGCAGTTCCAAATTGCCCGGTAGTTTTCCCACGACGGTGAGTCAACCGGAAATTATGAAGCCCACAAGCCGTTTCCATCACGTCATCAACATAATGGTCAACCCAATTTCTAAATTTCTGAACCACTATCTGACAGCGTTTAATCCCCCCAATTTGATGCTCTACCTCAACTCGGACCTTTGAAACTTGTCGATTTTCCTCTTTCTGTGGATCGGTCAATTCTGCTTTTTGAGGTTTCTTCTTTGGTTGCTTGATGCTCACCCCCACTGGGGCAAATCCTTGGAACCCAGTATCTTGCCAAAGCTGACTCCCTTCTGGGAACTGATACCCTTCCTCATCAGCAATCTTCTTATCATGCTTTTTGCCTTCATAGGTGTCACTCAAAAACAACACCTTGCCTCCCCGTTCGCTGATGATATTGTTTTTGACCGTATGGGCTTTTTTCTTGCCACTGTAATAGGTCTTGCAGTCCTTCTTATCCTTCGGTCGATTAATTGGGTGTTCTGTCCCATCAATCATGAACTCTAAGCTCGGGCAAACGTCGAGTACTGCTTTTAGGTTCGCTGGTTCTCTCTCTGGCAGTTGCTTCTCATGGCCTAATGCTTGATTGAGCACACCACTGAGTCGATGGATCCATTCATTTGCTTGAGCTTGACTCATCCCAAATAGAAATCCTTGGACTTCTTGGGTTGGATATAGACGAAAATACACCAAAATGAATAGCAGCTTATCTTCAAGGCTTCTCAGGTGAGCTGTCCTGCCACCCCCGTAAGCTCGTTTGCGTCCTTCGCGCTGAAACGTTTCTTGAACAAACGCTTCCCAGGCTGCCTTAAAGCTGACCATGAGCGCTGCAAACTCGTGAACATTGATGCTAGTCAAGCTTTGTAAAACCCGAGGTTTATCCTGAAGCTCTTCAAAGCTCATTTTCATACTTATACTTCAGCACTGAATGACGGTACTCAATTCTAAATGCTTAATTCCGATAAGGTTTACTGTATGCTTTTGCTGCCATTAGCGCTTGTATCTCAGTCTATTAGAAG
>NZ_CP071725.1:0-89712 GCF_021497025.1 Acaryochloris sp. 'Moss Beach'
GGTGAATGGGCGAGGGAGTTGCAACAGCTTTATGATGAACGCCTAGTCTTTGGAGGAATAAAGGCAGAGTGGGCCGATTGGATGCCCCAGGTGATTGAGACTTATCAGCAAAAATCTCAGGTTCCCTTACCAGCGTTTGCGAGGTAACGACATGATCAGCAAAGAAGTTATTGCAACCCAGCAACTCAGCCCTGTAGTGGAAACTATCTTTCACTGGCGTGCCGATGAGCCAAGTCATTGCTTGCTACGAATTTTTATCAATGACCAGACTCAGCAAGCTTATGTGGTGGCATCAGAGCTTTATAGCAATAATCAGAACGAGAAGCATGTTTCTAGACACTTTGAAGAGTTAGCCAAATCTGTCTTTGAACAATACCCTACACTAATCAATGTTTCTGATCTCAAGAAAGTAAACTGGATTACCCACTACGGTAAATTCTCAGTGGTACATTCGTTCGAAAACTTGACAACACCAGATCGATTTACGCAAGTGGATTTACCCTGGCCTTTGCCAACTGAATTGACTCCGTTAACTTCACATCGACAGGTGATTGAGTATGCAGAGGTCCAAGAGCTTAGCAATAGCGTTCTACTTGAACAAGTGGCAGACATCTTAAATAGGTTTGCTAGTGGCCACTGAAGTTAGAGGTGGTCTTAATCTAAGAGAGACTAAAGCTAGACTCAGCAATTTTTCTGAGGATTTTACGAATCAACAGGTATCAATCATCCGGTTTTCTCCACCAAAAGGAGAAGTAGATCCTGATGAACTAGCAAAATATGAAGCAGCAAGATACTCAACAGAACACAAAGTAAAAACGTTCTCCGATCTAGGTTGTGTGGTTAGAGATTTATATCTCGATAACTCTATCTCAGAACTAGAATTCCTATCTTTGTTGGAGAAGGCGAATGAGCAATCAATAGCTGTAATCGTTCAAAATCCTTACCCTGGCGTATTCAAAGAATACTTGTCAGCCATCTCTTACGAAAAAGACATAGATGGTTTGCGAGAGGACAACCCTTTATTTCCCGTTTCAGCCACCTCAGAAACGATTTTCCGTATAGTTGAGCCTTTTGTTCAAGAGAATGATGTTGTTGCTGTTGTTGGTGCAAAAGGCTTTGTAGGTAGGGGTGTGACTCAACTCCTAGAAGAAGCTGGAATCAAACCTCTAGCTCTAGATGCTGGAGATGACTTAACCAGAGTTCGACAAGCAAACATTGTTGTTTCAGCGACAGGTAAATCTAACCTACTGGATGAGCAACATATCGTGCCTGAGCATCGGTTAATCGTTGATGCTGGCTTTATTCCCCAGGGTGGCTCCCAAAAAGCCTCTTGGTGATGTCAACCGATCAGCCTATGACATCCCCCCCAGAACATCACACCTGTTCCTGGTGGGGTTGGCCCCTTCCAAATGGCGACATTGATGGAGCGATTAATCATTCAAGTCACGGGGCAACAGATAGAAAAGTGGCAATATAGACCTCCCTTGGTAGAGCAACAGCAAACTGAACTCCAAGTAAAACCCAGACTAGAGAACTGGCCTAAATATGCATCCGCATTGGAGCGATCAGAGGTCCGTTCACAATGGATCAAGGATGTCTTGGAAACCCATCAATCAGGGAGTGTCTTGCCATCGCAAGCCCGGGGATTGTTTCAGAAGGATTTTGCAAAATTCTTACGGGGCTTGGCCTCCATTAAGACATGGCGTTCAAATGCCCAACAACTAAAGTCGCCCATTGATATTCTGCAAACCATCGAGAAAGTAGAGCAAGGGTATCTCAACGGTCAGCCTTTGACTAAAGAAGTGAAAACGACGATGAAGGAAATGGCTAATCAGGCTGCCTATCAACGTTGTTCAGTTGAATTAAACCCTGAAGATCCTTTATTTCTTAATCAGGTTGTTGTTAATGCCGCTAAAGCTGGCTTAAATAAGCAGCAAATTCTGGGAGCACTTTCAATGAGTCCCCAGATTCAATCTATTCGGGCGAAACGAGGTGAGCAGGATAGTGTGGATGAAGCAATCAAGATAATGAGAGCAAGCTTACCAAAAATTAAGCGACAGCAGCGAAAACCCCATCCTCGGCAACAAAATACTCAAGACGAAGATAATAGACCGAATATGGATCTTTGACGTTTTAATAGCCAACTGAGTAATTGTTTGACTGGATTGTGGTCTGCTCTACTTTGAGTAGGCCTTTTCTTCTGAGTTCGTCATCTTCCTGTTTCTTGATCGACCGATTAACCAATTGCGTTGTCAGCTTATTGGCCCGTTTATCCGCTGAGATGTCCTGATAGATTCCGTGATTTTTGTGAATGGCTAACAAATATCGTTTACGGTCCCCAGGTTCAGCAGCTCTCATATGATCGGACGCTGAAAGGAACCGATGAGCGTCATTGATGGTTGCGCCGTTATCAGGCGATAAGCAATAGCTGTAGACTTCCATGTCCAGCCTTTCTTTAGGCATATCGCCGAAACGCTCTACAGCCCGCTTGGTAATAGCGTTGTACTGGGTTCTATAGTGACGCTTAATCTCTGCATCAGGCCTCACAGCATTTGAGATCGCAAGGTTATAGGCTTTCGGGCCAGCTTTCACAATTAGATCGTCCAGGCCTTTCCCTAGCTCTGGCTTCCATTGGGCAATCTTGCAGACAACGCCCCTAGTCTGCATTAGCTCTATTGTTCTCACCAAATCTCGACGCACATTTAGGATGCTCGATACCTTTGTGTCTTGGTCAAAGGCAAAAGTGATTTGCCTACCCGGTTTAGCTAGTGCCTCACCGTACTCTGTTAGTTCACGTTGGGGCAGTCGTTTGTCATACTCGTTCTTAGCCCTATACAAGGCAGTTACACCGGGTAGGCCTACGGTTAGGTGACCTTGACTCAAAGATGCCCATGTCTTTTTCAGGCCCTCAGTAATGACGATCGGTAGGTTATATTTGTCAGCTACATACCAAACCCCCTTAGACCGTTCCTCAGCAGTTGGACTGATGCCATTACGCTGATAAATTCGTTCCTCGATTGCCAAAGGTATCTCAGGTAGAAAGACTTGTTGACCGGGTACTTTAGGCGTCTCGTATTTTATGATGTCGCCATCTTTGTCTAAGCGGGGGGTCTTAGGTTTCACTTGGCAATACTGGGATGGTTGAGGATTGCCCTCGATGACAGAGAGTAAATCAGTGCCACCATAGCCGATCCAACCTCCCACCTCGGCAATGTGGCTGTACGCTTTCTCGGGGTCATACTGGGTATGACCGTTAACGATGGAAGCTCGGTATAGAAGGCCTTTCATCTTCCCTGTAACCTCTTGTCCAGCCCCATACTTAGATTTAGTAAACTCAGCTTCTAAGAGAGCGGCAACCAAAGGATTATCCCGGATGGAGCCATAAGGATCGGGGTTCTCACTTCGGAGATGGTTCGAGGTCAATAGGTCGGGGTGAATACCGCTGTCCTTCATTTCCTTCCATGTATCCTCATCCAACCCATAAGGCCGTTCTTCTTTGTCATATGTAGGACTCCAGCCAGCATGAGGGTCAAACAGTATCTCTAGCGCGTTCTCCTGTGCATAGGACTGTGCAACCCACTCTTGGAGCTTGCTGAAGTCCTCAGTAAATACGGTCAGATATTTGGTTTTGTTTCTGGAGATGCCAACGTAAAAGGATTCTCTAGCTGAAGTGGGGTTAAGGCTAGCAATGTAGAGGGTTTCTGAGTTGGTACTACCTTGTGATCGATAGGTAGTCGTGGCCCAGTCATGATCTATTTGCAAAGGCTTGGTGAGGTCTAAGTGATGCACTCGGCCATGCTTATCTTTGACCGTTGCAACCTGGTTTTTGATATCAGTGCAGGTTAAAAAAGCATTGGTATGGATATCCTTCTTCATGTTGGTTGAAGTGAACCGGAGCTTATCACCAACAGCAATCTGATTGCGCCTCGTCGTGTAAACCTGAGTTAGCTTATGCTCTGCGGGGTTGATGGTGAAATGCCGACCGCCTGGTGATTTGACTTTAAGGTTTTTACCCTCCACAGCGAGGATTTCATAAGGGACATGGGTCTGCAATTGGGTATATAGTCGGTGTTTCTTGTGGAGTACCAGTAAATCGCCTTTGTTGTAGTTCTCGGCCCGTTTCTTTTGGGCCTTGGAGAGGTTTCTTCGCTGGAGCTGGGTAAATTCAGTATTCTTGGTGAGCTGGCCTTCCTTGATAAGCTCGGCTCTTAGGAGTTTGGTAAAGCTAAACCGCTCTGCATTGGTCCCCACGACTACGAGGGTTTTGTCTTGGCGATGTTTAGGCTTCTCCATGTAATAGGCAACGGCACTTGTGAGCTTGGTTTCCGAGTCCTCCACTTCTCTGATATTTCCATTCTTCTCTAAGGCTCTCAGGGCTTCGACTCCGTGACCATCGGCGATAAGCTCAACGGCCCTAAGCTGTTCTTTGTTTTGCTGTCTAATGATTTGGTCAAGACGGTGAACTGTGGCCCCTCTGTTCATTAGCATCCTGACGGGCGCACCTGCGGATATGGCGGCATTCTGCCCAGTGTCACCGACAAACCAGCACCTAGCCCCAACCTGTTCGGCCTTCTGGAGAATCTTCTCCATGTCCTCAGATCCAATCATGCCCGCTTCATCAAATATCCAAAGCTGGTTAGCCCCTTCTGGGGGTGGACTGACAACAAAGCTGGCTATGGTTACCCCTTTCAGTCCAAAGGCCTCACTAATCTGATGTTTTGCATTGTGGGTGGGCGCGAAAACTTTGATATCGATGCCAGGGGGTAATTGTTCTCTTGCCAGACCCAGAGCAGTTGTCTTGCCCGTGCCTGCCAGCCCCTTTAGGATTTGGTACTGATCTGAAAAGCTGAGCAAGCGTCTCATGGCTTCGGCCTGACCACTGTTTAACATCGTGTCGCTAAAGTCAGCGGTTGGGTTCAGCGGCTCAACCTTACTATCCTTAGACAGGACGATATCTAGAATCCGTTGGTCTCTATCGACAGCGGTCTGTGTAGTCAGTCGGCCATCCCAGGCAGTTAGCAAGTCCGGGTGTTTGGCAATCTCAGCATTTAAGGGCTTTTCGTCAAAACTTCTCAGGTGAGAGAACACAAACCTCTGTATGTCCTCGGCGTTGAATGAGGATTGATATTCTGTCAGGTGTGCTAATGCAGCGTCTAAAAGTTCTCGGGGTGTCTCTTGGTTTTCAGGCTTGATAGGTTGGTCAAATGGGGTTATGCCAGTGAAACCGACTGAGGCCATTTCTTCGCCCCATCGTTGCTGCTTATGTTCTAGTGATTCCGTAATATCCTTGCCGATGCGAGTTTCAAAGGTTGCCTTTTGTCGATTTTTTGGGGTGTTGGCCCAGCCTTTCTCTTTTAAGTAGTCCTCGATTTCGGTTGAGCGCTTACTGAATTGTTTAATTTGCTCGTCGGTAACCCCTTCGAGGTCAAACCCTGTTTTTGTTTCCCGAATCTTATAGCCCAGCGCTTGGACCTTGAGAGCCATCTTCTGATCGTAGATGTTTCCTAAAACACTGCTTCTCGTCAGTAGTTCCTTGTAAAAAGCCCTGAATTCACCATCAGGGCATTGAGTTCCGTTGAATAAAACAACATGGGTATGCACATGCGGATCACCTGCCCTGCTTTCGTGGTGGTGGATAAGGGCAGCAGCGATGCTCCCAGTCTTTACGATTTGACGGTCATTGTTCTTCTGAATTCGGGCAGCGGCGTATTCATCCTCAACGATTTGCATCACTTCTTTAATGGCCTCAACATGGGCATCCCATAAACGGTGATCGCCGTTGGGTGCATGGATAGCCATGCTGAGAGATTTGCCAGAAATAGAAAACGTCAGGTCATAAGCTAACCGTTCCTGGCCTTGGCCCTTCACCTTGTTTCTAATTCGCCCCTTGCCTGGGAGTTTGCCATAAAACAGTTTTGTAAATAGCTCAGCAGAATAAGGCTCATTCGGTGCCATCCGTCCTATGAATTCATTCTGAGTGATCCGCTGAATTTCCTTGTTTGGGCTGTAGTAGCTCTCTTCCTTGGTGTAATACTTCGCCCCATCTTTGACATTGGAATTGATGGTCGTAACATTCAGCATGGCTTATCGAAAAATCGAATTCTTACCTTATCTATAGGCTTGCGACGGAAAAGACCAAAGCTGAACGTTAAAGCGCTCTGTACAGTTAGAAAGACATAGCGCTCCGATCTACGAATTTAGGCCATTTCAAATAATTAGTAGACAAAGAAAATTAAAATCTCCAGTTTTAAAGCTTTAATGCATAAACCCATCAGGAAATTGATGCCAGAAAGCTCCGAAGTCTTTCAGTGTGGGGATGATTACTCCCAAGTTTTTCCTCAAAAATGACTAGAGCTTTTCGATAAAGATCTTCTGCATCCTCATTTCTGCCTTGTTTTTGATAGAGTGCCCCTAAACACCACATAGATATAGCGACATCGGGGTGTTCGTTGCCCAAGAGCGTCTGTGTCATCTCAAGGGCTTGGACCAAGAGGGGTTCGGCTTCTGAGTACCGTCCTTGGTTGTTGTAGAGATAAGCAATCCAGAGAGTGATAGTTGCAATATCAAGGTTTTCTTCACCCTGTCTATCTGCAACATGCTTTAGGCAAAGCTGCATCCAGGGCAAGGCTAACCCATAGCTACCTTGTCCTTCATAAAATCGACAGATTCCTATGTAGGGCAAGGTCAGGTCATCCTCATTCAGATGATCTCTCCATACCTTTACAACCTCTTCTAAATGAGGGATGTTAACCCTCATCTCCCCAATCACATCAATAGTCGGAATGTTATCAATACCTTGAGCAACATCAACCATTGCTTTACAAAATGCTGTCTTTAGGGACTGACCCTCATCAGAACACTCCTTCAATTTGACTCGAAAGAACTCCTGCACAATTTGATGGAGCTGGTAGGTATTCTCTTCAACTCGTTTGAGTAAATTTCTATCTTTTAAACCTTCATCTCTGATGTCTTCCAGATCGTCCTTATCCTGATCAGATAAACATCCTTCAACCAAATGCCAAGGAATAGGAGCAACTGCAAACATCCCCAATAAACAGGCGAGTTCTTGTTCTGCTTCACTTAACTCCACCCAGCTCAACTCCAGTGCAGCAGCTACTCCTAACTGAGCGGTCATTCCTGATTCTCTTGCAATAAGGGCTTGAGCTTCAAGCCTCTTAGATTCAAGGCGCTCAATCAATTTTTTTAGGGGCCAGTCTAATTTCCTCGCTAGAAACCGTCCTAACAGCTCTAGTCCTAACGGTAGATTACCCACCCAATCACATAGGGTTTTAGCATCCTCCAATTGTGATTGAATCCGGTCTGATCCCACTAGCGTTTCAAGGAGTGCTAATGCACTCTCATCATCGAGTTCTTCAATGGATAGAGACTGCACAGAACTGCCTAACTTCAAACGAGTTGTCAGCAACACTTTAAACTTCGGATCTGAGGGAGGGAGATAGGGTTCAACTGCATCAAACTCAGTGACATCATCGAGAACAATCAGTACCTCCCCCTCTCGCCAATGCCCCCAGCAATATTCGACCTGGCCTTGTTCATCCAGTCCATCAGGGAAAGTAAGACCCAGCTTAGTCTGAGCAAACGAAACAATTTGGGTTGCTATCTCTTGGTCCCTGGCTCTCAACCAGCAAAACCCACCAGGGTAATGCTTCAGTTCTAATTGAGAAATAGCGTACTGCAATGCCAGCTCTGTTTTCCCAATGCCCCCCATCCCTGCAATCGCTGTAATAGCAATACGCTGGCTATTTTGTAACTGTTCATGGAGGTCTTGAAGTTTCTGGTTACGACCAACAAACTCCTTGACCCCACTTCGGGGAAGGTTATTAGGGTTTGAAGTCGGTCTCTGTGCAATCAGTTCTTGAAGCACTTGTGCAAGCTGTTGCACTACCTCATGAGTATCAAGATGGTAGTGATTCCCAATGTTGGCAATCCCTCCCTCTTCCACCAACGTTTGAAAACCCTTAGAGTCTCCTAAATTGATTTGTACAACACGCTCATCTTTTTGTAATGCTTCTATGAGAGAAGGGTTAGCGTCTAGCTCTGCTCGAAGACTAGTGACAATTTCGTTCGTGTTGTGACTAGATCCTGCTTGCAGCTTATTAGCAAGAATCTGACAGATCTTTTGAATCGGATCACTCACTGAGTTTATCCCTTATTTATTTTGGGATTCGCTAATATGAATCTCACCGATGTAGGCTGTTCCCCCTTCCACTTTGGTTTGCCAACCTTTGGCGTTATCTGAGATATTCAGCGTCATATTGCTCTGGTCGAGAATCTTGCCAGCATTGATGGTTTGAGCCATAGCCTGGACTTGAGCTGCAAACTCTTTATCTAGCATTTCCACACCTAAGAGAGTGGCGACTGTCTCAATGGCTTGCTCATTTCCAGATTCAGCTTGGGTTAAAGCGTCTTCAGCGGCATCATGTTTTCCCCGAAGCCTGTTCCAAATTGTCTGACGCAGTTTGCCCATCTGTTCAATTGCATCAGTAGTAAATTTCTTAGCGATTTCACCAGCACTAGATTTTAGAAATTCTTGAAAGGCGAGATTGGCAATTACTGCGGCTGACAGGGTAATAGGTTCAGTCATAGCGGTTTTTAGGGCAGATATCGTTAAATTATCTGGGGAAAACCATAAAATTACGCGACTCTTTAGCAAGAATTGAGATTCAGAGGAGAAGAGATGAAGGATGAAACCATTAGCTTTGGTGCATTAACGCTTTAAATTTTTGAACTTTCAAATAAGCTCAGGTTCATTAGTGATTTAAAACTACAAGAATAATATTGCAGCATCAAAAGCCGCGCGATGCTAACTCAGAGACGGTTTTAGAGATTTATAGGCTGTGCGCTAAGTCTTTAATTCGGAGTGTAGCGCTTTAATAGACAAAAACTCTCGCTCCTGGATACTACATTGGCGCTACATTTACACTACAAAAAAAATGTTTTGTGCAGTACGTTTGAAATTTTCTGTAGTACTGAAAAACACCTTTTTGGATTTTTGACCCGATCCGGGAAGTAGCCCCACGGGATGGCGGTTGGCGTATGCCCCCCACCCCCCGACTCCACAGACAAGATCTGTAATCCCCGAAATGCTTTCCCCGTATGGCTTCTAGAATATAGAGCTGCAGATAGAAACCATTTAGGACCATTAAAGCCCACTAAGACCCACTAAGGCCCATTTATCGGTTTTTAGTGGCTCGAAATGGTTCCAAAACGGGCATTTTCGGGGCTTCTGCATACCTGAAACTCAGTCTCTGAAAGGCTTTGAGATCATTTTGGGGTCGATTTTTCAGGTTTTTTGAGGTTTTTGAAGAGTGCTACAAAAAATTACTTTTGTGTTACAGGATTTTTGAAAGCCAACTACAAAAAGGCTACAGAATTTAGTTCTCCAGGATCTCAAGAAAATTATTTTGGTGTTTCTGATTGCAAGCCTATAGATAGGTGAGGACGACAAACACTCACAAGCACATAGGAGCTTCACGAAATGGATCGAGAAATCAGGATATGCACTGACTTGGGTTCAAGCCTGGGTAAGGGGTGCTATGACATCGATAGTGTTCTGCATTGGATTGCCCAAGATAACGCAGTTGAGGAAGAACATGTTAGGGACCTGGACAGTGAGAGCTGTGTGATCGAGTTCAATGGTAGGGCTTGGACCGTAGGCTCTAGTGCCGCGTATGGCCTGCATGAAACCGCCTTGCACAAGAACAAAGCAGAAGAGGCCAGCCTCAGAACTCTAGGAATGCTGGGCAAGATTATCGAGAGTGAACGATTCACTGAGGGCTATGTAGATTTAACTGTGCTTTTACCTCAAGGGGAACGGCGTTACTTTAGGACCTTAGAAAGCAACTTAGCGAAAGGGATCTACGGATCCACCTTTAATGGACTAAAGCCCAACGTAAAAGTTAGACGAGTCCGGGTGTTGCCTGAAGGATCGGGGGTCGCCTTACAGATTCAAGACCAAGAGGCAATGGCGATCATGTTTGGACATAAGGACATCTCGCTACTTCGAGTTAAGAATGGCCTGATCCAAGCTGAGAAGAGCCTTACATTGTCAAACCTTGGGATGATCAAGTTAATCAGTGAGTGTGGCATTCATATTTCAGACGAGCTGATCTTAGCCACGCTGATCTGCCGGGAAGTACGAAATAAGAACGGATTTAAACATGCTTTCTCGGATAAGGAAGAGCTGAAGGGTGCAAGGCAGATCCTGAAAGCTGCTAAGGCTAAAGTTTGGCGTCTAATTTCTAAGGAGCTTGACGGTTTCCCCCATTTAGCCACGGCAACCAAGATTTATGTGACTGGGGGTAGTCATCCGGTCTGGGGGCCAGAACTTAAGGCCAAATTTGGACCTAAGCTGCGATACCTAAAAAACGAAATAGAGGAAATGTCAGCGGCATTCCCCGATCTGAGTGCGCCAGAGTACAGCGGATATAAGAATCGTTTCACCGATAGCTATCTACTAATCAAAGGGAGCCAGAAGTATGCCAGTTAAAAGCTCAAACTACGAAACAATCAGGCCTTCCAAACGACTAGCCAAGGGTTCTTTGCAATGTCGCCAATACGAAGCTTTGAAGAAATACTACGGCTCAGAACTGAGTGATGTGTTTTTCCGGGCTGCTTGGTCTGTGCTTGGTCCACTGGGAAGCGCGTTAGATGGTGCCTCCGCAGAAGAGGTCCAAAAACTTTTAACTGTCGGTCAGCACTTACGGATCGTCTTTGAGTCTGAGGCATTAATGCTTGCAAGCGGGGATGAGAGTGGGGATTTTGCAGCGGGTCCAGCGCTCGAAGTTGCTACAGCTCAACTGGACGAAGGAACCCCAGATTTAGATACCTGGGAAGCCGACAGCGATAACGACGACGATTTACCATTGGCCCCCATCGCTGGCGACCCATTCGGTTGATTTTTTGGAGATACAACGATGCTCGAATTTTTAATCGTATTGGCAGCATCAGTCCTGACCTCGAAGGTAAAACTAGCCAGGTCAAAAGGCCAGGGCCGAACAAACCTAATCTTGCTCTGTACTGTGCCTTCCCTTCTGGTAGCAACTCCATTGATCGGGGGCGGTCTAAGCGCTGCGGGCCAATGTCGCCTCGACAAAGATTGCATCAGTCGGACGTATAGAGGCGAGGTTAGATCTTTTGCAGTCCAGTATTTTTGGGCTATCTACAACCCCTGGGTTGTGGGGGAGGGCCTAGGCGTTGGACTGGCCCTGATGTTTTGGGCAGCGATGATCGTCACATATATGCAGATCCTTTTGTTCTTCGTTGTATTAAGGGCACTGATCTTTGGTGCTTTCCCCGTCCGCGCATTCATCAAACCTTAGAAGATATGGCGATGTTTGAAGTCCTCTTGATAATTGCAATCTCAGGCCTAACAACGTCCTTTTGGCACGTCAAAGGCAGTAACGACAATGCGATCGCATCAGTGAAACCAAACCGCAGGCCTACCAATAATTAATAGGTGCATTAACTCGATAAGCAGCGTCAAACAATTTCCCAACTAACAAACGTAAACTCGCTAAAAGGCAATAAAGCAATGCACAATCTAGACGATATCCTCCAACTATTAGAAGTTTCCCAAGAGACCCTTGACAAAATCCTGAAGGCTATGGGTTGGGAGGGTTTGACCCAGTTTGATGATAGCCAGTCAGAACTATTGATGGTCGTAAACGCAGGTCACAGCTCCCACGGCTGGAGTTATACCGAAAGCTATCTAAGGAACGTTGCTCACAAGCAGGGTTTAACCCCCGAACAATATGACGAACTAGCTTCAGCAATCACAGGATCGGGTAGCACTCTGGGACAATACCGTGAACGGTTCGAGGCCCTATGTCAGCGAATCCAGGCAGGGGAGAAACCTAAAACTGTGATCGAATCAGCTTCGGCCCCCTCCGATCAAGAGATCAAGGTAGCTGCAGAAAAGTCCGGTGTTGGCATGGAGGGCAACGAACTTGTGAACCTGTTGAAAGGGATTGCACGGGCAAATGCCAAAAAGCTTTGCGAGACGGTTGAAGAACTTGCCGCTATGGGTGCAGCGGATCAATTAACTGCTCAAGAAATTTATATTGCCGAGTACCGTCAGGTTGTCTGTGAAACCTTGCAAAGTGCGGATTTTAAAAAGCGGACTGATGCAATTATGCAGGGAGGTACTGAGACAGAGCAAAAAAAGCAATTGCAAAGCTTGATTTTTGGTCAAACGATCCCCGCAGGACTATTGCCCAGCAGCAACTAGTTTCCTATCTTGAGACCTATCTAACAAAAAACGGTTTGGCGCTTAAACAACGGTTCGCCCAGATAGAGGCGACCAAAAGGAAGTTAGACCAAGCCGATCGCGCCCTGCGAATGAGACAAGTTGAAAAGGACATCCAGCGAGAAAACAAATGGTACAGGCTAACCCATATCTCGATTGGGATAGGCATCGGCGTTGCATTAACCCTCTTTGGACTGTCCTTTAAAGATAACCTCAGCAATCCAGCTCCAGTTGTGCAAGTCGAAGGTAAATAATCATGTCTGACAACAGCAAGAAGTTAAGGCTGTTCTTTGCGATGGCCGAAGGCCGCTCTTCGAGCATCGCAACTTGATACCAACTTCCTGGTATCACACCTATTGATTCACTCAAACTTTCAAATTCTATAGGGATTCTGTATTACCTAACCCAATCATTCGTCCATCCATCCCAACCCAAAACTTAGTCTTTTGAAATCCCTAGAGAATTCATATTACCTAGCTAAGGCTATTCGTTAAGTACACCAGTCACAAAGTAAAAAAACTATGCTCACCAGAAAAGTAATCGTGTGTTGCAGTATTGGCGCTTTAGTACTTCTATGTTCAGCGTCTGCCCTGTTTATGAAGCCCCTGGAAAGGGAAAACCCTGTATACGTGGACACAGGAGAAAACAGCAATTAGTCCCAAAAACTTATGCTCAAGTGGATTCCGCTTATTCTGACCGATGGCTAAAAAACAATAAAACGACCTCCCGATCTTCCAGTCCAAGAGGTCGCAAATAAATCCTTGCCTAAATTATAACGAGGTCACCCAATGATGACTAACCCCTTTTTCGGCTACTACGAGCAAATCTGGATCGACCACCAGACCGACTACGGACAGCACCCAGACCCATGCATAGGACTGCCACTAGACCAGATCCAAGACCGGGTTTCGTCCTGGTTGGCTGATTTTAACCCGCTGATATCACCTGAGCCGCAGGCAACTGAGAGTATCCAGGCGGGCATTGTCCAGCGATTCTATGGGTGGTAGCGATGACCCAATACTCAAAACCACGATGAACCTCCGGGTTGGGAGTGGGGGAGTGTTGCAATTGCATGTATTGATGATGTGCCGTTTTGAGTATGGGGGTTGCAATGCGTTAATGCGATCGCAACTTGATACCAACTCCCTGATATCACACCTATTAATTTATCCAGTCTTTCAACCTTTCAAATTCTCTCGGGATTCTGTATTGCCTAATTAATTTTCTCACCCATCCACTCACACCAAAAGCTCAGTCTTTCAAAATCCCTAGAGAATCCATCTTAGGTAATTTCATTCGATGACTCATGTATAGCAAGGACTTCGACCAATGCTAGACTCTAATCCAATCACTCTAAATCCTCTCTACAGCACGTTTTTTGATGCGATTAGAGAGAATCCATCGCTTTACACCGACTTTCTTCAGGTCCGCGCACTCAGCAATAAAGCCCATGCAACCATCGCCAAATGGGATGGTGTTGTTTGCCCCGGCTTCTTCACTGACGAACACGGGTTGAGTGGTCAGGAGATTGTAGATCTGTTAGTCCAGAACTCAGATAGAGGGCTACTAGAGGATTACCAGCAATTTCAGGCAGATGGCGAGACAGTTAGAAATATTTGGGCTAAACATAAGGACGTTGTAGACATGCGCTTTTGGACGGTTGAAAGCGTTCCTATCGTGTATGAAATCGCTGAGTCTTTAGGATTGGAAGCTATTCATTAACTTTCATTTTCTGGAAGGATTCTGTATTACCTAGTAACTTTGTTAATGCACTGCGATAAATCAGGCTTTAATGCATCGATTTTGTATTGCTCACAGCCTTTGAAAGTGTCAGTGTGCAAAGGGTTCACAGCACAAGTTAGTTCGCTGGGTTCCTTGCCGTAAGCTTCAATTTCTCCAGACGGATCAACCCAGTATCGACAACTAAAGCACTTGTCGCGAACGTGAGGATATGCTTTAGAAAACCAAGGAATTTCTCGAAAATTTAGTCGCCATGTAATCCTTTGATTTTCGCCTTCAACAATGTAAAAAGCACCCATTTCATAAAGCCAAAGCATGGTGAGATAGGTATGCTCTGGATTGATTTGCTGTAGACGAGCTTCATCAAGATTTAGCCGAGTGATTTTTCTCAGGTAAGCAGCTCCATTTTTTATGAAGCGTTTGACATTATGCCTTGGGTATTTCTGGTGAATCTGACAATAAAGGTAATCCCTGACTTGTTCTTCCCGGTGCCAGATTTTTGAGTGCTCTTTGGTCATTCTTGGGACAGTAACCAGGCACCCACCTAGAGATGCTGCGCTCCCCCATAGAATGCGTCGGGCAAGGGGTTTAAGTCCTCCGACTTCTGCGATCGCAGCACTAGGAATTAAACCCACGGATAGGACCATAAAGGCCATCGCAATCTCGTCTTTAGTTATTCGTTTCACTGTGCTTTACCTTCGTGGTTAAAAGGAATATTCGGAGCGGTATAAGGATAATTTTCAAACCCGTGCAGCGACTTGAGTGGATGAGCGGTTGATGGGCAGAACATTTCTAGCTTGCATGGCTTAGCTCCAACTGATCGGCGGCAGGGTATTTCCAGTTCAGATATGCGGCGAGTCCATGACCGGGGTCGGGTGTGCGGTGCGTCCCAATCACAACTGAGCCAGCTCTGACAATGTTCTTGACTTCAGCAATAACGGCGTCTTTCGTGGGTGGCGTCCATCTGCCAGAAACTAAGATTTCTCGCTCTTTGGACAGTTTTAGCGCAACGTCCATCGGCATCTTATTCAGCTCTAAAACCCTGTAGAGGTATGCTTTGTATGCCTCCACACATCTAATGTTCTCAGGGTCACTATAGGGATGGAATGGGGAACGCAGAGGGCCACTCTCTAGCAGGTAAACCCCTTCTCTGTGGGTCGTTCTAGACAATTTCTTTACTTTGATATTCATCGAACTGCCTCCAACTGGAGTTGTTTAAATCTTTGAGGGAAGCCCTGACTTAAAACTCTGGGGTAACCACCAGGGCGCGTAAGAGTGTACGGATTTGAATCGATAGAGCTATTACGATGAATAGTTTTCGGCTAGAGAATAGTTCTGCCCTAACCTGTTCCTAACCTGTAAGGTTGTTTGTTGCGCTGAATGGGCAGAGTTGCCCTCAGTGACCCCTTTCTGCTCGAAGGTTTCAGGATGCATTAACAACAAACCATTGCGAGTGGCCAAGGCTTCAAATCTGCCAGTGCCGACCATTACCGTAGTTTTAAAGGTGGAATTGTGCAACGCCATGCAGGCCATTAGCAAGCCGGGGCTTGGCGGTAAAAACCAGTCGCCTGTGATTGTTACATCAAAGGACTTTGCGATTTTCTGGGTTAAGGTTGATTGTGTGTTAAATATACCGATATCAGGTATTTGACACCGTGTTACAACCATTTCGCTGCCCTGGTTAGTTGTGAACATGCTTACGCCGATTAATTGGCCATAGCGGCTCATCGCGGCTTGATGGTAGTCGAGAACTTCTGTTAGAGTGCGCTCACCTTTTGCGATTCTGGATTGATCTGAAATCATTGCCAGATGCCATCCTCCCTTGTGCGCTGTTGTTAAGGCTGCTAGCAATGCTTGTCGGGGTCTGAGGTGGTTGACTGGTTGGAGTTCGGCGGGGTCAATGATGAGTAATTTGTTGGCCATTATGAGAACCTTTTGTTGTTGGGTATCGGCAAACCAAGAAGTGATTCAGATTTAAGGCTGGTACTAATTAGTCGTATTCGGCCTGCAAGTTATCAGTAGCTTTGAGTGCGAGGGTTCCTTGGATAACGGCATCGATGGCGCTTTGCTGGTCGTTAAATCGCTTTGTTAAGGTGCATCTGCCATATCGCCCGTACCAGTGGCCTAAAGTGCCGAAAATCGTTCCCCAAAAATGACTGTAGGAATGTCCAGGGTTTGGACTCAAGACGTGAAACGTTGAAGAGCTTTGTAAGTCTGGAACTAAATTGATTTGAGGTTTTTCGAGTGTTGCTGAAGATGTCATGAAAAAAGCTCAGTAATGTGTGCAAAAGGCCCCACCCAGCGTTGGCCAAGTGAGGCCAAAAGGTTACGCGCCGATGCTTTGACGTAAGTTGTGTTCAGCGTCGATCCAAGTTTTTCTCTGGGTCCAGTCGAACTGGCCGACATCTTCGCGGTATGTCGGGAACAGCTTCAGGATTTGGTTTTCTACTCCGTCTAAATCACCGGGTTCAACTTCGGCAAACTCGAATATGTCCTCACCGAGCTGTTCAAAGCCTTGGCGGGCTTCGTTGTAGCTTGTAAAAAAGTTCTTCCATCCCTCCTTGCTGCGGAATTTTGCATCGCCTTTCACTACATGAATGGAGACTTGCGCTACTGGATCGCCGTTAAACATGCCCAGCAGCCCTGGAATGATAATGGAGGCAAGGCCGCTTGTTTTTTTGTTGGTCTCTCGCTGTGGAAGCTTTTCGGCGTCTAACTTGAGGATGTTGAACAGCTCTATGGCATCCTCAGTCTTATTCAGGCGTTTATGGCCATGATGCAAGGCACGGGCGAACTTCTCTAAATCGGTTGTAGGGTCAATATCCTTTGGATTGTGGTGCTTGCAAATATGCTGCTTGAGCTTGAATTTGTCGTGATTGTTCTCGATACCCGTAGGGTTGAAGTGGTCTTTAATTGCAGTTTGAATAGATTTGATTGTTGCGTTTTCGATAGACATGATTTGAATTCCTTTAATTGCAAAGTGTTTTGGCTGTGATCGCGGTAAATGCGGCCTAGTACCTCGTCGTGGTTATAAGAAACATAGGCAGATTGCCCTTTCATCAGCAAATGAAAGAGAATTGTTTTCCCTGACGAGTCGGGAAAGTGGTGGTATGGGGCATGGTGAATTACCTTCGGTAAATGTGTCGATGGGTGATTAGTGGCTCACCCAGGCCAGAGAATTAGGCGAGTGCTAACGCTTCAGACTCATTTGAGGCAGCGCTTTCGATTCCCTCAATAATCGTCTTGACGGTTTTAGCGATCACACTCATGGATGCTTTGAATTGCTCAAGTGCCTGATCACTCTCCCGGTTCCAACAGGTAATATAAGCAAAACTTCGCTTCTGATCCTCAGCAACTCCAAAGTATTGAGTGATGCAGTAGGCAACCGACTCGGCCTCTAGTTCCTTGGTGGAGGTGGGGGTGTGGTCGCAATATTCAGCCGCATTGTGCATCAGGGCATGGCCTAACTCATGGGCAAGGATGCTAGCTCTTAGCTCAACACTTAGTAGTGGATCAACCTGGATCTCTATACCCGTGGGCTTGTAGATACAGACCCCGTAAGCCCCTGGATAGGCTTGCTCAAGCACCGTAAACCCTTGGGCTTCACCGAATGCCTTTAGATTGCGGTATAACTCGGCCTCGGTGGTTTGAGCCTTGATGTCTGACTCCTCTAATTCGTCGCCATCGGTCTGACTGATATCAAATACAGTTGCCGTAGTGAAGCCGAAGATTTTCCAAGCCTTCTCTTTTGTTTTTTCATCCTCAACTTTCTTCTTACAGGGAGCGAGAATAACGATACCCTTCTCCCCTTTGCGAACCTGTCGCCCATGCTTTTGCCAAGCCTTGTAGCCTGCCACATGGCTAGCGTCTGGACATTGGCCGTAAATGAGCATCGAGTTTTTTGCGGAATAGTTGTAGAACTTGGAATGGAAATCGAGGTATTTTCTCCAGTCGGCCTCAGTTCCGATATCAAAGATGCCTTGCTCTAATTTTTCGAGTGCTGCTTGCTGTTTGGCTTGGGCCTTTTCACGTTTGGCTTGAGTAGTCATAATATTCATTCCCTTGTGTAGCGAGTGGGTGTAAGTGAAGCGGAAGGGGCAGAGGTGCCCCAGAAGTGTTTAGAATTCTTCTTCGTAATCGTTCTCAGCTCTTGCGGTCTGATCGGCTGGCACGGTGTACCAATCGCTGAGAACACCCTGAATCTTTAGGTGATTGAGAACCCAGTTTTCGATCCGGGTCTGGGTGGTGCGCTCCTCAGCGGAAGGCTTGCGGGTAACCATCAGCACCCAGTACTCACTGAAATCGATATCAGCATCGAAGGGGCCACAGTCCTTTAGTAGGACGCAAGCCAGGGTATAGGGAGGGCACAGAGGGTTTTCAGTGTGCTCGTTAATGAAGGCTAAACCATCGGCTTCAGTCTGAACCAGCCACATATCAGGCTGGGTTTGTTGCTGAGTAGTTAAAGGCTTGAAGGCTGTAGAATACATGTGATTGAACCTGTCTAGGGTTTTTATCAGCGAGGGCATCGTCTAGCTTTGGTAGGTTAGGGCGGTGCCTTTGCTTATGTAATTATTATAGCCTGTTTACGCTTGATAGCAAGCATATACAGGTAATTAATTATAAAAGTTAACATTTGAATATGCTTGATAACATGCATATATATGCTAATTTGAAGCTATTACTTCAAAGGATTGGAGATGTCACCCCGAAACCCTTCCCCAACTTATGAACACCTCAAACCCCTTCCCAGGGCAGACAATACTGAAGAGGAATTGTCCAAAACGTTAGGTGTTCGCTTGGAGATGAGTGTCTATAAAGCATTGCTTCAAAAGTATCCAGGTAAAGGGGAGCTAACAGCTTGGCTCAGAAAACAGGCGAGGATCGGTGCTGAGAATGAAGGGCTGCTTGCGCCTAATAATATTGCTGAGCTTTCAGATTCCGCATAGAATCTATATTACCTAGTCATTTTTGAGATAATAGTAAAGACTGCATTGCTTTGCGATCGTGCAACTGATACCAAGTCCTGAAACTCGCACCAATCCTACACACTCCAATAATGCAGCATTCTCAAGTAAAGGCAGGGAGCGGAGCAAAGGCACGGCTTTGCGATGGCGACATTGCCGATCTAGGGTGCGCTAAGCTCTTGCTTGTTTCGGGGGTGCCCACTCTCGCATCATCTCAGGCCGATCCTCGACACAACACAGCCCCCGGAACCTACCCAGTGATAAGCGTTCTTTATTTTGTTTTTTAAGATCTGGAATGCTGAGCGCTAATGCACTCGCTAAGCTAATCATCTCCGCTTTGATATTGGATTCTCCCAGAACCAAGACGAGAGAAAACATGATTAGAATAGCTTCTAGGAGGCGTATAGGAGATTCAACCAAAGTTGACCTTCATGCTCTCATTGATTTGATAGCTGCATCCTTCTTGGCCCACCTAGAGAAGCAGAACTGACTGGCTGTATCGCTAGAGAGAATCCACTAAATGGCTGAAATTCACTATGCGGATCCTACACTAAGGCGCAAATTAGCTTGGGGGATTGCTCTATTACTGATTGTTACTCTTTTCAGTCAGAGGTTATTTGTCCGTTTCACAGACTGGGTAGCCGAAGATTCTAAGCAAATAGAGGAGAGGGTTGACTATCTCATTGGAGCCATCGCTATAGCCTTTGCTCCATTATTCTTATTTGGATATTATGCTTGGAAAACGGGTTCAGTTATTGTAGTTGTGAAAAGATTCCCAAGCCCAAAGATGAAGGTTATATTCGATACAGTCATCCTCAAAGGGCAAAAGGCAGTATTACGGGGACGACTAATGCAGCTTGTTGGTGCAATCTTGTGGGGGATTGCAATTAGTTTCCCGATTGCATTTGGGTACATCATAAAGAGCATCATTAATAACTCCTAAAATGTCTCAATCCCTATCACTGAAGGTTTCAGTTTCCGAAATTGAGCTGGCCTATTACACTATGTCTTCCAGTATTCACGTAATGCCATACAAATAGTTGGATGCTCAAATTCATATTCCTCTTGCTCAAAGCACCACTCCAGGTAGGTCACTATGGCTTGTCTCTGCACATGATTGAGTGCTATCAACTTAGATTTTGTATAATCATCTAGCTGTGTTAAATGAAACAGCGGATCATCTACGTTATTTTCAAGACTTGCCACAATATAGGCTGGCAAATGGAATTTCATCCCCTCCGCATCAAAGAATGAAAGGCTGCTGTGACATCTCTGCAAATCATCGCAGCTCAGTCGATACCACTCTTCCTTCTCATCCTTGTCGCGATTTCGCTTCTGCACTTCCTGAGTCTCGTAATCGTCGATGGCTTGGGCTTCCCATAGGCCAATACCAGCACCAAGGGTCACTCCAGCAAATGCAGACTTGATATTGTTCGCGACGATTTCTTTGTTCATGGCAATTTAGCGTTCAATTCTTTACTTCCACGATTGCTTGAATCACATGGTCTGCACTTTGCAATTTCAACCAAAAATACCCAGCGCAATTAGACTATAGAGCTTTGAGCGCACAGTTTAAATATAGGAAGAATGGATATAACCTCCAAATCCCTTTTGCTAACAAGCCGTAAACACAGCCCCCAACTCATCAAAATTGCCATCGGCATCAATTACCCGATCAGGCTAGCTAGCCTCAAGACCGGACAGCCCAAGATTCCCACAGATTTGCTTTGCGCCAATCATCACAGTGATGCTCACAGCCGTTTTGGGTGTCCTGGCGCAGAGGATTCACCGCACAGTTCAACTCATCTGAATCTTTGCCCAAGTCTTCGGCTTCGTCGTATGGATCGGTCCAGTATAGGCAGATAAGCTGGGATTCAAACTATTCCACAGAGCATAGTCTGACCCGATTGAGAAAAAAGAGATCTCAAGTCATCGATAATTGATGGCTTGTTTTGTTGTGAAAGTATAACCAAAAATCCACTGTTATTAAACCATGTCGTTGCATTGGACAACTAGCTTGTGCAGAACTGAATATTGGTGCTGAATATATCCTTTATTCTCCTCAGTTTTATTTCCTGCTCATTCCATACCAATATTTAGTAGACCTCTTGCATAATTCAACTAACGATATGGTAGAGGACTAAAATTCGCGTAGTGTCCCGATTTATTCGCCATGAGTTGAAATTCCTGAAATGCTGTATTAATAGTGACTTCAGAGCATTTCTTGATGAACATTGCCCAGCGCGAACAACAGATTATCCGCATCCAATCCCAAAGCTCCTATGCCTCTATTAACGAAGCCCTGGAAGCAACCCTACGCCTGGAAGCAAGCCAAGTCACCCAGAAAATAATAGAGGCAGCACTAGACGAAGAAGTTCAAGCCTATCTATCCCAACTTCAAGGGACTCGACCTCGGCGCTCAGGTTATTATCAACGGGTTCTAGATACGCAGTATGGTAGGATTCCTCAACTGTCTGTCCCTAAACTACGTAAAGGGAACGCAGACCGAGAGTGGCAGATTTTAGAACGTTACCAACGTGCCCTTGGCAGTCTCCTCGATTTTTGCCTCGGCTTGTACGTCATGGGGTTATCGCTTCGGGATCTGCAAGAAGCTCTCTATGAGATTCTAGGAGCAGTCTTATCCGTTAATGCCATTAACCGAATTACGCTAAAAGCTCAGAAGCAAATGTTCCAAAGCCGTCAGACTCGTCTTGAGGAAACCCCTCCTATTCTGATTGTCGATGGTGTTTGGGCTAGTGTTCAGTGTTCCTCAGAAGACTTTTGGGAAGATCAAGCTGGGCATATCCGGAAACTACGCCATGCGGAAGACCGAGTCATTCTAGTCGCGATGGCAGTGTGGCCCGATGGCACCCAAACGGTGCTTCATTATGAAATGGCGACGCAAGAATCGGAGGCAGCTTGGTCACTGTTCTTTGCGCATCTGTGGCAACGGGGATTGCAACCCTATTCGGTGAAATTGATTGTGAGTGATGGTACGACTGGGTTGCCTAAGGTGATTCGTGCTCTGTTTCCCCTCGCACAACATCAACGCTGCATTACCCACAAGGTTCGAGCCATGCTGCGGCATTTAGGCTATGGGCAATTGTCGTACCTGGATGCGCAAGGACAAGAGCTTTCACTGCCTGAAGCTAAGAAACAGCGGTATGCACAAATTCAACATGATGCCTACGCCATCTATAAAGCGCCCACCTGGGAAGGGGCAGTTATTTCATTTCTGGTGTTTGAGAAAAAGTGGACAGACATCGAACCTGACGCCGTCAGAACCTTTATCAACGATTGTGCCCTGACTTTGAACTTCTATGATTTTGATGCATCTCTTCACTCACTCATTCGAACCTCAAATGCACTCGAGCGGTTGTTCCGGGAATTCCGAACCAAGGCGGATGAAATTGGTGCTTTCCCTAATGAAGAGAGCTGTTTAGCAATTCTCTTCCTCGTTTTTCGTAGGGATCATGCCAAGCATGATCGGCTCAAAAACCGTGGCGAATAAATCGGGACACTAACAAAATTCGAGTCAGATCGCAGCACTTTTTTCGTAAGTAGCACATCATGAAACGAATATTGCAAGAGGTCTAGTTAAGGAATACTATTTCATCAAATCTATTGAAAAAAATTACTATATTAATTTGTATATACAAAATTCTGTTAAGTAATAAAATATTCTTATAAATTATGAATAATTTTGAGAATAAGAATAGATGAATCGATATAGAGAATTGATCGCATAAAATCTTTTCCCTTCATATATTTATATATTTGAGGTTAGTTCATGTTAGATCTCAGCAGCTTATTAAAGAAAGTATCGATTTATGCATCAGCTCCAGGACGCGTTGACTGTGGCGGAACATGGGATATAAAGGCATTAGCTTTGACTAAAGAAAGTATTAAGCCTGCTACAGTAAATATTGCCATAAATTTACGTACTTCTGTTCAATTACTTCCACATATTCCAAATAGACTCTTAGTAGAATCTGAAGCTTTGTCTTGTGAGAAAGTAGCAAATGATCAACTACCATTTAATAGTAGTCTTGGACTTATTTTTGCTGTATTATCGCATTTTGGAGTATCAGGGGTGAAGGTTCAGATTAAATCTGATATTCCTTTGAATAGTGGTCTTGGAGGCTCAAGTGTAATGTTAATAGCTGTTATAGGGGCTATAACTAAAGCATTAGAGTTAATAAACTATTCTCCACCATTCTCTAAACATAGAATTGCTCTTTTAGCACATACTATTGAAGATAGTCTACAAAACAATATTACAGGTTTACAAGATCAATTAGCTGCAACATATGGAGGTGTAAACAAGTGGATATGGAAATATAGTTGCTTTGAACACCCTTATAGACAAGAAAAGTTATTAAGTTCGGAATACTACAAAGAATTACAAACTAGATTTGCAATTGTCTATACAGGAGAGAGACGAAATTCAAGTATAGCAACAGAAAAATATATTAATTCTTTCATAAATGGAACGGATCAATTAAAATGGATAAAGATTCGAGATCTAGTTGATAACTTTTCAAATGCTCTTAACAATCAACAGTGGTCAGAAGCTGCAATTATATTGAGAAAAGAAGCTGAAGTTAGAGATAAAATCTTACCTGAAGGCTTAACACCGTTAACTAGAGCATTAAGGCAAGCAGCTTACAATTTAGACTGTGGTGCTGCTTTTACTGGAGGCAATCGCGGTGGATGTATCTGGGCAATTGGATCTAGTCAAAGCTCTATTTCCAGCATTAAAAGTCTTTGGGAAGAGATTTTATTTAAGCAAGGAGCAGGAACAGGAATCATTTTACCTAATCAAGTAGCTAAATCAGGTTTGATAGTTCAATGCATTGAATAAATTATTAATCTATTTATTTGTAAGGTATATCTATTAAAAGTAGTTAGAAGCATGAATAGAAGATACGCAATTTACTTCATCCCTCCAATGAAAAAATAGTTTCTACAAAATAGGTACCCAAATTTTAGGATATGACATACGAAATCAACAAGTAAACTCAGCTCTTTTATTTAAAAATCTGCGAAATTATATGCATTTTGGCTCAGCACATTATTTTGGCTTTCATGCAACATTAAGAGGAACCTTTAAAACTGATTCAATTAATAGTTTCTCACAAGAACTATCATTAATTGCTGACAACTATCAATCATTTCAGATCAGTAATAGTTTTTTTACATTCATTTAGTACATCTGATCGTGTAATATTATTCAGACCAAATTTGGAAGAGGAGAACAATTTATTTGATTTACATAAGTCTATTGTAAATCTAGTCGAAAAAATTCAGATCAAAAGACTATATCTCACCTGAGACTAAAGCAATTATGGATAATTTTAGTCAAAGGGAGAGTAAATTACTTGATAAATATGGTGATCCTAGAGTAATGGAAGGATATAAATTCCATTTCTCACTTGCAAATAAAACTCCACAAGAACATCTCAAATTTATTGATAATTTAATCAAGAGTGAAGAAAAAAAAATTAATCAATATAGATTTAGAAATTAATAGAATTTGTCTTGTTACACAAGAAGAAAAGACGCCATACTGGAAAATTTTTTAGTGAATATGAATTGAGACATTAAGAAAATTATGACAAGAAAATAAGTTATTCATATAAACTATTATGAAACAACTAACTGATCGTCTAGGTTTAATAGAGCTATTAGGAATTATTAGTCCAGGCGTTTTTGTTTTAATAAGTCTAATTTTAAGTATCTTTGGCTTTATTAATGTGTTTCAAGTAGATATTAATACTATAAAATCTTTTAACTCAATTCTAGAAAACTGGATGTTCTTAATCAGCATAATATTTATATTTACCTCATATCTCTTTGGCAGTATAATCAGGGTCTTTGCTAACGATTTTGCAGAAGTCTTAAGTGGACTATACCTTACTCATATCAAAAGAAAAGAAAATCCTCTTGCAATAGAAAGATTTCCTTATCCGTTTGCTGGAAAATCTTTTAAGCATTCTAATCCCGAGATTTTTAAATGGTATAAAAAAGAAGTACAGTTATTTTGCTGAAGAAGATACTTTACGTCCTTGGGATAGAAAATACTTCTATAACAAGTGCAAGGGAGATCTTTATTCACGTTTTCCTGAGCGAGCAAGATTCCATGAAAAAATAGAGTCTTTTGTACGCTTTTTTAGCAGGAAGTTTAGTATCTTGTTTGCTAATATTTTGTTTAACTTTTTTATTTGGAATATTTTTTTTGTAGTCAGGTCTGGATTTTTTGGAACTTTATATATGACATTTATGCTATTTTCATTTATGGCAATAATTACAATATTAGATCGTTTTAGGAGTCAACATACACGAGAAGTTATGGCTTTGTGGACATTATATTTTGAAGCTTGTAACGAATCCCAAAAAGAAGAATTTGAGCATAGTAAACGCATAATTCGGCTACCATCATAAAGTGGGGAAAGACTTAAGTATTTCCAGATAGGATCGCATTTCTTTGCAGGTGAAATGGGAAAGAGTTCTGCGATTAGTCACAGAGAGCTGTATCGTACCTTTGCAAGTCAACAGAGGAAACGATGAACCTGACAATACGAGAGCGCTGCCAAGCCGTCACTGATTGTCTGTTCGAACAGGGAGTAAAAGGGATTGCGAAAATTGCTGCTGCGACAGGTCTATCAAAAAGCAGTGTTCATCGTCATCAACAGGCTATTGCTCGGCGTAACCAATATCCAGAGTCACTATGGTGGGAAAGCCAGACAGGGAGTCAATGGCTCAAGGTGATGGTCCTAGGAGTGGTGTACTATTTCGGCATCAAACATGGGGTGGGAGCTGAGAGTCTATCAGAATTTTTTACAGCGATTCACATAGATGCTCATGTGGGCGTTTCAGCCAGCTCCCTTCGGCTGTTGAAACGCAAGATGCGAGACGCGATTATCGCCTATGAGGTTGCTCAGCAAGAGCATTGCCAACCGAAAGAAGGTCAGGGCATCTGTGTCGGTGGGGACGAAACCTTTTTTGGTTTACCTATCTTGGTGATGTTGGAATTGGCTAGTGGCTTTATCTTCACAGAGGTGGAACGTCCCAACCGTACTTATGCAACCTGGCAAGCCCAGATTCAGCAGTGGTGGACCCGCTGTGGATGGCATTGTCATTTTATGGTGAGTGATGGTGCTCCAGCCCTGATTAAATTGGCAGTATCAGGCTTAGGCTGTGTCAGTATTTCTGATTTATTCCATGCCCTGAGTGCCTTAGCCCAACCTATCGGCAGTGATATGGGTCGTCAAATCAGTCAGTTGAACAAAAACGCGGCTGCACTTCAACAGCAATTTCTCAACGTTCGTAGTGAGGCTAAACAGCAACAACTCCAACAATCAATGACGGAGATTTCTGCTCAGCAACAGTCTTTGGAGCAGGACAAGATGGCCTATCATCAGGTTCTTCATCGCCTTACCCAAGTCATTCATCCGTTTAATATCAAGACTTTGGAATGGCAACTGTTTGATGATCTATCGGCTGGGTTGAATGCTCCCCTCGCCCAGATGTCTGCTCTAGCCAAAACCTATGGTGCTCAGAAAGGGAGTAAAGCTATTGACTCATTCCAACAACAGATTCCATCAATGGCTCAAGGGATTCATGCTTGGTGGCAATGGGGCCCAATTGAAGGGTTGCTGACACCAGACGCAACCAAGCACTTTTAGAGGGCTGAAACGACGCAAACACGTTAGAGTAAAAACAAATTTATTGTATAACCTCAAAAAACGCGAAGAAATATTAAGCTCTGAAAGCTAGTCATTGTGGTGTTTATAGGCTTCGTTGCGTCTCATGTCAGCGACCCTTTAATTACCCCTATGGGTGACTCAAGCGCTAAAGGGAGTCACAGATGATCTTGATGTACAGAACTGGGTACTCATGTGTCTATTGCCCTGGGCTTATTGGCAACAGCAAACGGACAAAACCCGGAATCCTCTACTCAAGGCAGATTATCGAAAGGCGACTGAACAAGCTTATGAACAGTTGCTTAAGCACCCCATAACTCAACAGATGGGCCTATGACCCCGACTATGTCGAAATCGGGCCACAAGCCTGAAAGCAATGTCAGTCATAGTGTTGAGTTCATAAGACTTCTTGTTTACGAGTAATCGGAGGCACGGCCCCCCTGCTGGGGATCTCTTTTTGCACTCACTCTTCAGGCACAGAGTATTATCTATACTCTGTATCTGAAACTCATAAATCTGTAAAGTGTAAACTTGTAGACAAGTAAAAGCGATGTATTTAGCTATTGACTTGAGTATAATTTCATCTATTATCTAAAGTCAAAAAAAATAACTTACTAGAGAAAAAAAATAGAACGTAAGCTACTAAAATATCTCTAATGATCTAATTGATCTAAACCACTGCAATATCTATTACATATAGATCCTAAGCTTTGATTTGCACTAATAGAAAAGAACTAATGATACTTTGGATAAGCTTATAATATATCTTTTAGACATCATATCTGAACTTGTAATTTATAATAATCTCTAGTTTGTATGATTTTCAAAAGACTCTCTTAGGCTCACTTCTAGCAAATATAGTTAGCAATATTTCTTCCTATATTCTGAATTGACGGAAATACTGCACCCCCTCTAAAATCGTTAACTGGATTGTATGATCATCTTCTTATATGCCTTTCACCTAGATAGAGAGGCTGTCAACAGCTTGTTTTTGTCACAGATATTTCGCTAGAAGCTCCTGATCAAAGCTTGAAGCTTATTTGAGTCATAGCTTTCAGGCTTATGGCCCAATTTCGACATAGTCGGGGTCATAGGCCATGAAGATATAGCACAGCGATGGCTGGCAAAGTCAACCTCTATTTAAGGACAACATGATTGACTCACTAAGTTCTCGGGGAAAATTATTCTTACTCATCCTATTTGGCGGCATTTGTTTTGGGCTTGGACTCGCCACTTTCCCCGTGATCCTTATATTACATGAAGAAAACAAGCCCAGTAGAGACTTGACAGACAGTCCCGTTAGAAGCTTCAACTGTATGCCCCATAGAGACTTCAATAGGCCAAGATAATTACTAATCCAACGATCGAACTGTTAAGGCTTGAAACCCCAAACCTCGCGGAAAGTCACCGGGGTGGACAACAGGCAGGAAAGAACTCCCCGACCTCGCTATCCAACTATCAAGATAAAGAGCATCTAAGCCGAAAAAGAAGGAGAAGGCAGCAGCCTAATCTACTGATCTAAGTCTCATGATCTTCAATCATGCGAGAGAAGTACTCGCATGATAATTTCTGCTGAAAGTACTTTTTAGTCTAAATTCCAGTTAAACGTTATCGCTAGGATTCTCAAGATCTAGCGCTGCGGCAAAGGCAAGATCGAATGCCTGGAGATACTGAGCGTGGTAGACCTTTCCAATGTGGTTAATCTTGTTATTCATGAAATCTCGCTTGATAGCCTTGAGGGCAGCGAAATGTTGATTCATGCTCTCTCGACCTTGGGTTAGTGCCAAGGAACGGCAAAGAAGGGTTAAAACGTTGTTTATGTCATCGATCTTAAACTCGTCTAGAACAGTGTCCCAGTAGACTTCCTTCCAGGCTTCTAGGTGGTTTGCACTAAAGCTCGCTTGTTCCGGTTTTAAGTATTCTTCAAGCACCCGAACGGTTGCGGATTCTGCAGGATAAGTCATGGTCGTTTTCTCCAGTATTTTTCTTCTCTAACAAGCCGTAAACACAGGCCCCAAATCCTCAAAATTTCCCTCCGCGTCAATTATCCAAGGCTCTTCCCAGCTTTTGGTGATGCGATGAAAAATCTGTGAAACCATTGAAGCTAGAGTCTTTGCAATATTCTGGCCATGGAATTACTCCAAGCTTTATTACCTAGCCCCAACGGGCTCCAATTGAACGACTATGAAATGGATGTAGAACACCAGCATTTGGAATTGAGTGTTATGTCCACCCAAACGGTGGCTCCATGCCCCTTGTGCGGTAGCGTGGCTCATCGAGTGCACAGTCGATATCAACGAACCCTTGCCGACTTACCCTGCTTGCACTTCAGCTTAAGCTTGCTCGTGCTAGTCTGCAAATTCTTTTGTCCGAATTCAGAGTGTCGCCGTCGTATTTTTACCGAACGCATTCCAGAGGTGGCGGCACCTTGGGCCAGGAAAACCGTACGCCAGGTTCAGCATCTCCAGGAGATTGGGTTAGCCTTAGGCGGTGCTGCTGGTTCTCGTCTAGGCAAGTGTCTGGGCTATTTTAGCTGTGGCAGTACACTACTCAACCACTTAGAGCGCCTTCCCCTCCCTGAGTTCGAGGTTCCAAAAGTGTTAGGGGTAGACGACTTTGCGTTCCGAAAAGGCCATAATTACGGCACAATTTTAGTCAACTTAGAGACTCATCAACCTATTGCCCTGCTAGCAGATCGCAAAGCAGACACATTGGTCGATTGGCTACGAGAGCATCCAGGTATAGAAGTATTATCCCGTGACCGTTCCAAGACCTACAAAAGTGCCATGGATAAGGCTGCGCCAGACGCCAGACAAGTTGCAGATCGCTTTCATCTAGTCAAAAATTTGAGTGAAGCGCTTGAGCTTTCATTGGAAAACTACCATGCTGAGCTTAAAGCCGCTTCACGGGAGCAATACCCAGTCACTAGCTCAAATCTAGGGCATACTGCAACGGTTGTTGTAATTCCTCAATCGACTGCCACTGCAACCTTTCAAGAACGGGCACAGGCAAACCATCAAATTCGGGTACAACAGCAGCAAGAAATTAAAGCTCTCCGCGAACAACAATGGTCGACTGCAGCTATTGCAGACAAAGTCGGAGTGAGTGAATGTACTGTTCGCAAATATGGTACCCGACCTGATTTTCCAGAAACTTATAACCGACGTCCGACCTTGGGTAGGAGCCTACTCGACCCCTACAAACAGGAGGTTGTGGCTTGGTGGAATTCTGGAATAACGAACTCCAAAGTCTTGATGGTATTGCTCCGACAGAATGGCTATGAAGGCTCCCAACGCACTCTCCAGCGTTACCTTCGTGGGTTCCGCGAAGCTCAGAGCCTTCCTTCATATCGTGCTCCAGTGACAAAGTCCTTACCCACTGTCATTGATCCTCAAGCTCCTCCTTTTACACCTCGTCAAGCAGCCTATCTAATTGTGCTCAAAGAAGAGAATCGAGAACCCGAAAATAAAGAGTTGTTGGAATACCTGGTCAAACAACACCCGGACTTAGCAACCCTTGTTGATTTAGCTCATACGTTCCTTGAGTTGCTCAGACAACGACAGGCCGATGCTTTTGATTGTTGGTTGATGAAGGCATTGACCTGTCCAATTCAACCGTTGAAAAAGTTTGCTGCGGGTCTCATGGATGACTATGCTGCAGTCAAAGCCAGCATGATGATGGAGGTCAGTAATGGTCCGGTGGAGGGACTCAACAACAAACTAAAAATGCTTAAGCGTCAGATGTTTGGCAGGGCAGGATTAACACTACTCGCCAAGCGACTAATTATGGCTTCATGAGAAAGAAGCAAATCTCTTTCTGAGTAAGGGTTTAAACCGAATCACCAAAAGCTGGGAAGAACCTTATCCAAGTTTGGCTAGCCAAATCTTTGAGGGTATTTGACCATCCCCATTCTGGTTCAATCTCCAATAGGAAAAAGTTAGTTTTCAGCTTCTCTAGGGATTCTGAGTACTCTTGCAAAAACACAGAACTCAGTGGCGCAATCCCATCGGTGATAAAGACAATATCGGCCTCACTGTAATCGTCATCCTGCTCAATGATGTTCCTGGCTCTCTCCAGTGGAGCTTGAAACTTTGTCCCGCCATTAGTAGGACTTGTGATCAGTAATCGGATCAGCTGATCAATATCCTCTTTGGGATGAATCTCGATAGGCTCATAGCAAACGGACTCAAATCGAACCACCGATACCACCCGATCCTGCTCATTCGCCAACTTCACCAAGGCCACGATCAGCGCTTTTGACCATAAATCTCGGCTTACTCGCTCTTTCATCGACCCAGAACAATCCAAGCAAATCACCATGGGGCCTTTACCCTTCTCCTCGGGGGCTTGCAAGTCATTCTGAAATAACTGACCTTCTAGAAAGTCTCGATAAAAACTCAGTTTCTGGCGAGAACCCAAGAGAAGCAATCAGTGCAACTGGCCAGAGACATTAAGACCCTGATAGAGTGGCTCAATCATGATGTCCTCCAACTGGCCGGTCCCTGTTATTCAGAACGGCTGGAACTCTATGACTTCATCGTTGCAGAACTTCGACAGCGTGAGCATCTAGGAGGCAAGCAGATTCGAGTCTTGCGCAAAGCATTGAAGAATCAACGCGATAATCTGCTGGCCTTTGCCAAGGTGTTTGATGACAAGCTAGCTGAGATTGCCCAGCAATTCGAGACACCTCTATTTCTAGTCAGGCAGATGGTGCGCTTTTTCCGGAAACAGGCGACCTCCGAAGCGTACTGGAGGAGTTGGGGCGATTTACATCAGATGCTGAGTTGGAAGTTCTTTCAACTCCATGAAGCGATCCAGAATGCAATGAAACAGACACCCAGAGCCAGTTCTTTGGTGGAGAATCTCAACTCCAGGTTGCGCAATTATTTCACACTTCGCAAACATCTTGGAACACCCTATTTAGGACTGCTTCAATTCTTCCTCAACCACCGACAATTCATGAGCAGTGGTTGTGAAGGTAGGAAGGGAAAAAGTCCTAGAGAAGTGATGACAAGAGAGAAACATCCTCACTGGCTAGAATTGCTAGGATTCAAACTCTTCAAAAGAGCTTAGCAAAAGGAATAAATTTTGGACTGGTCATTTCTAGAGATGGCCTGCTTTGTCGTGCGAGTGTTACCCATTTTTGGCCATTTCTGAACAAAGCCCGGTTTCCTTTTGGAAAGACTTGACGGGCTATACGTGCAGTTTCTTCTGGTACTGGGCCAGTAGGGTGCTCTTGCAGCATGGGTCCAAGCCTCCAAGGGATTCATAAATGGATAGGTCAAATGTAGATCCTATCCCTCTCACAAGCCCTGATGTGACTTCGCCAACAGTATCCGTTACTACTTAAGGGCCTACAACCTACAGAATTTCGTTGTATGTATGATTCTATAACACACTTGTAGTTGCATTTGTAATACTTTCGCTAACAGTATCCGATACTATTCACACCCTATTACTCAAATTAAGAATTCTGGTTACTCAAGCAATTTAAGTAATACTTGCTAACCTAAGTAGAAACTCTTATTCCGATTGAATAAGCTGAAAGATTAGCCGGGCTTGATGCTGCGTGAGCCTTGGATGAGACTTCATATCCTTGACCAGTAGACTCAATATAAGGAACCAGACGCCACAGCAAATTCCCTGGTTCAGTCCAGTGAACTTCTGCTCCACCTCCAGTCAAAAGAAAACCATTTCCTAACTCAGATACTGCACTAATATGGTCACCAGTGCTTGATTCTGTAGGGGGCATAATTTTATTCTTGATAGTACCAATTCCAGGAATTTTCTCCCTAATACATATTGCATAAGTGGTCATTATCCCATCGCTCTCTACAAAGTGTGCTTTAGCCCGTGCTAACCAAGAACTCGAATTCTGAGGGAATGATGCAGTACACAAATTGCCACGTCCTTTAGGATATTCAACATGAAAACCTCCACCCAAAAGAAGATATCCGTTTGGTACTGGTGTTTGTTTTTGAGGATAAGGCCCTGGTTCACTGATTTGTTTTCTGAGAATAATGTGTTCCTCACTTTTAAGTTCTTCTGCTGACATACCATCAACTGAAAGACCAATTGAAAATACTGAAATTCTATGAGGATTGGGAAACTCTCCCATGTGAGCTTTGGTTGAACCTAACCATGCAGTTAAATCTGTATTAGGATATGATGCTGTAATTAATGCACCATTTGGAGTTCTTGCTCCTTCAACTCCACCTCCAACAGCAATCATACCTGAACTAACATTGACTCCAAAATCTAGAAAATCATTCATTTCTTTGCTTGGTCGATCTTGAAAAACCTTCACTGTTAGCTTCCCAAGTTTTTTTTCGCCAATTTGTACCATGAGATACTCCTTTGAGTGATAAAAAGAGGCTTGACAAATTATATTGAAGTATTATCGTTAAAGTCTTTGAAATTGGAAAAAAATTTAGTTTAATAAAAAAAATCTTGCAAAAAGTATAATTAAGCCATAGTTATCTCATTATTTAGATTATGAATTAGTTCAATTTCCTTATATATTTTTCCTATATACCTTGTTCGTAATTCGCTAAAAAGTTAAAGATTTTTGTAAAGAACAAAGAGCATCATTTTTCAAAAATAAATGTCTTAAGCTCTAAATTCAATCTATTTTTTTTGGTTTAAATTTATATCCTTTAATAGAAAATTTTATTGAGTCTTCTGTTCTTGTCGATTCGGACCATCCTCTTTTATACTTAAACTTTAATTTGTCAGACTCCAAAGATACAGTTAATTTTGACTTTTCAAATTTTTCTTCACATTTAAAAGAGAAATTAATCACGCTTGAAATCCCAGTTAAAAAAATCTTCTGTATTCTCAATACTTGGAAGATTAACCATGTAATTTTTCTTAATGGAACTTTGTAGGTTTTGTGCATCACTTAAGTTGAAATCTTTAAGATGTTCTTGTCTACAATGAGTCGTTAATTTAATAGGACTATCTTGTTCAATAGTGCTAAATGAAAATTTTGATATTTCTTCTCTACTGATAAAATTATTTTTTATCAGCGTCAAAAAAAAGAAATTATCAATTCATATTTTTTTCTCCTACCTATTTTAAGTAAAAAATGGATTGACGAAATTTTCCATCCTAATTGAGTATTTATCTTTTCTTATTATATTTTTTAGTTTTCTTTTCTTTGGTTATTATTTTCTCTTGCTGTAATTTTTGATTTTCTTTTCTAACTTCTTCTGGTGATTTTTCGTCACTAATTAATTCATCCTTTTTTCTTATTGCTTATTTCTTTTGTAGATTTAGTACCTTTTAATGAATTAGAAGCAGGTAATATAGGTTTTTCCTGGGCAATCGAACTGAAGCAATTAACTGAACAAAACGTAAAAATGAATAGACTAGCTTTCAAGATTTTATAAAAAGTCGCATGAAAATTATCTCTATTTATCTTCATTGAGTAATCTGTATACTGTTTATTCATTATCTTCCCTCATAAAAAAAATCTATTCATATGCTGTTAACATAGAATGTAAGGATAAATCTATTCAGAATTAATAAGCTAAAATCTCTAAACTTTCAATTATCTACTCTAAGATTCAATTTTTTTGTTATTAAGAAATTAGGAACATTTATTAGAAGATATTAAAATCTTGGATAGGCTTTTTTGCTTCTATTTTAATTGACGAACAAATCCTGTCAGATGCCTAGATCTCAAAGAACTATTCACCTCATCCATCGCTTTTCAAAATCGGTAGGCTGCTCCAAAATTACGAAATCTAAGGGTAGGAATGAGCTACTCCAAAATCATATTTTCTTGTTAGCACGTACTGAAAAGTAATCTAACCAATTTTTTTAATAGAAAATCATGAAATAACATCCAATCATTGATGAATAATTTCAAGAAAGATATTTAGAATCAGTACCATTGCCCAAACAAAGTCATCCAATATGCTTTACTTCAAATACTTAAAAGTCAGCATACAGACGCTCTTTATGCACGAGGAATCATCTGAATCTATGAGTATTTGGATTTTCGTAGCGAGATTCAAGAGATAAGTAGACTTATAAGTCTATAGTCTCTTTTACGTTTGGTAACTAAATCTCAACCTAATGCTTTAAAACTATCACCTGAATGTAGTCTATGATACTTTCTCTAAAACTAAAGTGCAAATTTAAAAATTTATTTCTTAATATATGATTTCTTCCGTTCCTAAAAAATGACTACTTCATAGTAATAAATTGCTTAATTAACCTAAATACACTAGATATTCAGTATCAAAATTATTGATAATATTCTTTTTTGTCTTAATATCCCCACTAATTATTCCAAAACATCACTTTGCATCCATCCTTGTCTTCTCAATGAATTGACCAAACTAAACCAACCTAAAACACCAACTTCGCAATCGCCCCCTCCACCTGCTCATCCGTCACCTCCAAATATCCCGACAGTGCGGCCAGCGTCCGATGCCCCGAAATTCGCTGAATATGCTTCGTCGGCACTCCAGCATTGTGCATCTGAGTCAGTGCCGTCCGTCTGAAACTGTGGGTACTAAACCCTTCCAGTCCCACCTCAGAAAAGGCTTGCCTCAAGATTCGGTCTGCTGAACTCACCCGGATATAAGATCGGCCATGCCGACCGGGAAACAGGTAGGTGCGAGTCAGGTCAGGGGCATAAGCCACCAAATAGTCATGCAGCTGGGGATGCATCGGTACTTCTCGCGTATCTCGCTTGCCCTTCGTCTGATGCCAGCGGAATAGCACGGCTGACTTTGGGCCACTGGTATTGATCACATCACTGGTGAGTAGAGTGCAGGCTTCCCCAATCCGACATCCAGTGTAGAGGCAGACACCGAAGAGGGCATGATCGCGGGATTGGATCAGGCCGTCACTGAACAGGTGATGAATTTGCTCTGGGGAAAGTACCCCAGCTTTGCCGAATCGATCTTGTTTCATACTCTTGAGTCTATTCTAGGAGGTCTTTTGTCAAAAAGACCTCCTAAAGGGGTCAAAGTACTGGAAATTCGTGGAATTGGGGTCAAGGGGAGTAGGGAGATCGGGCTTATTGAGAAATTATTGAGTTATTGAGAATGAGGTAAAAGTGATTTAAGGGTACGTCAAGGGTCCTTTCTGTAAACAAAGCTCATTTATGCAATTATTTGGATTACATAAAAGATTACATAAAAAAACTGTCATTATTCCTGGCTAGCCTGTAAACTAGATAGCACAGTCGGTTGAGCTGCCATGCCCAAAAAGATCCGTGACATCAAAGCGATGCTGCTCAAAGCTGGCTTTTCTGCTCAGGCCGGAAAGGGAAGTCATAGTAAGTGGAAACATCCAGCACTAGATACCTATATCGTCATTGCCCGGAAGGATGGGGATGATGCACCCCGATATTTAGAAAAGGAAGTTGACGCTGCACTGAAAATCCTAAAGGAGAAACCAGATGGATAACCGCAAATTCCAAATGTTGATTCAGTGGTCCGATGAGGATGCCTGCTATGTGGTTTCCTTGCCTGATTTTCCAGAAATTAATCAGCCCTGTACCGATGGGGCTACCTACTCTGAAGCCGCTCAACAAGGGCAAGAGATGATTGATTCCCTCTGTCTCTGGTACGAACAGGAAGGAAAGGAGCTACCCCAGCCCAAGACCTTGCAGTTGGCTTAATTAAAGAGCAAAAAGCTTTCTCCGTCTGATTTGTTCTGATTGTCGTCGTTCTGAATATTGTTCTCGTGGCTCGTCCGATCAACCAAAAATGTCTGGACTGTTCACAACGTTCTCAGCAAGAGGCGATCAAGCTGCATGGTCCGGGAACTGAAACGGCTTGTTGGAATCCTAAGACATGTCCTCGCAAGCGTTCTCATTACCGGAACCGCAAAGCCAATAACGATAAACAACGAGGGCTTTATCGGGAGCAAATAGCAGCTCATCAACAGACTGAAACTATTGAAACTATCTCAATTCCTATCTATGCTCCACCTGTAGCTCAGCTTTACCTCTATAAGGAGAAGCCCAAGGATTCTCACCTCCATGCCCTAGCCATCAGTGTTTGGCAAGGCAGTGAGAAGCTAGCAGATATTGAACCCGTGCATTGTATGGGAATGACGAATACCCAGGTCCGTCACTACCTAAACCAGGTACTCAAGGTGATCCATGAACGGTTTGGCATTACAGAGTTTGAGCCACCGATTCGCATGGAGCCAACCGAGTGTGAGATTGCAAAATGTCCTCTCAAGGAGAAGCAATGTTCCAACAGCTTGAGTTAGATTTTGCCAGTGCTTTAGCCTCTGCTTTGTCCGAGCCAGAGCAGGCTGATATTTCCCTGATGTGTGCTTCTTTGGAGCAGCATTTACAGGGCCGTTCTCCTCACGAACAACTTCGGGTGGCTGGAGATGCGATCAAGGATATGGCTGAGGTTTGTTTTCAGCGGGCAGAGTTGATGATTCAGGGTTGGGAGGAGAGATACAACTCTGAAGGTCCGGTGTTAGATGAGGATTTCTTAGCTGGGATGGTTCAGCAGACGATGTTTCTGGATGTGTCAGATCTTTGTCGTCAGCCGAAATCACGGGAGAGTCGCCAGGGGTTCACTGGGGTTCCTGTTGATTCGGTCGTGGGGGAAGTTAGTAAGGATGCTGTCTTGGATTTTGTCGATGAGTTGGAGTCTGGGGAAGCAGTTGCCCTGAAAGTCAGTCATGTGGAAGATGTGGGGGGCATGGGTGGGCGCGATTTGTGAGTATTTGGAAGGGGCTAAGGGGGCGGTGTCGTTTGTAGAGCTGGTGAGGGGAGTTCGATTACCTTTGGTAGCGGTTTGGCTTGGGCTGCTATTGGGTGGATTTAAGATTGAGCAGAAAGGAGATTTTTTATGGTCAGTCGATTTGGGTTGGATGATGAATTTAATTCCAAGTTGAACGCTTAGTGGCTCATTCACCGTTTTATACCACTCATTACCATTCATGAATTTCTATTTTGCATAATGCTGATCTTCTCTAATGCTTACCAATAAGAGCTTTGAGTGGAAATAAAACTTTATATTAGACATTTACTCAATGAGTATTTAACTAATCTAACTTATGTATTATGTAATTACATAATTAATATTTACATAATAATTAACCAGTAAGAATTAAATACGAATTGTTTGTTGAGTAATCACACAATATATATCTATAAAATAATAATTACATAATATGTAAGTAGTCATTGTTTAATCTAACTATTCGATGTATTATTTAGCGATTATGTTTTGTGTACTTACAAAATGATTAAAATATCGTCTCTGTCCTTAAGCGGTGGGCAGGGAAAAACTACCTTAACTGTGTTGCTAGCAAGATATTTAGCCCAGCATGGAAAAACTGTTCTTGTAATCGACTGTGATGCTCAAGCCAATTCCACTACCTTCCTTGGAGTTGACATCGAAGAAGATGACCCAACGCTTTTAGAAGTTCTTAAGGGAGATATAGAAGCCAAAGATTGCTTATATGAAGTATCGGAGAGGCTGCATCTAATTCCCGCTGATGATGGATTGGACGCAATCGGTGATTACTTATCATCTAGTGCAGCAGGTGCATTGATGTTAAAGAGGCGACTGAAAAATATTAGCGGATTTGACTACTGTTTAATAGATTCACCACCACAAAGATCTCAGATATCTTCTACAGTCATCGGTGCAAGCGATTATGCAATCTTGCCATGTGAAAGTAGCGTCAAAGGCTATGGCTCACTAGTTAGAACACTTGAAGCCATTAAAGAATTGCAAGACCTTGAAGTAACAAATATTGCAACACTAGGTATTCTTCCCTTCCGTGATCGTTGGGTTGGAGCAAGAAGAACTAATGAATCAGAAAAATGTATCAATGCTATGGCTCAAGTATTAGATCAGGTATTCCCCTCAATCCGTGAATCCGAACAATACAAAAAAGCAGTTAGCAACCGAACAACTTTAGAAGCATTGGGACACCCAGACCTTGAGTATCCTTTTGAAAAAATTGCTGAAAAACTGGAGGGAATTTCATGACTGATGTACTCAGTGATATGCAGAACAAAAAAAGACCAAAGAAATTGACTAAGAGTCGTGACACATCAATGGCTCCAGATATAGCCGTAGACACACAAGAGAAAAACGTTAAAGAAGCACCTGAAGCACAGAATACTCAAGTGCCTATGGACCTAAAAGGACCACTAGAGTCTGAACTTGCATCAATTCCTACAATCGGCAAAAGACGTAACTTAAGACTTGGAGAAGATATTGATGAACAAATACAAGACTACTGTAGACAGCATGAGATTTCACATGATGTCCTCATTGAAGCTTTATTCCTGCAACTGGAATCCAATACAGCACTAGAAACTGAAGTACTAAAAGAGGCAAACAATCGACACCGACTAAGAAAAAGAGCTGGACAAATCAGGCGATTGCTCAACCATTACTAAGAGAGTGTCGAAAATGGCATGTAAGCTCAATCATCCCCAGACCCAAGCCATCCGCTCCATCGTCTCCGATAACCGCAGCTCGATCACAGGATAGCCTAAATAATTACTCTTCAAGGCACTATTCATTGTCGGACTACTTAGGTATAGCACTACGGCTTTTGATTAAGACGCACTTTTTTCTTGGGTACTGACTAGCAAGATAGACAAGCAGGAAAGCGTGTTAACACGCTCTCGTAGTGCTATAATATTTTTCCTTTAATACAACTCCCTGAAAAGGGTATTTAGCATGTGTTCAGAAGATTTCGGTCTAGTAAAACTAGTAAAAAGTGTTACCCAGAACTAAACGGTGCCAAAAGAACAAAAAATATAACAAATACATGTATAAGGCCAAATATTAATGATACAAAAAATTTCAACGTTAGTACATGGTATGTATAGATCAGGTCGTTTTCCCATACCAAGAACTTTCCATTCCATATCATAAGGACGTAGAGGTAGACACTTTTCAATTTCGTGGATAACTTTAAACTTACCTGAAATAAGACCTTTATATGAGCGGACTAACCGAAACCATTGATAGCACAGGATTATACCAGCAAAAGAAATAGATAAAAAAAACTCCTTCCCTCGCTGATTGTTGGCCAATTGAATATACCCAGTTAGCGTAAAAATAGCTGTATTGATGCTGAGAAAGAATGAATTAGCTGCCTGTCGCCGAGCACCTATACGATCTGCCATCTCAACATAAAGCTTGTACACCTCAAGTATATGCACATCGTAGTTCGGGCCATATTCATCTTGAGGCTTACTGTGAATATCGAGTGTTTTCTCTGATTCCATAGCTAGTTCAAGGTACTCCAACAAAAAATACTGGATCAGTAGTCTGTCATGGCTAATTTTTTTCAACTCGCTTTTGAAAATTGTGTTGAAAAAAGACTCCTAGACAACGGCCATCCGAAGAATAAAGTTTAATTGTTTACTATAGCAATCTCATTTAATTTGTAAGATTAAATAAGACTAAAATCTGTGTCAGGATTGATAAAGCTTGTATATCATTCTCATAACTCACCTCAATTTGCTATAGATGGAGAACCTTAACTCAATTTCTGCAATAAATTTAATTTGAATTAAGAACAACCTATCTATACTTCTTATAGGGTTATTTTCTGCTTTCTAAGACTTCTAAAATATTAAAACTAGGTGTTAACTATGATTAATAGTGAACTTAGCAGAATGATTTGAAGATAGATCTAAAAAAATGTTGGAAAGACTTATGACTTATCAGGTCTAATCTAGGATTAATTATTGCAGGTTGAGAAAAATTTTCTGACGGCATAGGAAATGATGGGTTATTTTGGGTAGGAGATTCAACCCTATAAGGAGGTTGATTTATTCGATTTGTAATATTGAATGTGTGGATGCTAGAACCACCTAACTTCATCGTATGAGCAGTACCAGAAGGAAAGCAGATAGCAACTCCAGAAGTTAGAGGAATGCTAATTAAGTAGTCAGTATATTCATGTCTGACTTTCACTATAAAACTACCATATCCTTCCGTAACAAGAATTATTGAGTCAACTGGATGAGTATGCAATTCTATTTCACCAGGATAATCTTTAGAAGCTAAAAAATCATTAACAAAGCGAGAAGATATTTCTGTTTTGTCACCAAAAAAATGCTGTGATTTTGATATTGGCTGATCCGGTCGACCGTGAAACGATTCAGGGATAGAGGATGAAAACTCAAGAATTTTTTTGGTGAGATTTTTAATCTCACTACAGCTAAAGACAAATCGATATCTATGCCATTCATTTCGAACGAAATCACTAAAATATTGAGAACTAATTTCCTGGTCAAGAATGTTAAATAACAAATTATCAATAGATTTATATGAGTTATATTTATACATATCTATTGACTACATAAACTGAAGTTTGGAAAGACACACACAACATATATAAAATGAGTGGCTTGTTTTTTTATCATTTACTTATAATCTGGCTACTTAAATTTTTATTAAAATCAGGGTAAAATCTTTCTTTAAAGAGTAACTAAAGCAGATTTATACTATATTTACAACAACCCGAAAGCCATGCGCCCAATGCTCAATGTTTTTTAAGATTACCCATTCGATATGCTGATTGCAAATATTTTATATCTCTGATTGAAATATCCCAAGCCCCCACCCCTCAATGCACGCCAAGGGGTCTCCTTATTAACAACAGGATTAAGACAATTCTCTTCACATCTTTGATAAGCCTGCTCATCCCAAGAGTCGAGGCACCATTCCCAAACATTCCCAGACTGGTCGAGAGTACCGTAAGGTCCCTCCCCAATCAAATAGCTCCCAACAATACATGGGTAGCCAGACTGCTCATCTTTGCCAAAACAAGCATGAGTTTTTTCATCTGGAGAGTCTTCACCCCATGGGTATTTTCTCTTTTCAGGTCCTCTAGCAGCAAATTCCCACTGAGCTTCTGTTGGAAGATTAACATTGAGACCATTTAGGTGGCCAAGCCATTCGCAGTATCTTTTTGCCATTTCCCAACTAACTCCTACTACAGGTTGAGTAGGGTGAGAGAACCTATCTTCCACCCAATAATTTGGCTCCCTCGCTCCTGTATTATCCAAAAACAACTGAAATTGAGAACGAGTAATAGGAGTTTCACTAATCCAAAAAGATGATAGTTGGATTCTGTGCTCTGGTTTAGCGTGAGCTTCTTCTTCAATCTCATTACTTCCAATCAATACACTGTCACCATCAACCCAAAGAAATCTAATTGTGGTCGTGGGATCCATGAAAGGTTGGCCACTAACAGGACGAAGATTTTGCGGTGCAATATCTGACGAACGACTCAAATTACCTGAATTTTCCGATTGATCAGTAAATTGTGGAAAGATAATCTCCAGAGATAACAGGCTTTCAGATGGTAAACGGGAACAAGCCAGAACCATAGGAACATAACCGTTGCCTTCTGTCGTCAAGTCTTCCCAGTTAGGATTGATACATCTTCCTTTTATTGCCATTTGGACTTGTTTCACTAGAGATTCAATCCATTTTCTGAAATTTGACCGAACATTGATCTTATGTTCGCTTAGTTGACTTAAGGACAATCCTTCAGAAGAAGACACATCAAATACTGCTCTAGCAGCATCTTGGTTATCTTGAACAATTAAATTTTCCAGAACTAAATCATATATAGAATCAGTATATTTTTTTTGTCGTAGTTCTTCTTCAAATTTTAGTGGTAGAGAAAATGTCATTCGTGGCCATAGATTACGCCTTTGTGGTTGCTCCCAAAATAAATTAAATCTCTGTAGTTTTTCATATAATTCTCTCCCAAGTTGTTGAATATTAGGATCGTTAGGGCTAAAATCTGTAATCCTGTTTTCAGACTCATTAAAAAAACTCAGTATCAGTCAAAAGTTGACGAACAAATTGAGCAACACTATCTACGGACCTTACATCAACATTAACTAATTCTTGCAATGGCCTGGGTGCGCTAGATGTAAATTGGAATACAACGATCTTGAGCGCTCCTGATTGATCGCCATCAAGCACTCTATTGATATCAAATGCGACACCACACTCCCACATACAATAAGTCCAATCATCATCAGAGCGCGTATGTATTAATATTAAAACTGAGCATTCATGTAATTTTTTAGCAATTTCTTGGTTAATTATTCGACCAACACTTAGACCGCAGCTCTTCCCATCAGATGAACAAAAAACATTTACCCTTCCTCCAGTTGATCTTTGAATAAATGAGCTGATCTCTGCAGCTATTTCTCTGTCTCTATGACGATGGCTGATAAAAATCATTGGCATAATTTCTTCTCCATTAATCGAAAAGATATGCTCTTTTCACGCTCAATCAATAATATCTTGAATATCGATCCTGAGGCAGCAAGGAAAATTATTGCCAATCAGTTCCACTTTATACTCATCTCTGAAAATGCTTGATCAGACATTGGCAATTCCGCGATATTCTCTATTCATCCAAACTCACCCCCCCAAGCCCGAGCCACCCGCTCACGATCTAGATACACTCCAACCATCTCCTCAATCCGCTCCATTATTGCCGGTGGCCAAAACTTAATTACTTCTACAAATTAAAGTCTCTTTTAGTTCTTATACTGCCTCAAAGCAATATCCAGCCAGCTTACTACTGTTTTTGAGTAAATATACTCTCTTCAGTCAAAATACTGGATTTCCTCCCTTTTTCGGGTCAAGTTTATTCTCTGATTTCAGTATTTTTAGCGTATTACCTCTAAAAAAGAAAAAACTATTCTTATTCTTGGCTCATTAACTGGTTCTGGTTCAAGCCAGCTATTTCGGTGAATGAGTTGCATATAAATGTGCTATTCATTCACTAATTGGGGGGATCACTTTTTATGTCAGTTGCAGTAAATTCCAACAAAGAGCATTCATCATTTCTAAATTTCATTCCAAAATTTAGGAGAACCTTAAGAACATTTCACCATACTCTTGATAGCAATAGTCCAGAATTTTTTTATTGACTCAATTGAAGATCAACCTGGCTTCTATCAGATGACATCTCAAGGGCCAAGGCTCAGGATTGGGCAGTCCATTGAAGTCGAGCAGTCTGGACAATATCAGACTTATCAGGTGGATGATATCGAATTCTACAATGAACCTTCAGATATTTGGACGGCAGTATTGCATAGAATCTAGCTAATTTGCTTAAATCGGTTGGGAGTGAGCGAGAAAGTAATCCTTTGCCCTATCACCCCCAGACCCTACTCACCCGCTCTCTCTCCAACCACACCCCGATCATCTCTTCAATCCGCTCAATAGTTTCCCCTGGCCGCAGACTCAACACCTGCAAAATATCGAATGTGTCCTCCAATTCCAACGCGCACTCGAAACAGAACTCAGGCGTTTCAAACGAAATTCTGATGAAGGGCTTACCGCTGCCCTCGACAGTAATCCAGAATTTCCCTGAACTGCTTTGGGAAACCGTCAGATACTCAAGCTGTCCCTCTAGCTTGGTCTGCTCAATCAGAGTCTTTTGACTCTGCTCAAGAGCGTGGAATTTTGCCTCAAAGTCTCTGGATACTCTGGGGGGTCGAGTTCTGCTAGTTGTATGCCGAGCTGAATACCCTCGCTGTGTTCTCCGCGTAAAATCGGGTTCTCGGTGAATGTGGATAGGGGCTGATTCACGCTTACGCTCATCTGCACCACTCACTGGATCTGCTTTGGGCTTCACTGGTAAAGTAGATTCTCGGCTGTGGACCATAGGAGCAGCTTCACTCTCATGCTCATCATCACCAGGCTCTAGATCCGGTTTGCGCTTAACTGGTAAATCATCCTTTCGTGCAATCGTTGGGAACGATGTCTTGTCTGAGTATGCAGGGTTCGATTCGAGGTTTGTTGAGGTTTGCAGGGTGGGTTTCACTAATGTCTTGGGCTTCAGTGAAACGATTTTGGTATTCATGCAGATATCCTCTAACAAGGCATGTCCAGTGTAGCCTCTGGAGAAAAGCGTAGGTTTTTTATGGAAGTTAACTTGATTCGTAAGAAGTTGATTGTTAATCGGTAGTTATTGCTAAGGCTGTTTGAATGGGGATGCTCGGGGGTGCAAATAGGAAAACTCCATTTCCAACCTCTGTACATTGACCAGATAGAGAATGAGCACTACCCGCTAGATAGTCACTGATTCTTTGGGATGAAGAAGGTGGCAAATCCGCTAAATTGACCAATAGCAGTTGTCCCTTTTTTAAGGACTGTATAGCCGATTCTGCTTCAGTAAATGAACTGGGTTGAGACAGACAAATTTCACGGGGAGTTCTCCCGTGCAATGGAACTAGGTTATTCATAGGGCTATCTAATGCTCAGAGGTTCTGTTCATTGTGACACAACGAAATCTACTTTTATTCAGCGAGAAAATAACTCAGGGTTTTGATCAGGGATGGTTTTCATACTCCCACTCAATTCTGACCACCAGATTCACCTATAATCCAATAACTGCAATACTTGCAGATAATTCAGTAAAAAAAACTCTATATTTTGATTCAGTTTTGATTTTGCTGACATCTACCCCACACTCACCGAGAAATCAGGAGTTGTAGTAGGCAAAATTGTTCTCAATTCAGTTCAGTTAAGGATGTACAGTATTTATGGCTAAAAAAACAGCCGCCGCAAAGAAAAAAGATATTCAACCCCTAGTCGGGAAAGAACTACTCAAAAAGCTCAAGGACTTATCTCACCTCTCGAAGCGGGAGAAAGCGAAAGAGTGTGGCTATGTAGTCGGCAAGCAAGTTAACTTGAGTGGTTTTATGAATGCCATTTTGGAAGCCAAGGGCATTTCACTAGATGGTGATGCCAATAACGATGGTAGAGGTCGAGAGGCAACCTATCGAGTCAAAGTTCATCAGAATGGGCAGGTGGTCATCGGGTCTACCTACACCGAAAAAATGGGTTTACAGACTGGTGATGAGTTTGAAATTAAGGTCGGCTATAAGCACATTCATTTAAATCAATTGACGGAAGATAAATAAGAGTATTTACGCTTTCACCCAAAAGCACCTCAAATTCCACCGAGAATCCAACATCACCCCCTCACACTGCCCGATTTCCTGTTCAAATCCATGACAATATCGTGGTTTTGAGTATTTTTCTGTGTGGCCGATGAGCTACACAGGAAGAGTAGGCAAGGTGGGCTATGAGGTGCAAATTAGACTATCTCAATGCATAAATGCTGTAGATATTAGTTCCTATCAGATCTGGTTCTTGGATTACATTCACTTGACTAAAGCCTCTGCTTCTAAGAATGTTAGTCAAAGTAACCACCCGATCATTAATATCATGTACTTCGATAACAGTTTGTCTTATCTTAATCCAGTCATCATCATTGATCCCATTAATAACATCCAACTCTGACTTTTCTACATCAATTTTCAGTAGATCAATAGAACTAATTTGATTTTCAGAGATAAAACTAGAAATTGTTTTTTAGCTGACAAGGAATCTTCTTGAAATCAAATGCTTTTTTTTTCCATAATTAACAACATAAAGTTAGTTAATGAATCTGGCATATTCTTTTAAAAGCCTTAAGAATAGAGGAGCATCAGGCGGGAGATTCTTTAAGGTGTTAATATATGCACTCTTTATCATATTTTGCTCTTCTTCAGTATCAAACGGATAAGCAGAAGAAATCATTGAGGAATTCGGAGAATATCCAAACTCAACAATTTTATTGGAATCAGACAGACCAAGTTGAAAAGATTTAATATTATTTGAATGTAGGTTTTCTATATTTAAATTTAAAATTTTATAGGTATCAGGAATAGGTTCAAAAGCAAATATGCTTAAGGTGTCATTAAATTTTTTCATGTAGTAGTGCAGTAAACAATCCAATGTTTGCGCCAATATCAAAAACTACATTTCTTTCTGATAAATTTATACCGTTTTTTATATATTCATTGACGTGCATATATGCTATATATGCTTCATTTTGATCGAAGCAATAAACTTTATTGCTATTTGGAAGTATAGTAGTCTTCATATATTCTGATATGTAATTATGGGAAACAAGAAGATTATAAGTACATCAGCCTGGCTTAGACTTGTATTTAATAGTAAGCTTACTTATTTCTATATTGTATTACTTTACATTCCTCATCTTTTAGTACATAAAGCAAGTACTGCTCAAGTCATACCCAGTAGTAATACCAATACATCTATAAATGTACAACAGGTAAACGGAACAAAGATTATACTGCAGACGACTTGTGACTTAACATAGTAGCGGAGAGATTTGGCACACTGGGAGTATCCCCCACCTACTCTCTTACTTGCATGATTAAAATTGATTTCACCGCAGAGGAAATCCAACACCTCAACTACGAACGCTATCATCATCCTCACCCACGGGTGCAGCGACGGATGGAAGTGCTCTACTTGAAAAGTCAGGGTCTTCCCCATGCCCAGATTTGTCAGCTTTGTCAGATTAGTCGTCCGACCTTAGCTAAAACCCTTCGTCAGTATCAACAAGGCGGAATTGAAGGACTGAAGACCCTGGAATACAAAGGTCAACCTAGTTCACTCAATGCTCATAGCGATAGTGTGAGAGCCTACTTTGAGCACCACCCGCCCCGCACCAGTGCAGAAGCCCAAGCAGTCATTGAACAATTGACAGGCATTAAGCGTTCTCCAACCCAGATCAAAGCCTTCCTCAAGCGCATTGGTTGTCGCTATCGAAAAGTGGGGTATGTGCCGGGAAAGTCGAGTCTGCCCGAGAAAATTGAGGAGCAAGAGCAGTTTCGACAAACTCGCCTTGAACCCTTATTAGAGGAAGCTCAACGCCAAGAGCGTCTTGTCTTTTTTGTGGATGCTGCTCATTTTGTTCACCGGGCTTATCTGGGGTTTCTCTGGTGCCTTCGTCGGATCTTCATCCCGTCTCCTTCTGGCCGTCAACGATTCAATGTTCTGGGTGCACTCAACGCTGTCACCAAAGAAGTCACCAGTATCACCAACCACACCTACATCAACTCTCATAGCATGTGTCTGTTGCTAGCCAAGCTGGCACTACTCGACCCAGTCATACCCATCAGCGTCATTTTAGACAATGCCCGATATCAAAAATGCCAGCTGGTGACTGACTTTGCTGAGATCGTCGATATTGAGTTAGTCTATTTGCCCTCCTATTCACCCCATTTGAATTTGATTGAGCGGCTTTGGCGCTTTGTGCGCAAGGAATGTCTCTACTCGAAGTATTATGCCGATTTTCACTCTTTCAAAGGGGCTATTCAACATTGCATTGATCAATGCAATGGAGAGCACAAGGCGAAACTAACAAGCCTTCTATCACTCAAGTTTCAGTCTTTTAAAGAAGTTAATATCTTAGCCGTCTAGAGTATAATCGGATAAATGGAGGGATAACACAAGGCGTTAATCTATTTCATGAATTTAGAGAATTCAATCTTAATAGAAACAACTCTGTCTCTTTTATCAATCCTTCATCAATCGACAATATAGTTGCAACTATACAGAGTAGCAGCTCCTCAAGAATAGACTCGTTAATAGGAGTTGAGGGAGCAGCAAACCTGTTTTTTACTTAATAAGAACGGATTTATATTTGGTCCAAATTCAGCCTTAAATCTACAAGGTTCTTTGACTATATCAACAGCAGAAAGACTAACATTCTCTGATGGTTTTAATTATTATACTAATCGGATCAATCAAAATATTAGTACTAGAGGAATACCTTCTCAATTAACTTTAACTCCTCAGTCAAAAGGAATAACCCTAAATGGTGTAGGACATGGGCTATCATTTATACCTGTAGAAGGTGATGTAAGTACACCCACTATTATAAGTGGCGCAGGCAGAAGTTTAAACGGATTTAAATTAAGCCCATCTCAGACAATTTCACTTATTAGCAACGGAATCTATCTTGATGGTGGCCTAATAACATCTCCCTCTGGAGATATATTTATCGCAAGCATTTCTGAAGGATTAGTTGATATTGATTCCTCTAAATCTGGTATATCTTATACTAATCCAATTAATAATAAATTCAGTGACATCATACTAAATAATAAATCTCTACTTGATACTAGTGGAACTGCAAGCAGTAGGATTAGCCTGTATGGAGAGTCAATAAATTTAAATAACGCTTCATATATATTAAATCAAAGTACCAATACAATTAAGTCGAGCAAGATAGAAGTATTCGCCGACCAAAAATTAACTATTGAAGGCACTACAAATCCATCATTATTTGTACCATTCAACATTCCCGAAAATGTTCAGTCTTCAATATTTGTCCAAGATTTTTCTGGTACTGGAACAAACATAAACATCAATGCTAAGAATATTGAACTAAAGAATGGGGGCACTATTGAAGCACTTTCCTTTGGAACAGGGTTCTCTGGAAATATAAATGTTAATGCATTAAACAGCCTTCGCATAAATGGTGATTCCCCTTTGGAACCTCTTCAGGCTGTTAGTATCATAATAACCGCCAACTTTAATTTTGCAAAAGCCGGATCGGTAGTAGTCAACGCGAAACAATTAAGCATAGAAGAAGCAGGAGCTATCAATTCAGGAACCTTCAGTACTCAACCTGGTGGAGATGTAAAAGTACTTGTTGAAAACAAACTTACGCTAGATGGTTTTAGTCCAGTTACTCTTACCCCTAGCTTGATCTCTTCAAGTACTTTTAGAAATAGCAATGCGGGGAATGTTGATATCAAAGCAAGAGAATTTTTCATTACAAATGGAGGCGTAGTTTCTACTAGTACTCTTGCTAGTGGAGATTCAGGTAATATTTCTATTTCTAGTGAAAATATAGTTATTGATGGTCAAATAAATTCTCCTCTAATAAGTGATCAACCAATAATAGCTATCACTGGAATTACTGCATCAGGAATTCCTAGTACAGCTTTATTCCAGGCATTCTTTAATACACCACCATTCCCTAGTGGAGATTCAGGGAATATAAGCATAATCTCTGACAACATTGTCATAAGTAATAACGCAAACGTGGGTGCAGAAAATGGTGGCTCTGGAAATGCAGGAAGTATATTCTTTCGTGCTAAAAACCTACTCCTTTCACGTAATGGGGTTGTATCAGCAAGGACCAACGAAGGTAATGGCGGGAACATAGATATATCAGCAACATCGGTGATTTTGAATGAAGGAACATTGAGTGCATCAGCTTTAGGTGCAGGATCTGGGGGAAATATCTTCATTAGCGCTGATCTTTTAACATCTTTTGGGGAAAGCCTTATCTCAGCTAATGCAGTAAATTCTAGAGGCGGGAATATCACTTTTAATACCATTGGCTCCTTCTCCTCACCCGAGACCACAATCACAGCTACCTCAGCCCTTGGACCTCAGTTTAGCGGTACAGTCACTTTTTCCAATCCTGATACAGACCTGGAACTGTCAAAGGTAACTCTTGAAACTGAAGTGAGCAAACCTGAAGTTTCATCAATCTGTCGCCCCACATCTAACTCAGCGAGTGAATTCATCGTCTCCGGTGAGGGAGGGCTACCCACTGGGCCTAGTGATTCGCTCTCGGAGAACTCAGGATGGCATGATGCTGTAGGGGGATCTGAGCAAGCCAACGCCGATAACGCCCAGACTCCTGATCTTGTAGATGCTCAAGGATGGGTCAAACACTCTGACGGCACGTTTAGTTTGGTTGCTTCAACAAACCTGCCTATAAATACAACAGAGACATCAACCCCTTGTAATGCTCAAGTTCAAAATACTGATTCTACTTTGTCTGATCCCAGTGCCAGCCTTCGGACAAACGCCCTCTCAACGCGATCTCATTCCACCCCGGCCAACCCTTCCCCAGCCCTCGCCGCAAGATAAACCGCCCATAGACATCCCCGTAGAACCTCCTCAGCTCCCCCCGGATCTCACCCTTCCTGATTCCACCGTCACAATTACTCAGTTCAAGTTCACGGGCAACACCGTTTTTGACGATGAGCAGATTGAAGTGGTCATCAGTGATTTCCTGAATAGGGAAATCACTTTCGCTGAACTCCAAAAGGTCAAGCAAAGGATTACGGGGTTCTACCAGGAGCAGGGCTATATCACGTCTGGGGCGATCATCCCTGTTGCTAGCAATCAACGCCTTGATCCCCAAAATGCCACCATTACTATCGCCATTATCGAAGGCAAGCTTGAAGAGATTCAGATCAGTGGAGCGGATCACCTGGAATCTTACATCCGCTCTCGACTGAAGCACCGGGAGCAGGATGTGTTTAACCGGGAAAAGTTACTAGAAGCTTTGAGATTACTGCAAGTTGACCCCCTGTTTCAAAGCGTATCTGCGGAGGTCCAACCAGGGACGAGGCCAGATCAGATCATTCTGGAAATCATGGCGACGGCCAACAACCCCTTTGATATTGGCTTGGGTCTCAACAATTACCGCTCTCCCGCTGTAGATTCCTTTCAGAGGAAAGCAAATATCAGCTATGGCAATTTGCTAGGGCTGGGAGACCGGATCAGTGTGGGATACGCCAATACTGACGGTAGTAACGCTTTCTCTGGGCAGTACACGCTTCCCGTTGGGGCCAACAACAGTACACTTCAGATTTCCTACGACTACTTTGACAGCAAGATTGTCGAGGAACCCTTTAATCAGATTGACATTGAAGGGGATTCCTCAATTCTTCAGGTTGCTTATCGGCATCCCCTATTCAGACGAGCCAGTGAAACTTCGATTGAAGAATTTGCCCTTGGGGTTTCGGCGTCTCGGTATGAAAGCGAGAACAGCATTTTAGGAATTCCTTTTCCCCTTTCTGAAGGCGCGGATGCCCTTGGCCGCACAGAGGTGACGGCAATCCGCTTCTTCCAAGACTGGAGCAAGAGCAGCCGACAACAGGCCATTGCCTTTCGCTCTCAGTTTAGTTTTGGGCTGGATGTTTTTAGCCCCACCCTAAACCCCACTGCACCAGATGGTCGTTTTTTCGCTTGGCAGCTCCAAGGCCAATATCTTCGCAACCTGCCTCATGGACTTCAGTTTATTGGCAGAGGACTGTTCAATATCGCGGATCGGCCTTTGCTAGCGATTGAGCAGATCAGTATCGGTGGGTTTAATTCAGTCCGAGGTTATCGCCAGAATGCCCTACTCAGAGATAGCGGTGTGTTGGCATCGGTTGAGCTAAGCATCCCGATTTTTACACGCCAAGACCATGCTCTACGCCTCATACCCTTTATTGATTTCGGGACGGGTTGGAACTATGAACGGACCAATCCAGTTCCGGGTGCTGCTATATCCACTGATACGCTTTTATCAACGGGTTTAGGTCTGTCTTATCGATTTAAGGATAATCTCTCGGCGCAATTGAATTGGGGGATTCCCCTTCTCTCTCTGGCATCACAAGACAATTCTCTACAAGAAGATGGATTCACTTTTTCGCTGCAATGGACAAATTAAAATATCTCGTTATTTCAGTCCTAGCTTTTGTTTTAGCTCTCTGGGTTCATCAGCCGTTGACAGCTCAGCCTGCCGCTGAACTAACAGAGATCGGACATCAGCTTTTGGGCCAGGGCCAACCGCAGGATGCCTATGAGACTTGGACAAAGGCACTAAAGGAATATCAGCAGGCGAAGAAACCAGGGGCCATTCTTGGGACTCGCATTAATCAGGCGATTGCTCTAACTGCGATGGGTCAGAATCCCCGAGCCTGCAATACGTTAACAAGGGCACTAGAGCTAGAGGACTCCCTTTGTGATCCACAAATCCCAACTTTGGAACAATTCGTCAGAGATGAGCTGGATCAGTTACCTAACCAGCCTATTACAGCCCTAGCTTTGCAGACGTTGGGTGATACCTTGACGGGTATGGGCAAGGCTGAGGCATCGCTGCCCGTCCTCAGCCTTGCTTTGCAAAAAAGTTCATCGGTGGATACGATGGCAATTCAGTTGAGTTTAGCTAATGCCTATACTGCTTTCTATGAGCAAAAGCTAAACCAATACCAACTGTCAGAAGCCTATCGCTCGATTGCCGACCCGGATCAGTCTCTACAGGCTACAGCCCAAGCAGCGATGAACTTATATGGAAACCTGTCAAAGCATCCCAATCCTCGGATTTCATTAAAGGCTCAAGTCAATTGCCTCGGCTTATCTCAATCTTTAGATCCAACCGTGCCTCAACTGAAGGCGTTAGCGGAAGACTCTAAGAGCCGAATGCCTTTAATGGTTGAGGCTATTCAGCAGCAGGAGTTTAATCAGCTTTCGACTATTGATGCCATTTATGCCCGATTGAAGTTTGCCAACAGCTTAAGCATCTGGGGCCAACACCTCTCACTAGCGAATGAGCATATCCAAACAGCATCCCTAAGCGCTCAGAGGTTGAAGAATAAGCGGGCGATTGCAGCGAGTGCCTACCAGTCAGGGAAGCTTCATCGGATTCAGGGTAAACCCGATCAGGCTATACGAGAGTTGGGGCAGGGGGCTTCCCTTGCGGCGTCTATCCAAGCCTGGGATCTGGCCTATCAGAGCAATGGCTTGCTGGCACAACTACTACAGGACCAGGGGAATGTTCAGCGATCTCAGATAGCGTATCAGGCTGCGATCTCAAACCTTGAGCAGGTCAGAACTAGTCTACTTGCCGTGGATCATCCCTTTTCGTTTCGGGAGGAGATTGAGCCAATTCACCGTAAATTTATGCAGCTCTTACTCTCGGCACCCAAGCCCGATCTCAAATCCGTAATCACAACAAATGAACAGCTCCAGATCGCTCAGGTGGAGAATTTCTTACGATGTGGTCGGCTGGATGTGGTTTCACTTGAGGAACTGCGGAAGGAGACGGAGACGCCTACGGTGATCCATATTCTCCAATTGGGCGACCAAATCGAAACCCTCGTGAGTACGAACAGGGGGATCTTTCGCCACTCTGCCCCTGCTGCACCGATTATCGAGCAGCTTGGATTCTTAAGTATCAATATTGAGACAGCTTTCGACCGGACGGGGGCAGTGGTCTTGGATTATGCCTCAGCCCTCTACGATGAACTGATTACCCCGATCCAACCGTATTTACCCAAAACGGGTACTCTGGTCTTCGTCCTCGATGGAGATTTCCAAGGAGTTCCCATGGCGATGCTGTGGGATGGACAGAAGTTTCTGATCGAGAAGTACAGTATTGCCAATGCCTTGGGGTCGAAGGTTGCCCGTCCTCAGCCTCTCCCCCCGGAGGATTTGAAGGTTCTATTTGCGGGGCTATCCGAAATTAGTCCCAGTCAGCAGGAATCCAACCAGTTCGTCCCTGAACAATCCTTACCCTTCGTAGCAGAGGAGGTAAAACAGGTTGGCACTTATTCAGATACCAATCTGCTAATCAATGATGCTTTCACGTCTGAGCGCTTCCAAAATACTCTGAATCAGACGGATGTTCCCATTCTGCACATTTCAACTCACGGTCAGTTTAGTTCGCGCATTGAAGATACCTTGATTTGGGCTTGGGACCAACCGATTACCTTGAAAGAGATGGAGGCAATCTTGCGGCGAAAGGGAGATAGTGAACCGCTGAATTTACTGGTGTTAAGTGCCTGTGAGACGGCTGAAGGGGATCGTCGGGCCACCCTAGGCTTGGCTGGGATTGCGGCTCAAGTAGGAGCAAGGAGTACGCTAGCTTCTCTATGGATCGTGGATGATAGCTCTACGGCTACGTTTATGGCGAGTTTCTATGAGCAGTTGCAGGAGGGTAAAACCAAGGCCGCAGCTTTAAGGACCGCACAGTTGTCTCTTATTAATTCTGACAACTATCGGCACCCTTTTTATTGGGCTTCGTTTATTTTGGTTGGGAGCTGGGTTTAGGTTGATTCATGGGCAGTGCGGCGATCTCAGCTAGTCCTTCATTCGCTTTAGCCAGTTCCTGCATATTCTGTTTTTTATCGGCCAAAGCCTTAGCTTCAATGAAATAGGGTTGTGCCAGCTTTGGTAGCCCTGCATTCATAAACCGATCCCCCATCAGCCGATGCACAGCGGGATTATAACGATCACGTCGAAGGTGAATTTTCAAAATCTCGATGGATTCTGAAAGTAATCCTTGCGATAAATAGATTTTCTGTTTATCGAAGACCTTTTCAACAACAGGGATCTTTAGGGCATCAATGGAGCGAAATGTTGATTTCAGCCTTGTTACTTTTTTAGCCGATATACGATTCAAGACGGAGACTTTTCTGTCAAGGGTTTGGCCGTCACGATAGGCAGAGATTCTAATCAAGTAAGCCTTCCCCTGTTCAAGAGGCTGTACCGTTGACGGGTAAGGCATGGCATTATTCTTAACCGTTTGCTTCCACAGCATCTTGTTGCTGAGAAATAACTCTACGGTATACTGATCCGCTGAAGAGTGTTCTTCCCAAAGTAAACTAGGGCGACCCTCTAAGACCGTTGCACTGTAGGGAACAAACAAGGTTGCTCGGGTTGATATATTAGGATTCCTGCCAACGATACAGCCTGTGGTAATTTGACTTGTGCAGCGGCGATATCGGTGGGAAACTGCCCCACAATGATCTGCAATCTTCCTCACTCCTGGCGATAGAGTCACTTTTCGCCCAGACCCATAGCAAGCAAATCTGAGTTGTCTACTAGGTTCAATGCGAACGCTATCCTCGCGACAGAGCAGTTGTCCTTCAGGTAGTTGAGAATTGGCAACCTTGACCACTCGACCGACAGCGTTGCAATCATCTGATGTCGCTAACGGCTGGGCCTCCGATGGATAGATTTGAGTTGACACCCCAAACCAAATTGATGTTAGTCCAATGCGTGTCAAGCTTTTGAAAGGCATGTTAACGTGATTGCACTCAGGTGGTTTGTCCAATATCATCCCTGATTCACCACATTAAATCAATTATCCTTACTGAGGGTTTAATTGTTTGATGATCGCCCGCTTCCATTCGTAAGCTTCCGGTGTTGCGTATTGACTTGTCAGGCAAATTTCACGATTTAAGCTAGCACTCTCATCTTCTTTTTTGAGTTCATAAACCTGAGTGAGTAGGCAATAGGTATCTGCATATTGATAATTCAACCCAGCCGATTTTTCTAGGTCTACTAACGCCTCATCATATCTTTTTAGTTCAAGCTTGGCCCATCCCCGATTTTTATACCCTGATGCAACCAGATCAGGAGGCTGATTCGTTTCAGCAATGACTTTCTCTGTCGTTTTGATTGATTCGGTCAGCAGTTTTATTGCCTCTTCATACCGTCCTTGCAGAATATAGATTCGAGCCAAGTTGTTCATGGCTTCTACTGCTTTACCATCCCCAACATCTATCGCTTTTTGATAGTACTTAGCAGCCTCATCATTCCGATTTCTGAAGTCGAAGTACCCTCCCATTTGGGTATAAACAGGCCAATTATTCGGGTCAATCTCTAGGGCTTTCTCAAAGCTATCAAATGTACAATCATCATCTCCCAGATTTTGGCAGGTTGAGGCTAGGTTCGTGTAAGCATTGGCATTATTTGGATTTAACTGAATAGCAAACTCTAAATCTTTTCTCGCTTGTTCATACCTACCTTCAAATGAATGCTTGGATCCGGTATTAAAGTAATACTCCGAAGCCAACTTTGTACCCCCTTTATATCCAGCAAAAAAAAGCAGGACAAGGCTAAGTCCAGCGGCAACTTGAAATCTTCGGTCATGGAAGAGCCTATGCCGTCTCAGTTTCCGGGGCAGAGAAGATTCTAAATAATGCAATATAGATGTCGTGTTTTGCGGTCGTTTCCCCGGTGCGATGGACATCAGCTTATCGAGAAAATCAGCAAAGGGTTTCGAGAGCTGGGGGGCTTTCTCTCGCCAAGTCAATTCCCCAGTGTCCATGCTTGCAGGCAAATTACTGGGATGAATACCCGTGAGCAAGTGAACAAACGTACAACCTAATGAATAAAAATCGCTCTGGAATAGACCTTTACCGTTTAATTGCTCGGGAGGTGCATACCCAGCCGTAAAAACAGTCGTCACCTCTAACTTATGGTTATAGTCATCTTCTAATGGAGCAGAACCAATCTTTGCCAAGTAGGTATCAGATAGATCTCTTGCTGCCCCGAAATCGATCAGGACCAGATTTCCATCGGCCTTGATCATGATGTTTGCTGGCTTAATATCTCGGTGAAAGTAACCTATTTGGTGAACAGCATGAAGACTATCAGCCAATTGCTTGAGCCAATTCAACGCCAATTTCTCAGAGATGGGGCCATGTTCTTCTAGCCATTGATCAAGGGTTTGACCCTCAATTTTCTGTTGAACTAGGCAGTAAACTTCTTTCGCAATTCCTGTATCTTTCAGGCAAAAGAAGCCATCCTTTGGGGCTTTGGGGATACCAGGGTGATCAACGTTCTTGAGTACTTCTGATTCTCGATATAGAAGCTTAACCCGCTTAGCATCATAGGATTCAAACCGATCATGAGCTAAAAGGATCTTGAGAATCAGATGGGTTCCTGCTTCAACACCCTCTCCTCCAGTAGTATCCACACACTCAAAAACCTCAATTTCTTGAGGAATAGGACCATCTATTGGCCGCATAGGTTTCAAGAGTCGATACCGATCATTCACCAGTAGCGATGTTCCGCAAGATGAACACACCGAATCGGTGTCTGTGTTTTCCCTAGACTGACAGCGAGGATTAAAGCAGTAGCTGGTCACTTTTTCATCGTCTTTCAACTAGGCGGCAAGGGATTCAATCAAAGCATTTTTATCAGTCAAAACAAACTTTTTAATCACGGGTTGCAGGGACAGCACTACTTCACCCTTCTCATCTGCCTGTCTTTCGAGTAAGGAACGCTCAAATAGAATAGTCGTAGCTTCCATAAATTCCGACATACTTACAGGGTTATCCTCTGACTGCATAGCCTTAAATACATCCTTAAAGGACATATCATCTTTTTTTTGGGTTGATTTCGCCAAGAAAGACATCACATCCCGTTGCAACGGAGTCCAGTAACCTGTCGTGAACTGAACGGTGAGCGCTAAATAGAGTGGTTCAACAATGTAGGTCGTATTGCAATCCATAAAGGCTTTCACATCTCCCCCAAAGCAATCCTTAATCTGACTAGTAACCAACTTCAAGGATAGTGGATTACCTCTATATCTTTCGATTAATTTCTTAAATGCGTCTTTTTTATTGATTAGCTCTTGAGACTCTAAAAATTCATATGAACTCTGGGCTATTCCTAGTATTTTCATACATCTTACTGAATTGCCCATTTTTTCAGAGAACTTTAGATCCTCAAACGGTTCCCTTGAGGTTAAGAGGAAACAAGAGGAATGATTTTCCTGGATCACCTCATCGAAAAACCATCGATATGCCTCATTCTCTCCATACCGATCTGATTGAGTAGTTCCCTTGAGAATATCTTCAGCACCATCTAGAACGATTAAACAAGGATGCTGATCCAGATACTCAAGGAGATATCTAACTTGAAGAGAGCGTTCTTTATCCAATGAGTAGGGTTCTAACTTTAAGCACCGGAAGATTTCACTCAGGAGACTATCAAGATGAGAATGGGTATGTATTGATTGCCAAACAACCCTCTCAAAACGATTGTCGGAAGATAGTTTCAAGGACTCTATCAGTTTTGCCGCTAAGGCAGTTTTCCCTGCCCCGGCTGGACCTGTCAAAAGAATACATTGTGTCTCCGCAGCGCTCTGTCGAAGATATGCAAGCTCAGGCTTATAACCAAAATAATGTGTAGCAATGGGAGGTTTGCGACCCAAAACAACCAAGCTAGGATTCAAGGAAGTATCTTGTTCTAAATCATCCCTAGCCACCTGATGAGTTTTTGCTAGTTCTGTACGCTTACGCAGAACGATCTTTCTAAGTTGCTTTTTTGAGACCTTCTCATTTAGAACGAGTCCTAAAGTTTTCCAAAACCATTGCCCTAACTGCTTTAGGTAATTGGGTTTTAGACCAAATTCCTTAGCTGTATCTTCATACCGATCATTGTTCCAAGCGGCTGAGATAAGGGCTTTTTCTGCGTCTTTCAGTGGCCGATCAAGGCTGACAGACATCCAGCTCTCAATAAGCTCTGTAGCCTCTACGAGGGTTACACCTTGATCTTCCATAACAAAGTAAGTCTAAAAGTATGCTTGCCTGCTTGCCTGTATATTCTCTATGAATATAACGTGCCTCAAGGGCAAGGGATTAAAGCGACTCTAGCATTAAAGCTACTAACAGTCTCGAAGAAAAGATCCAAAAAGTCTTTTTTATATTACAAGACTAAATAGTTTTAAGATTCAATAAGTTTTCTAATTGCTGGTTGAAATCATGCTTCAGTAAGTACATGACTTAGACTTACTATTAAAAAGTAACTTACTTTTTTAGATGAAAGGAGATGAAGCGCTTTATTGATCAATACTTTACCTGAATAGAGGCTAAATGTCACGACTCGCTAATCCGGGCCTCTACTGCCTCATCAACGGTAAAACTGAGCACTATTAAGCCAAAAGAGCAGTAAATGAACCTAATCAGAAAAATTATGCAGAAATGATAGGTAATATTACCCTAAAAGGACAAACTACACTCCTAAAGCGAGTCTTGGACCGAATCAAAGTCTTATTCTTAGACTGGACCGCCCAACCAACATCACAGCCCTGCAAGTATACGAACTGTTTTCAGAGCGACTGTATCCAAATGCAGGGATACCACACCAGCCATTACCCAGGCTTACTCTTAGATTATTTTCTAGCCGAAATCATTAGAACCCTGTTGCCACGATTACCTACTAATGGTGAGCTTCTAGCGAAAAATCACGATTCGCTTATTCATACCTTTATCGATCACACTTCCTATTCACCTTCATTTTTTCTTTTTGATTGAGGTGTATAGCCTTCCCGCTCCCACTTTTCCTCAATAGCACGGCGAACAAATGCGCTAAATGGGATTGGGTATTCCCCAGCCTCGCAGTATTCCACAACATCATCATTAAATTCTGGCGGCAAGCTTAAAGTGCGCCTCACGAATTTTTCCTCTATTGGCTTTCGCTTTCTATTCACCTATGAACCAATACGCATCATGACTACTGTTGCATACCAACAGTCATAGGCCACAAAATACGTATTAGAACAAACTAATACATATTGAAACTATCGAAAATTAATAATGTAGACTGATCTTTACTAATATGCATTATACTTGTTAACCAGTAACGATACATACTGATATTATTGTATTCACACAAAGCAAAAACCGATGAATCAATATTATTCATAAAAAAGCGACCCCCTAATCCGCCACCAAAACGAGATTAGAGAGTCTACAACCCTTCAGAAGGTCATATATAAATGGTAGGCAACATAACCTTCAACACGCAAATTCCTTTATCCCACAAGTATTTCAGCGATACTTTTCACGCTGAAGCAGACTGGGCAATAACTATCTCAAAACAATTTCTCAACTTAATCCTGACTTGGCTCTCCCCTGCAAACCAAGCTGATCACCAACCAAATCCAACGAAGATCAGGATCGGCAACAACCAGCAGAGTAAGCCGAGGAAATACCCAAGCTCACTCCTGAAGCAGAACTTGCCCATCAAGCGATTATTTAGGAGTCTGTTAGCCAGATTACCCACAACTCAAAATTCAATTTCGCTCTCTAACCGCCTAGAAAACAAGTAGAGAGCCACGGACCTCAGAAACAGTAAAGAATACATGAGGTTACAGCCTATGATAGGCGCTACATTACGCAACCCACAAACCCAAAAATCCGAACAGTTTAGCAATCAGGTCCAATATCCTCAGATTCTACGCGCTCAGGCTGGTGATAGAAGGACTGAAGACCGTTTTATACGAAAGAATCAGCGGTTAGTCTTCAAGGAAGCTCAACGATATCGCGGATTAGCTGACTGGGACGATTTAGTTGCTGCCGGGAACTGGGGCTTAGCTCGTGCTATCCAAAAATTTGACGTTTCTAAAGGCTTCAAGTTCAGTAGTTACGCTTTAAAGCCCATAAGAACTGAAATTCAGCAGTTTCTTAACGATGAGCGGGGATTATCCAAGGAAATTGCTAGACACTTAAAAGTCATAAAACAAGCATCACAAGATCTGGAGTGGGAGTTAGAGCGGAAACCCACACTAGAAAAACTTTCAGAGCGAACAGGTTATTCCCAGCGAATCATTACCAACACTTGGGACAGAGCGAGAGTGGTTGAAACCTCCAGTCTAAATATCCCGGTTGGCGAAAATCTTAAGGCAGAGCAGCTTGATCTTGTTGAAGGTAGCGATAATCTTTGGGATTACGCAGAAAATATTGACGAGAAGGAATATATTACACAGCTTCCCGAACGATATAACGTGATTGTTCGCGCCAGAAGAGACGGGCATAGCTACCGCACGATTGGAAGAATGCTGGGCCTTTCAGGTGAAAGGATCAGGCAGCTATTCAAAGAAGCCCTCGCCTATCTAAAACACTTAGTCACTTACGGGGCTTGTTTGGTTCGATTCCCTCAACCGATCCAAGCCAAAGAACCCGAAGAAGTCGCTAAGTCTGTCATCAAAAGAGTTGATGCCTCACGACTGGGCGGGAGAATCGGCAGAACTATCAAACGGATTTTCAATCGAACACAGGAGGAATTTATTAATGAACCTGGAGAACTAACTCATGCTCAGAAACACATTCTGGTTTTTCGTCGGCGTAGCAATCACGGGGCTGCTGATGTCGCGAGGCATCGACTTACCCCAGAGAATCAGCGATGCCGTCAACTGGAGAGAACTCAAGATGATTGGCGAGGATATCTGGGATTCAGCCAGGTAATCCTCAGTATAATTTTCCTGCCATTAGTGCTTGTATGTCAGACCATTAGAGGATTTCAGGACAATGATAGACCAATCACAAGGAGGTCAATAATGTCGTCCATTACTACAGGTGCGTCTAAAGTCATCGGGATCGGATATAGGAAAGAACACCCTCGACCGCCGAATGATTTGCCAGATACCGATGAAAATTTGCCCTGAACAAGCAACGAATTTCTTCAGTTTCATTCGAGGAATTGACCCATGTTTTTCTCGTCGAATTATGCTGCTCAAGATTCTGAAACCCTTGATGATCTTTTGTTTTAAAGCCTTTGCGTATTGAGGGCTGAAGCGTAGTATGGTTCACTAAGAATCCCTATATTTTGCCCCAGGAGGTGACGATGGCCTAAAAAAAAGGAATCCCAGCTACTTGTAATAGCCAGGGCTTCCAAAAAAAAACGAAATATTTTTTGCGAGTGCGGGATCTAACGGAATGCTTTGGCAGGCAGAAGTTAGTGACCCACGGGGTGTGTTCTCATCATTCTAGAACAGCCGACTTTGTGCTGCAAGAATTTTGTAATTGAACTTTACTTAGCACACCTCTCTATCTCGCTACTGACAACCGATAGAGAGATTTTCCATGATTTCTATATTTTTATTCACCAAGCCGCTAATGGCTTGGGAATCGAGTCATATACTCATGCATCAAGGAGGCCATCAATGACCTCCACTACCTCACTCAATCTAAACTCACCTCAACTCGGCTTTGGTTCCTCAACCAGATACACCTCGAAGCTGACCCCCTTCCGAGGACAAAATCACTGCCCCATCTGTGACTCTCACGATGGCCGCTGCCGGGGGGGTGAGGAAATCGTGCTCTGCATGTCCGAAACCCAGGACATTGGCACCATCAACGGCTACAAATTCCGTAAGCTCTCCAAGAATCACCTCTGGGGCGTCTGGGCACCTCACAATGGGGAATTCGATAACACCATTGATTGGAAAGCCCGCAAAGCCATCCGTGACAGCAAAGCCGCTGAAGAACGTCGCCAACGGATTGCCAAGGAGCTACCCCCACAACTGCGCGATCAGCAGTATCGAAAGCTGATCTCTAAACTCTCCCTCTGCTCAATGGATCAAGGAGACTTGGATCGTCGAGGCATGTCTCAGTCTGAGATCAATGGCTTTGATGCCGTCTCCGTGGGCCAGTTCCAACGAGTCAAAGATCTATCTCCTGATCTGCCCGGTATCCTGCCTAGTGGCATCCTCAATTCTCAGGGGGGATATCTCTGGCCTCTCTATAATGTCCATGACCAAATCGTGGCGTTGCAGCTACGGAAGCGGAACGTCAACCAAGATAATCGCTATATCTGGTTATCCAGTTCTACTAAACGCAATCCTGACGGCAATGGTCCTCATGTTAAGGGTGAGATTCCTTTAGCGGTCTATAAAAACATTGGTCCCTACTCTCGGATTGCCCTCGTTGAAGGAACCGGAGTCAAACCTTATCTACTCAGTCAACGATTGCAGCTACCCACCATTGGCGCAGCAGGGGGCTTGTGGGCCTCTTCTCCCGAAACTCTACGGGAAACTCTTTCAGTCCTATCAAAAGATGCCTCCCATCCTCCGATCATCACTCTCTACCCTGATGCTGGGGCTGTCCGTAACCTCAATGTCTTCCGTCAATATCAAAGAGCCATTCGCTTACTAGAAGAGTGGGGTTATGAGGTAGAAGTCGCCTGGTGGGGGCAGAACTATAAAGACAACTCTGTTGATGTTGATGAATTAGAGATTGCAGAGCTAGAGCTGATTGCATACAAACCCACTTGGTTCTTCAATAGCCTGGGTCTGGAATATGAACTGGGCCAACTCTTTATGAAATTGAATGGCTTAACGGATACCCCCACGACCATCATCAACAAGCAATACATCGAACTCTCGGACCTTGGCACAATTGATCCAGGGTCCGTGGTTGCCATTGCTTCCATGTGTGGCACGGGGAAAACAGAGATGCTGAAGTCATTGGTGAAAGGAGTCAAAGGCCAGGTGATTATGCCGGGGTATCGAAACAATCTGCTCTACAACACGGAGAATAGATTCTCTGAAACAGACGGCAATGGGAATACCCTCTACAACCTGATTCACCTCTTCCGATTACAGCAGGAGTATAGAGGCAATATCAGCATGGGCTTTCGAGCTGAGGGAAGTATCCTCCTTTGCTTTGATAGTCTGCTCAAGATTGATGTCGATGATATTGAACCCGATAGCTGCATCATCCTAGATGAAGCTGATGCGGCTCTCTTTCATGTGTTATCAGGTCAAACTCTGGGAGATCGGCAGAATCAGATCCTGGAGCATTTTCATGCCATTGCCAACCGGGTCCTTGAAACCCGAGGCAATATCATTCTCTTGGAAGATTCCCTATCCCAAATTCCCATCGACTATATCAAGGGCATCACAGGGGGGAAGTACAACACTAAGATTGTCGTCAATGAGTTTAAGCCTGATGATAACTTTCCCACGAAGGTGTTCTCAGGACAGACTTCTCAGTTTCTAGAGAGAATCCTAACTGCTGTGGCTGACAATGAACGGTTTATTGTCGTCGCTACCTCCCAGGAATTCCTTGAGAAGCTAGAGCGGATGATTGCGGATGTGAACCCGGAGTTTGCTAAGGGGATTCTGCGCCATGACCGCAAGACATCGGAGCGGCCTGAGAACAAAATCTTTCAGGCCAATCCCACTCAGTTTGTTGAGGAGTATCAACCCACGGCATTGTTCTTAAGTCCCACGGCTGAGAGTGGGGTCAGTATTGATGAACCGAGGTTGATTCCCTATTTCAGTCGAGTGTTTTGCTATGCCTCTTCTAACCATGCCCGCAGTGTCTATCAACAGCTCTGGCGATATCGGGCCAAGGTTACTCGTGAAATCTATGTGACTCGGAAGGCACATATCCCTGATATTCCTTCCATTAAGTCGGTGGAACAGTGCATCATGCTCCAGTCCAAGTATGGTCAGGATGTTGCTGCTTCCATTGATTTAGAACAGCAGTTGGTTCATGACCAGTCACCAGAAACAGCTCAACAGTTGGTAGCACTGAAGGCATATCAGCAGAACCCCAACAATATTCACAATGTCAGCTTTGCTCGGTATCAGACTCGCTCGATTGCTTCACTGTTAGCTTTGCGTGAATCATTGCTCGTTCTCTTAGAAGGACATGGACATCCCATTGAATTGGAGGAGCTGAAGGAGCGCAATTCTACGGTGGTGGAAGCCTTTAGTAAGGTGCGGAAGCAGATTGAGGTGGAAACTGCGGTGATGCTGGGAACAGCAGACGGGGAACGGTTCACGGTGGAGCAGGCCATCCGAGTTATGGGCAGTTCATCAGCCACCTATGCAGATACCTTGGATGCTAAGAAATCCCTGTTGCAGGATGAGTTGCCAGGGGTAGAGCTGACGGATGAGTTTATCCATCAAGTCTGTGTGGAACATCGAGGTCGGTTAAAGAGTGCGACTAAGTTGCATTGGATGTCTTATCACCCTGAAGTGGCTGAGGAATTAGATAGGAGAAATTTTATGAAACAGCTCAATAGCAAGTTTGTTCTGACTCATCGGTTATCCAATAATCGAATCCAGGTGCAGCTACTTCGTGATATTGGCGTATTTGATTTAGTGGATACTTACAACGTCACCAGCAAGGACTATGAAGCCTACGATAAGGCGTTGGAGAAGGGTCGCCAGGTGCAGCGGCAACGACAGTCCTTGAGATTGGAGGTCAAGGGACTGTCAGGACAGATCAGTGAGTTGGTTCAGGAGCAGAAGGTGATTCAGGCCAAGCTGACAGCATTGGGTAGAAAGGCCCATCCTAGGAAGGCGAAGCTGAAGGGGGAGCTGGAGCAGTTGGAGCAGCAGAAGCAGGCTCTCAAAGGCCAGAAGCAGGGTTTAGTCGATGCTATTGAGCAGCAGTCTCAGGCGTTTACCCAAGCTCGATATGAGCAGGTAGAGGCCCGGATGCGGATGGAGATAATGGTGATGTCGGAGGTGGATCAGCGACTGGAGGATATCAAGGTAAAGGCACTGGAATATCGCTATCAGATCTATCGACACTTTAGGAATGTCATCTGTGAGGGGCAGAGTGCCGTTGCCATTGCCAATAAGCTGATCAAGCGAGTAGCTCATGAGCTGGTGAAGGTGGGCAGTGAGGAATCAGTGAGCCTGTATGTGATTCGCTATTCGGGCAATGAAGCCTACAAAGACCAGATGCTGAAGGCATTTCAGGCGAAATGGAATCAGAGATTGGAGAAAAACAGACCAGTTTGTGAACTCTGTAATAAAGACAATGATCTAATTACAGAAACTGAAAAGCGATCTGAAACTAGTGAGTTTGGTCATGGATCTGAACAGAAAATTGGGCAGCGAGAGGGGGGGGTGATGGTGGAATCAAGGGGGGATCTGGGGGTGATTTTGGGCGGTGGTGATAGTCAGTGGGAACAGCTTTGGTTCCCTCACACTGTTGCAGGGTAAGAAAACCCGGAAAAATTTACAGATGGGAATTATTTGAACTACTATCAACACCAAAATTCTGATCAGTTACTCCAGAACGTAATAACTGAATTTCAAATCTTTCTGAAGAGTGGCGTAATATCAGGGAGTTAACCAGATAATTAACTAGTATCTGCCCTAAAAACAGCTATGACTGAACCCGTTACCCTGACAGCCGCAGTAATTGCTAATCTTGCCTTTCAAGAATTTCTAAAATCCAGCGCTGGAGAAATCGCTAAGAAATTTACTACTGATGCAATTGAACAGATGGGCAAACTGCGTCAGACAATTTGGAACAGGCTTCGGGGAAAACATGATGCCGCTGAAGACGCTTTAACCCAAGCTGAATCTGGAAATGAGCAAGCCATTGAGACAGTCGCCACTCTCTTAGGTGTGGAAATGCTAGATAAAGAGTTTGCAGCTCAAGTCCAGGCTATGGCTCAAACCATCAATGCTGGCAAGATTCTCGACCAGAGCAATATGACGCAGAATATCTCAGATAACGCCAAAGGTTGGCAAACCAAAGTGGAAGGGGGAACAGCCTACATCGGTGAGATTCATATTAGCGAATCCCAAAATAAATAAGGGATAAACTCAGTGAGTGATCCGATTCAAAAGATCTGTCAGATTCTTGCTAATAAGCTGCAAGCAGGATCTAGTCACAACACGAACGAAATTGTCACTAGTCTTCGAGCAGAGCTAGACGCTAACCCTTCTCTCATAGAAGCATTACAGAAAGATGAGCGTGTTGTACAAATCAATTTAGGAGACTCTAAGGGTTTTCAAACGTTGGTGGAAGAGGGAGGGATTGCCAACATTGGGAATCACTACCATCTTGATACTCATGAGGTAGTGCAACAGCTTGCACAAGTGCTTCAAGAACTGATTGCACAGAGACCGACTTCAAACCCTAATAACCTTCCCCGAAGTGGGGTCAAGGAGTTTGTTGGTCGTAACCAGAAACTTCAAGACCTCCATGAACAGTTACAAAATAGCCAGCGTATTGCTATTACAGCGATTGCAGGGATGGGGCATTGGGAAAACAGAGCTGGCATTGCAGTACGCTATTTCTCAATTAGAACTGAAGCATTACCCTGGTGGGTTTTGCTGGTTGAGAGCCAGGGACCAAGAGATAGCAACCCAAATTGTTTCGTTTGCTCAGACTAAGCTGGGTCTTACTTTCCCTGATGGACTGGATGAACAAGGCCAGGTGGACTATTGCTGGGGACATTGGCGAGAGGGGGATGTACTGGTTGTTCTCGATGATGTGACTGAGTTTGATGCAGTTGAACCCTATCTCCCTCCCTCAGATCCGAAGTTTAAAGTGTTGCTGACAACCCGTTTGAATATAGGCAGCTCAGTGCAGTCTCTGTTCATTGAAGAACTCGATGATGAGAGCGCATTAGCACTACTGGAAACGCTAGTGGGACCAGAGCGGATTCAATCACAATTGGAGGATGCTAAAACCCTATGTGGTTGGGTGGGTAACTTGCCATTAGGATTAGAGCTGCTGGGACGGTTTCTAGCGAGAAGATTAGACTGGTCCATTGAAAAAATGATTGAGCGTCTTGAATCTAAGAAATTAGAAGCGCAAGCTCTTATTGCAAAAGAATCAGGAATGACTGCACAGTTAGGGGTAGCTGCTGCATTGGAGTTGAGCTGGGTAGAGCTGAACGAAGCAGAACAAGAACTTGCCTGTTTGTTAGGGATGTTTGCAATAGCTCCTATTCCTTGGACTTTGGTTGAAGGATGTTTTGATGACGTTAAACCTGACGATCTTGAGGATTATCGCGATAACGGCTTGCACGACCGCTCTCTGATTAAACGTGAGGGAGAAGGTATTTATCAACTTCACCAAATTGTACAAGAATTTTTCCAAGCAAAGTTATCAGCCAGACAAGCTCGGAGTGAATATTCATTCTTGAAAAAACTAGCAACCTGTTTGAGCGAACTTATCCCATTTAACTACTCTCAATCTGGTATATGGGGAATTTCTCTGGAATGGTCAAAGTCTGACGGCACATGGGATAAAAATACAATGCTCTTCCCCCATGCCCAGGCTATTGTACAACACGCTGAAAAGATAGAACTTGTCTCAAAGCCGATATTCATTTTATATAACTTTATTGCTGACTATCTTCGAGAAAGACAATTCTATGGCGATGCTATAGCTGAAGGATATCTCAAAGCAATCTCTATTGGAGAACAGTTATCCCTTAAAAGTGACCAGAAAAAAAAAGGTTGAAATCGATCAAGAACGAGCTAACACTACTATACGTCTCGCCGATGTTTATCGAAAATCTAGAAAATTCCAGAAATCATTAGATTTATTACTAGAAATTGAAAAATATGCGGAACATAATCAGCAAAGAGATTATGGTTTTATGAAAGCATTTATTCTCAAAGATAGGGCTAAAGTTTACCTGGGTCAGAAAAAAGTATAAGGATTCTGAGCGTTATCACCTCGAAGCACTATCTTTAATAAAAGGTGAACCAAAATTAGACATTCTAAAACATTCTACTTTAAATTCTCTTGCTAATTGTTACCGTTTTTTGGGGGGCGATATGATGATGCAATAAAAAAAATATGAAGAAGTAGAAGCATTGCCACAATTCTTTGATGATGGAAGTGAAAGACGTGACTTACATTTAGGATATCTACGAGGACGCTATAACTTAGCCAGAGCCTATGCTGGTGCAAGAAGGTTTCAGGAGGCTGAAGAAATCTATCTTCTTGTTTTAGAAAAAAAGAATAAATGCTTTTGGATCGGATCACCCGGAAACTGGAAAATGTTTAGCTTCACTAGGCAATCTTTATCGGGATTGGGGAAAATCTTTAAGGGGGAATGAGAAAGATGAGTATTTAGAGAAATCTTTGAACAATCTAGAAAAGGCTTATGAGATTAAGCGAAAATATGTTGACTTATCAGATCCTCAAATTGAATCAGCCCTCAATAACCTTATTACAATTTACAGATTAAGGGGACGACATGAAGATGCTAAGGATTGTTTAGAAGAAGCTCTACATAAATGTGAAATATGCTTGGATGATAAAGACAATTACCCTACTCATATTGGCTTTATCTACAGGAATCTTGGCTTTTATTATGAAAAAAATAAAGCATGATTTTAAGAAATCAAGAAAATATTATCAAAAAAGCAGTTATTTGGGATAAAAAAAATGATGTTCTTAAGATAAGAATTGATTCTTTAAAGTTATATGGATTCTTCTATTTAATTAGAGCTAATGAATGTAATGATAATCAAAAAAAGAGCATGGAATTATTATTCCGCAGCGGCATATTCTCTGGAAGCAGCGATTAGATATGAAGATATTAAAATTAAAATTAGGGCAGAAATTCATTCTAAATTGGGAAAAATATATAAGGAACTTGCAGCTATTACAGAAGATGCTTTAAGGAAGAGAAATTATAGAAAAGAGGCTGAAAGGAATTATCTTTCATCTATAGATCTAAATAAGAAGAGTTGGGGTGATTCTCATATCTACGTTGCAAAAAAATAGTGAAAATCTGGGTTCAATGTACCTTAGATATAGTCGCAAAGGCAACGATAATGAGCAAGTTGATAAGGCTATTACTTTTTTTGAATCAAGCTCTAAAGATATATAAGAAAAAAAAAGATATTATACGTGTTGAAAATGTTCTAAAAAAAAGCAGAAAAGTACAAAAAATAGAACAAGTAAATTCAAAAGATTATGATGGTCGCTCAGGTTTATCATCAGCAAACTCTTGCTTGAACCAGACTGCTAAGTGATGTGGCTGCTTCACATCCCAGGAAGGCAACGCTGAAGGGGGAGCTGGAGCAGTTGGAGCAGCAGAAGCAGGGGCTGAAGGACCAGAAGCAGGGTTTAGTGGATGCCATTGAGCAGCAGTCTCAGGCGTTTACCCAAGCTCGATATGAGCAGGTTGAAGCTCGGATGCGGATGGAAATTATGGTGATGTCGGAGGTGGATCAGCGGCTGGAGGATATCAAGGTAAAGGCGTTGGAATATCGCTATCAAATCTATCGCCACTTTCGTAATGTCATCTGTGAAGGGCAGAGTGCTGTTGCCATTGCCAATAAGCTCATTAAGCGAGTGGCCCATGAGTTGGTGAAGGTGGGCAGTGAGGAATCAGTGAGTCTATATGTGATTCGCTATTCGGGCAATGAAGCGTACAAAGACCAGATGTTGAAGGCATTTCAGACGAAATCGAATCAGAGATTAGAGAAAAATAGACCAGTTTGTGAACTCTGTAATAAAGACAGTGATCTAATTACAGAAACTGAAAAACGATCTGAAATCAATGAATTTGGTCATGGCTCTGATCAGGAAATCGTGCAGCGAGAGATGGATGATGATGGATTCTCGGTGGAATCTGAGATGAATTTGGGTGGTGATGATGGCTCGGGTGCTGATCTGAGTTCAAACTAATCATTTTTGACCAAACAAAAGACGGAAAAGACCATCCTGTTGCTGTTGAATGGAGCGCCACCTCAAACGCGGCGTGTCCATTGAGAAAGTCTTGCGCTAGTCCCGACTCCCTAAAAAGACCTTCGATGACCTCCTAGATCTGGCGTCGGTCGCTGAAACCCCTACCGTTGAGGCAAATTTGCACCTCAAGGGCCATTCTGCCTATGTTTCCTATGTAGGTAATCGGCCACGCAGAAATGCTCAAAACAACATTGTCAACTTTAAGCCTGGTTGTATTAACAGCGCTTCCTGTTTTGGCAAACCCAGTAACTAACGCTAGTTAAAGGGGGTCCCCATGCAGCGTACAGCCACAAATCCATTTAGCACTGAACATCAGTACGAGCTGATTCAGCGTTATCAATCGGGTGACGAGCAGGCATTCAATCAGCTTCTAGAAGAGAACCAGAAGCTGATCCACAAACAAGCTCAGCATTATTCCCGCTCTCCCGTGCCCTACGAATATATTTTTCAGGCTGGGGTACAAGGCATGATGGAAGCCGCCCGCAAGTTCCAGACAAACCGTAGCAAACGCTTTTCTAGCTATGCGGTTCGAGCGATTCGTTCAGCTATGAGAGATGAGAACTGCAGGCACACAGGCGTCACTCGGACCCATAGAGAGCGAACCGTCAAGATCGGGAACTCTGCTGAGCGGCTATCAAAGAGTCTGGGGAGACGTCCAACCCTCGAAGAGATTGGCGTTGACATAGGCGTATCAACCCATTTGATTGAGGATTCACTTCAAAAAGGGAAGATCGCCGACCCGTTCACCTTGGATCAGTCTTTCTATGAGGATGGTGATTCTTGGCTTGCATCTGTCCCGGCTGACGAATCGCCCTCAATGAATGACTTAGACCTCGATCTTTCCTTGATGGTAGAACGCGGGGAACTCTCACCTGTCCAGGCTCAAATGATCTATATGACCTTGGAGGGATTCACCAAAAAGGATATTTCCTCTCACTTGCAGCTAGGTCATACAGAGGCTAAGAACCACTGGAGCAACATTAAAGACGTTCTCGGCCCTCTCCTTGGCATAAATCCCCCCTCAGATGTTCAAGCACCAGTAGACCAGCAAGACAGCTTTAGTCATGAACCAAAAATAACTATCCCCGACAATTTTGGAGGTATTTCGTTGAAACACATTCCTTTATCTTTGGCCCCTTTGCTGGTGGTCTTGTCCACTGGAACGGCCCTAGCTGCCCCAATCCCTATCGAGGCCGCAATTCAGGACTCCACGACTATCAAAGTCTCTGACAAAGGAGAGCTACTTAGTTTTGAGCAGACCGATTACCGGGTAGTGGGCGCTTATCCTAACAATCCTAGAGTTATTCGCGTTCTAACATACCCAGACGATGACGGTAAAAACGTTCGCCTGATGTGGACACCGGGCAGTAAAGGGGATGCCTCTGTAGTTCTGTCCCTTCAAGATCTAAGCGGACAGAGCAAGAAGTTGGCGATCGATGTTCGGCGATCGAAGGATGGCACTGTTAAGACGGCGTTTATCTCTCGTCCTGTCGAGGTTGCCCAGGCACCAGAACCGGAACTCCAACTTACGTCGAGGCCTACGCCGAATCGCAAGGTAAAGGCAAAACCCAAGCCTGTGCAAATCGCCGAAGCGCCCTCATCCCCCATCTCGGTACATATGACCCCGGACGGGAAGTTCATACGGCCTGACTGGCCCGAACATTCGCCGCCTTTGACTAAGCCGATCACCATCGCAGTTAAATCCCCATCACGCGCCCCGGTTTCGGTCAAAAGCGATCGGGTTTTTATTGCTAAGAGTTCCTTGAATAATTATCAGCTTGCTCACCACCTACTCAAAGGCTTGCACAAGGCGAAGAACAAAAGACACATCAACAATTGGCATCCCAACTATTTGAAAGCCCAAACGATGGCAGCTCTCCTAAATAAAAAGTACTCAGTATCCAAGGCCTTAGCGATTTCTGGCCTATCAGATCTGACTTTTAACAACCTGCTGGGATACGCAGATGTCAAGTGAGCCTAATATCTGTTTTGGAAAATTGGAGGTCACCCATTTGAAGCTTTCAAAAGTAAATGCGCTAAGGAAACGGTTTTTCCAGGTCAAGCCTAAACACGTTGTCTATTTTGCCCTCGTAGAGCTAGCAGCGGGTATCGCCCTGGAAAACACCACCCTGATCGCAGCGGGTGCGGTCATGGTGATCGGCGCACTGTTTTTAATTGCTCGGGAAAAACCTACACGAAAGGATATTCAGGAAACCCAACATGACTAAAACCTTACAGGTGAGACGTTCTGCATCGCCCATTAAACAATTCTTCTCCTCTGCCCTTGCAGCGGTAGCCATTGTCTCAGCGTCACAGACTATTTATCAAGAATCGGCCCATGCTCAGTTCACGGGCCAGACTCAGGCCAGCCAGTGCGATACCTCTAGCTTTATGGTTGGAGACGTAAACGCAGCGATTGACGCTCGATTTTCCGACATCCCCTTTATTTCCGGTCCTCTATGTTCCTTGATGGATAAAGCGGTGCTGGTGACGGTGCTAATTGGCTTCGTGATCCTGATCGTGGCGGGCTTCGACAGTCAGCGTAACGAGAAAAAGTTCATGACCGCCCTGTCACCATTTTTCGGGCTTATCTTTGCGTTCTTTTTCGCCTGGATATGGATCGGCTTGTATTCCATTAATACCCAAGGCGGCAACGCAGCGCCCCCTGGAGTCCAAGGAGGCCAACCCTAAATGGACTCTTTCGACACAGAGCAGGATCGCCATAACGAAATTTTGCGTTTTGGCCGTGTCAATACGTGTGTCGGTTCATTACAGCTCCGTGATTTTTCGCCACAGCAGGCTTTCGGAGCTGCAATTTTACTGATCACAGCCACTCTTTTGTGCTTCTTTTTCGGGGTTTCCCTGGTCAACGCAGGAATATTTTTCGCAATCGCTTTCGTGATTTTCCTGATCTGGGGTGGGTCCGATTACACAGAAGAATTGGAGAAATGGTACAAGCCGCAATCGTACTACTCAGAGGGAGTAGCGGCTAACGAAGATAGAGCAATCCCCACCCCCGCCTATAAAGGGGAGCGGTACACGGGCGACAAAAAGAATCGTTCCTACAAATGGGAGCGTGAACTCGGTCTAAGAGGCTTGGTCTCCTATGAGCGCGATCCGTCTATGCCGGGGGTTTATATCGTTGAGAAGCCATCGGTACAAAAGCTGGTCAAAGGCGGCAAAAAAGACCATCTAGGTAAGGTGGTCAAAATGGTTTATGGGCTTGAATTGCCCGGTATCTCGCCAACGATGACAGACGGTGAATCCATGACAACCCTCTATCAGATAGAGGATCTGTTTAAGGCATTACCGGACGTGGCTTTTAAGTTCTATTGGGACTCTCAGCCTACGGCTAAAGGATACAAGCAGCAACAACTAGATCTCCTCAACAGCAAAAACCATGACCCGCTATCCAAAAAGATCATTATTGGTCGAGGGAAGCGGGCCTCTCGCCTAGAGAAAAAAGGCCTCATTGCTCAAACCTCTTTGCGCCTGTACGTCAGTAAAGAAATCGTATTGGGTGCGGATTACACAGAAGCTCAAGGCTGGAAAGATAAGGCCATGAAGCGGGTCTGGCCGATGGTTCAGTCCTTTTCAAAAATGTTTTCCTCTGCGGACACTAAGGAAGCTGAGGTTACCGATCAGACTTGGTTAGAAGCGTTAGACGCTGGGTTTAATACCTGTTATTTACCCGTGCTGAATATGCTGTCTGGCAACACTGGCATGGGGATGGATGCTAAGGCGTTAACCGCCCATCAGCTGTTTGCCTTGGACTGGTCGGATAACCACGCCACTGAGCCGCCGAAGTGCCCCCGGTTCAGCCGAGCCACAAACAGAGGTCTAGAGTACGTTAAGACCGATCGCTCTGATCAACATCTAATGTCTATCTTGTTCACCCCAGAACAAGTAGAGGGTAAGTTTGTCCCCACTGTGCCCTTGTTTTCCCAGACATCGGTATACCTTCCCCACCGCAAGAAATGGGCGGGCTGCATTCGGCTTGATCAGCAGATATCGTACCCATCCGAAACAGACGGCAGTCACTCTAGAGGCCATTTGCGGTTCCTGGCTAACCAGATGGAGGGGGTTACAGATTTCCGGTTAATCACAGAGATCGTCTCAGTTGATCCGGTGGCTAAAACCAAAGAGATTAAGCGAGGTGTAAAAAACCGCAAAAGACGCATGAATGAAGCGGCTGTAAGAGAGCAGACGGTTGATTTCTCCTCAGACGAGGATCTACAGGATCTGATTGAAGCGGGGAGGGCCATCAAATCAGGTGAACACAGCCTTAATGTTGGCACTCTGGTCTGGCTGTATCGAGATACGGAGGAGGAACTAGACGAGGCCCTTAGAAGCCTATCCAGTAAGAACTTCCCCGGAAAAACCTCTAAGATTTGTCAGTCTCTTCTTAAGCAACGCTACATCGACGGCCTTCCCTATTCCTGGGGTAACGTCCTCTGTAATCCGTACATACGACGATTGCAGTATTTGAGATCCCAGGCAATCCCTTTAATGCCATTTACTCAGCCCCAGAAGCTAGACGACGAGGGGATACTTTTTACGGGCAGAAAATCTCACACTGCCTTTTACATTGATTTCTTCAACAAGAAGAACCATACGGGCTTGTTTGCCAAAAGTGGCGGCGGTAAGTCCATGATTCTATTTGAAATCATCGTCGAGGCTGTTATGCGGGGTATTCCTGCCCTTATCCTAGATTCACCTAGGGGTACAGGTCAAAGTACATACACGCCCTTATTGAACCTCTTAAACAGGCTGGGAGTGTCCTGTGCTTACCACAACATACGGGATGCCTTTTTTAATGTTTTGGACTTTACCCCTGGCCCGTGCCTGGACTTGGAAACGGCTAAAAACCATTTAGGTCTGCTAAATGCGATTGTAGTTGGCACGAGAACAGACAACCCTTTAGCCGATACGATTGATTCACTCTTGGGACAGGCCCATGATGCATTCTTTAAGACGGTGGACACACAAAACGACAAGCCGATCCTTGGGGACTTTGTAAATTACTTCTTGGAGTGGTCCGAGTGGTACAAGGCCAATGAAAATCCTGAGCGCAAAGAATTAGACGCGCTATCCGATATCAAACTACAGCTCAAGGGATGTCTTTCTCAACCTTGGGGCAAGCGCATTAATGCTCCAACGTCCTTTAGCTCTGATGTAAAGGTTCTCTGTATTGGTCTAACCAATGCTGACGAAGATTCTAAGGAAACTCTGGTCTATGCACTAGCAGGTGCAAACATTATCGATCGCTTAAAGGCAGCGCATGATAGAGCGCTATTTATTGTCGATGAAGGTTCGACATCCATCCGCTATGATGCCGTAGCTAAAAAGTTCGTCCGTACATTCTCTGAGGGCCGTAAAGAGGGCTGTAATGGCATCTTTGCCGCTACTGAAGCAGATAACTTGTGGAACTCTCCATACGGACAGGCCATGATATCCAACTTCGATAATGTTCTGTGCGGGCTAACAAACGAGCAGTATAGAGAGAAATTTGTCCAGCGAATGGGCTTTAAGTCCAATATTCTCGCTTTCTATCGCAACAAGCCTGATTTACGTAAGATGACATCCTCTTGGTATCTCAAAAGAGAGGACGGCGATCAACATGTCGAGCTGGAATACGGCACCACCCCTTTAATGCTGGCTATCGGTGCGACAGAACCCGCCGAAACAGCCGCAAAGAAACGAGTGATGGCGAACTATGAGGATGAATTAGAAGGGTTTGAGGCATTTGCAAAGGAGTTAGTCAAAGCATATTCCAAAGGACTTCCAGCAACAACTATCGGTCAAGACCATGGAAAAAAGACAAGCAATCCTACTGTCAGTGATTCTCACCGCATCCCTGCCAGCACTGCCCGCTAAGGCTCAGATCAGCGGCTTAGACTCGCTGTTTACCATCGGGCAGAATATCTTCGGGGGTAACACTGCCCCCCCAGGTAACGAGAAAAACGGGACTTTCCAGCAGCAGACCCCTGTCGATACCGGGGCTATTCAGGGCACTAGTCCAGACATTACGCTACCCACCGGGGGCAATGTGCCCACGACTCAGGCCCCCTCTGCTGACAACGCCTCTTATAGCACTGGGACTGACTTCGACCCGCCTAAATCTAGTTTCTTGAAAGATATTTTCTTAGGGGCTGATCCTACAGGTCAAAGAGAGATATCCCCCACCACTATCAAGTTTTACGACATCTTAGGCAAGGTTAATACAGGGTATCAGACCTATAAGGCGGCAAAAGGGGTTTATCGAGCCGTGCAGGGGAAGAACGTCAATGGAGTCGTGGGAGGCATTGAGAGTATTCTCGCCCTGTACGGCCTAATCGACCCAAATGCAGCAGCGGCAGCGGTAGCGACTCGCACGGGGTCTAGGACCATTCGGACCATCTACAGCCCCAAGACTGGACCGGGCCAGCCATCGAGAATTAAAGAAGTAGCCGCAAAAACAGACCCAAAAACTTCATATGGCGCTTATTACCAGGGCCGAAACAACAAGGTCGTCAGATCGACCGCTGCTCAACAGTCCTCTGAGATGGTCTTTTCCAAGTCTGGACAAGAACTGATTGCAGCTCAAGAAAAGTTGGCTAGTGAAACCGTTGATTTAACCAATGAGGCCATTGCTGACGCGGGGGTCTCCTCTACGACCGTTCGCCAATATGCCTCAGCATCAGGAGCTTTGACCCAAGCAGCTTATGAGGAATCCGGTAAGGCTCAATCAGCGAATTCAAGTCAACGGGTCTTAAAACATAATTCCCGAATCCTGGGCATTGCCACTCAGCAAAGTGCGGTCTTGAGTAGTCAGCTAACGGAGATTAACGATAACCAAGTGCGACAAATGACGGCCACGGGTAATCTAGTGGCCTTGAAAGGGGTAGAGCTGGACAAATTGACGACTATACAGGCCATCGGTGCGTCCCAATTGGTTGAGACAGGATCTATGTTGTCTGAGATTCGCTACAACAATGACTCTGGCCGGGAAATGAAGATCAGAGAGATGGCGAAAAGTACCAAAAGCTTTGGCAGTATTTACGTTCCCATTCCTGATGATCCTAATATTCCTACAACACAAGCACGGCAAAATTAAAACCCATGTTTTTCTATTCACTTCTCGCAGAGCTGCCTGGTCAGGCATTGGATGCAGCGGCGGTTAAAACGGAAGACCATAATATGTTCTGGGCGACGTTCAGAACGTTTTTCATTGATAGCGGCAGTACCCCATCGGGGGGAGCCTCACCTAATTTAATCGAGCCGATTGTCAGCGCCATTGTGATAATTGGCGTCCTTCTATCCGTTGCAAAAATCTTTATGAGTGCGGCCCATAAAGACGCGGATATTCTCTCTACTCTCCAAAAGAACTTGCCTCGCCTGCTAATCCTGGGGCTAGTCATCTTCTTTCTTCAAAACAACTATGCCAACGCATACGGCTTTGTGGATGGGCTTTGGAAGTATCGAAACAATATAACGGCTCAAACGGCCCGATATAGAAAGCAGTCCATTACGATAGCCCAGGCGATCGACAACCGAATTTTTGATGTTCGTTTTGGGTCTGAGTTGAGGTTGCAGCTAGGAATTTGCAACCAGAAACCTAGGCCAGCGGTATATCTGCCAAGCCTGACCCGTCCCGGTCCTGATGCAGATCCACAACCGACTCAGCAACAATCTCAGGTCTATGATTATTTAGAATGCATGGACTCTACGATGACCCAAATGAGAACCCGGTTAGCTCAGCTATCTCAGGAGTGCAGCACAGGGCGAGGGACCCAATGCGCTGTAAACACAGCAAAGGCCGAAAATCTGATCAGTACTGCGGACAACCAGAAGGAAGCCCTACGGAAGTTTTACTTTGATGACATCCGGGCTTTAACCTCCGGTCCAAACGGGGGATTTATCCCCTTAGAAGAAATCCCGACGATTGAGTTGGGGATTGTTGCATTTGATGGTGACGAGCCATTCTTGAAGTCGGTTAGGGCGGGTAACTGGCTATTCCTTAGTTACCTAGAAACGGGCTGGTCTCTGGCTGGTGGATTTTTCCCGATCACGATTGCCGTTGCGTTGATTCCAGGTCTGTTTAAGGTGCTGGCTGATTGGTTCGTAACAGCCTTGAGCTTGCTGATCGGTGAGAATGTTTACTTGGCCCTGATTGGGCTTGTGGCGATTACAGCTCAAAGCCCAGAGCTAGAAGATTTTGGATCACAAATCTTTTTGCAATTTCTCGGCGCAATCGGCCCTCTTGCAGCTACAGCGTTCGGCCTAGGTAGTGGATGGGCAATGGCTAGACAATACAGAGGATCCGCGACAGGGCTAGCTGTGGGCGTGACTTCTCTGGTGACTGGTGGAGGTCTAGCGATCGCTTCTGCGGTATCCACTCGCAAACGTTTACGCCGATAAGCCTATTATCTTTTGTAAGTCAAACAAGGTCGAACGATGGACACCAATCAATTAATTTTAATCGCTACTATTTTCGTCATAATAGCCTTGTCGTCGGCTTCACACGGGAAAGTACGCAAAACCAAATTAAGCTGGTTTCTTTACTCCGGTGGCGCGACGATTGTCTGTGCGCTTTTTCCTTTTATTCAGCAAGCTCATTTTGCCTCTAGATGGGGCTTGGGCGGCGTACTGGACACCTATTCCTATAACATCGAGCCTAACTTTTTACTTGGCCCGCTAGGCTTACTCGCTGCGCTAGCCCTGGCAAACAGGTTCCTACCTAACTTTGGATCTAGCGAGATGGTCGATCTGTTTCAGGTCTGGGCAATACAGACGATCTTGTACTGGATTTTTTGCGTAGTGCTTTTTTACGCCCCTATCCTGTTTCAGATCGCTGGTTTCTTTTTGGCGATCATTTCGCCGATGGGTCTTGTTGTCCTCTTGATTGGGAGCCAGCCAGATCCACCTAGCTACCGATCTTCGTATCGTCCACCTTACGGGGGCCGCTAAAATGCCAAAATTCCTACAAGCGCTGTTAAACAGCCCGGTCTTCAAGAAATATCTAAACACCGGGATTTTAGTCCTGATCCTGTTCTTCTCTTGGGGGACATGGGTCAATGCTAAGGCTCCGGTCTCGGCTCAAGGTCGCATCTACGTTCAAACGGTCGGCGGCAAAACGGTCGAAGCCCTCGCCGCCAATGAGATGCACCGAGAAAAGCCCGTTGTTTCCCGGTTTGCAAAAGATTTTGTTTTGAAGTCCTTTCAATGGCAAGCCTCTATTAAAGGCCAGGTCGAGGAGAACGTTACCTATCCCAGTGCATTTCACGCCTATAGCTGGAAAATGGATGAGGAGATTAGGCCTCAGTGGTTGTACTCTCAAGGACGCAAGTATGAGCAGACTCGATACCCCTTTGCAAAATTCTTTAATGGCAATATCAACGCCATTCCTAGAAGTGCGATGGAACCCGTTGTTAAGGAGCTGGCACCGGGTAAATGGTCCGCAGAGGTTAAGGCCAGTCGCCATTTTTATGACAAGAAAGGCAAAGGGTTGCACTCTGAAATTTTGCACTTTGAGCTGATCATCGTAGCCAAAACCCCGGACGTTACCTATCGATGGGGCAGTCCTGAAACCCTGATGGGGCAAGCCTTGAATGAGGCCCAACTAGACGGCCTCAAAATTATTCAAATCAACGATTATTCAAAGGGGATCGCATGACGACTGATCTAAACGTATTCGATGATGATGGCTCCTTTGATGAATATTCGGCAGAGCCTAAGCCTTGGGAAGTAGAACGGCCTGTCGATCGGATTGAAGTCGAGGCCGAACCCAAGCGTAAGACTTTACCGATCCATATGTCTTCAAAGCTCCAACTCGGTCTCATTGGTGTGGGTGCAGCAGTGGCGTTGCTGACCATTGCCTGGACATTGGGCCTCTTTGATGCGAAAGCTGAGACCGTTTACACACCTGAAGAACAGTCCCGCATGGATCATCTAGAGACAGAAAATAAGCGGCTGCGGGAAGAGAAGGGGGTCGATCAAAGTGCGATGGGGGATAAGACTCTAGCTGCTAATATTGCGGAGTTCCAAGGGCAGCACAAAACCCCAGCCAAAACAATCTATGGCAACGTAAAGCTACCCAATAAGCCCAAACCAGCGACACCGCCCCCCGTTCCTCGACCCAAGCCTGTGAGACCTCAGAACACCGTAAGGGTCCCTCAAAGGCGAAACTACGCACGGTATACGCCCCCTGCTACCAGGGCAGTCCCAGCGGCCAGACCCGCTAGGCCAGTGGTTCAAAAGCCATCAGGACCCAGCCTAAACGAGTGCGTGGGTTACCTCGATAGCAATGTGAATGTACCGGGTTGTAGTCAGTACAAGCTATCTAAGAAGCCCGTTGCACCTATTACAAACACACCCCCCAGCCCGCCACCACAGAAGATCCTGCCTAAACCCGTCGCTCAACCTGTCAAGCTTGCCTATGCACCCAAGCCATCGGCACCCAAAAAGTCTAGCTATGAGGTCAATTACCTAGCAGGGGAAATGCAGACACATGAGCAGTTTATAGAAGAGTTCTACGGGTCCGGTGCTTCGTCTAAACCCACGGCATCCCAGCCGATTGAAGCCAAGGTGATTGATAAGGTGGAATGGCTAGCTAATCAAGATGCCCAGCAGTTGATCATCCCTTTGAAGATTACTAAGGGCGATCGCAAAGGTCAAACCGCCGAAGCCAAGATTATCAGCATGAATGGGACTCAGTTTGTGGCCCATGTCACTTCTTTGAATGGTTCCCCGGTCCAGCCTGGGACGATGGAGCTGCGAAACCAAGGCACAAAGTATCTAATGGCAAAAGTCAAAACTCAAGGTGGCTCTAGCTTTGGGAATCGGCTTTTAGGGACTGCCCTAGCCATTGGAGGGGAGGCTGTTTCTGATCAAGTTGGCAATTTCAGGGGCGGCAATCATATTAATCGTCTATTGCCCAGTCAGCAAAGGTCTCAACGAGGGGGTCAATACTTTGAATTCAAAGGAAACGTTCAAATTGTTTCAGTTTCCCCTTAGCCCCTCCCAGCCCGCAAGCCTAAAATCCCCCCTTGTTAACCAATAGCAGGGGGTTTTGTTTTTGCCTCGTATTCCCAAAAGATTTCTATACTTGGCCTCGGCCCTTTTGCTCAGTCAGCCAGTCGTACCCGCTTATGCCCAATCTCAGCAAGCAGCGGCGGCATCCTCACAGCAATTGTCTAAGCTGGGCTTGATCTATGATCCACTGCCTCAGCACTTGGCCCCTACGTTCAATCAGTTACCCGGTGCCACGGGTCCGGGGAATGTGACCTTTTCTCAGGATGTCGGATACAACGCCAGTCGTGCTTGGCCTACGGGGGGCCTCTTTAGATCAAGTCATCAAAATTGGCGACCTTCAGAATAACCCCCAATTAGCAGGCTTCTCAAAGCTCAAGATTAAAGACTTTTCACAGAACATCGGCACAGATATCGGGGGAGTACCCCTGAAAGATATTGAATTGCTGAATGGCGTTAACTTGCAACAGCTTAATAAGCTCTACAAGCTAGACAACATAAAGGTTAAAGATGCTTTGCCAGCGGTCCAGTTGTTTGTGTCAGCGGTTTTCGATCCACAAGGATCTTTGAAGCAGGTAAGAAAGAATGCCCTCAGTACAGGGGCTAAGGTTCTAGTCAAGAAGCTTCAGAAGAACTCAGCCCTTAAAGATGTACCCTTTGAGCGGATCTTAGCGGGGGATTGGCGAGGTTCGATTCTAGAGGGCGAAAAGGTTTTACTTAAGGAAGTTGGGGATAAGATACCCGATCACCTTAGACGGCTTCCCATTGGCTCTTTAACGGTCGATATTATCGAGCAAGACTTTACCAGTCTCCAGAATACGGCCATCAACTATGGAGTTAATGAGCTGCAAGAGCTGACCCTAAATGAATTATTGACGGAGTTCCCAGAGATCCAAGACGTACCGTTGTCTGTGGTCTCCAGCCTTGCCAATCAACCCTTAAGTCAGTCCCTACCTAAGTTAGCGGATTACACCATTGAAGAACTAGGGGTTCAAGATAAGCTGCTCTCTTCTATCCCTGGCCTAGGTGATAGTCCAGTGAGTGCCGTATTGGGGGATCTGATTTTTAGTATTCTTGCTGGTGACGTGTTTGCCAAAATGGATATTGCCTACAGCGGGCAAGATGGGTCTGAATTCCATAATGGCAGGCCCTTGTCAGGTGGAACTAGGAACCAGAAATTTAAGCCCGAACCGGGAATACGATCTCCTACCAGTAAAACAAAAAGCACTAAGGGGATGCCCCGAATTGAAGTTAAACCCGCTGAGGGTGGCTCTACCGTGTTGGGTGGAACTCCTTTGTTGGGTAAAGAATGGATGACTCGGGATCAGAAAGTACCAGGCTGCAAGGGTATACTCTGCACGTTTGGAAAATGGGAACCAGCCGGGATCAAGCCTGTAAGTAGTTCATGGGTCAAGTTTTCTATCGGCGATCTGAAAGAATACGACGACAAGGCCTTTACAGCGAGAGTCTATGTTGATACCCAGGTCTGTATAAATATCTTGTTTACAACCCATTGCACAGCTCACCTTGTCTCTGTTCCAACGCCTTGGAAATTAACCCGAAACTCACTTTTTCCCGTGCTGTCAAAGCGGAGAGTTCAGGATCTGTTTCCTGGGATTAATGAACAGGGACAGATTAGTAATTTCTGCACTAATGGCAATTTCGGAAATCAGCCAACTGCTAGCAGTAGTCCCCCACAGGGCAATAAATATGGTCACTTAGCCTATGCCGAAACATCAGGGGACCTGGCTCAAGTTACCTCTGTTGATGGAGTCACCAATACGTTGGCCCCTGATGCTGCACAGGCCTTTGAGAACATGGTCGCTGCGGCTCAAGCCCAAGGCTTAGATATTCAGGCTGTGTCTGGATTTCGTTCCGTTGATTTGCAGCGGCAACTATGGGATGCCAAGGTTGCAAAGGTAGGATCTGCACAGGAAGCCGCTAAGACATCAGCACCCCCCGGATATTCAGAACACCATACAGGTTATGCCGTCGATGTGGGTAACGCTCAAAACCCTTATCTAAACACGGACTGGGCGCAAACCAGAGAGTACGCATGGATGCAAGCTAATGCAGGCCAATTTGGCTTTGAGCTGAGCTTCCCCCAAGGAAATAGCCAGGGGGTTAGCTTTGAGCCTTGGCACTGGCGATACACCGGATCATCGGCGGCTAAACAAGCCTTTGCAAATGTGAATAGCTCGACTGCTCAGCAATCCGGTTCAGCCCCCAACCTGGCAAGCCAGCCATCAGGATCAACTTTGGCTCCCAATTTGACAGCGCTTAAAAATGTCCCAGGCATTAGCAATACATCTCAGTCATCAGGATCAACTTTGGCCCCCAATTTAACTGGGCTTAAAAATGTCCCAGGCATTAGCAATACATCTCAGCAAGCGGGTTCAGCACCTAAGAAGAATGACCCGCAGCGCAACATTAGACAGTACCTCGCCCGTATTGCCTTGGGTGAAAGTAGCGGAGGAACAGACCTTGGCCCTCACCCAGACACAGGGGCCTATGGTGAATATCAGTTTATCCCTGAGACTCGTAGAGCTATCCTCAATCGATACGGGGTAGATGCATGGTCAACGAATAAGGCAGAACGAGACCAGGCAACTTTGGCCTTAATCCGCGACTTCTCGGGCCAGGTGGGGACAGATATCATGGGTCTGATTGAAGCGGGGAATTTTGCTGCTGCTGATGTGCTGCTAGGACGGCCCGTACCTGGCAAAACAAAGTTTGGTCAATTTACAAGTCTACCGGGGGGTGCTGAGGCTTCTAAATATTGGAATGATCCGGCTACTCTTGCCCAGTACGGACCTAGCGGAGATGCAGGCACAAACGCCCCATTGTTGGCTAGTAATTCGATTAACTGTAATCCCGCCTTACTTGCTAGCGCCGGGGCGACGGGCATTATTCAGCCAGAAGGAAACGGAATTGCGACAGGCAAGTTCGAGAATCCTAATCCGGGTTATCCGGTTACAAGTCGATACGGCAATAGAAGCTTAGGCTGGCACAGTGGCATCGATCTTGGTATACCTGTCGGCACCCCTGTCAACGCTTCTGACGGTGGTATTGTTGAAGAAATAGGGTTTCAGGCGGGAGGATACGGGAATTATGTCATTGTTAATCACAAGAACGGGTATTCGACGCTTTACGCCCATTTAAGCGAGGCCCAAGTAAAGGTAAACCAAAAAGTAACCAAAGGGGCACCCATTGCCCTAAGTGGTAACACTGGTCGAAGCACTGGCCCTCATTTGCACTTCGAAATTATTAGAACCGTCAACGGCGTTACACCTCGCAAAGGCAACGCAATCAACCCTGATTTTCTCGTCAACTTCAATTAAAAAGGACTTTGTTATGAAATACAGATTATTGTTACCCCTTGCTTTGATGGTTGCCTTCGTCCCCGTGTCGGCCAGAGCTGATGTTAATAGTTGCTTGCAAAAGCTGGTTAAAGAAAGGATAGTGTTCAGTCCGTGGGCATTCACGGGTGGTGATCATGTTGCAAAGACCGAATACGACGGCGCAATGTACCATCTTATTTACCTTACTGACGAAGTAGGCCGAGAAACGACGGTTGTTATAAGGGAAAATGCATCTGTCTGTGAAGCGGCATACTACAACCCCACAGGGGGCGGGCAAGAACCTGAAGAAGTGTTACCGCCGTCCGTTCTCCAGAAGTTTTTGCCTGTAGCTGCTGCCCGCAACAAAATACGAGAAAAAAAGGAGCTGGAGCTTCAAAGGGAAATTGCCGAAGAATTCAAGAATCGTAATCGATAAGCCTAATATGTGCCGCGTAGATATTACGCAGGCATATGTCAAAACATATCGAACAGCCAGCGTCACCCCCACCCAAGCCTGTGCAACCCAGGCAGTCTTTTTGGTCTATCCAGACTATCGCCATCATGGGGGTGTTATTGCTGGCCTTTTTATTCATTTCTCATACAGGTACATCCAAGACTAAAACCAAGATTCCTAAAGGGATGCCTGATGCCAGGGTTGCCACTAAAAAGAGATCGCAGAAGGGATTGCCTGGGGGAGACGCCAACGGGCAGCGGGTGTCATCGGTGAAAAGGCAGTACGCCTTAATCGCGAAACCGGGTTAATCCTAGCTGACGTTGCACCGGGCGGTGTTATCCCTGGCGCATCCAACATGGGTAAAACCGCGAATGGCATTGGTCCGGTTATTGAATCCCATGCAGAGGATGGGGATACGCTGATAATCGGCGACATCAAAGGCGATCTACTGAAGAACACAGCCCCCTATCTGAGATCGCTGGGCTACAAGATTTTTGTGATTACACCGGGTATCGACTACCCAAATAAACTGGGCGGCACGGAGCCGATCCAGATCAGCAATGGTCTGAATCTGACTGATTTTCTTAAAGACGGTGAGGACGCTGAGGGCGTCTTACAAATCAGCCGCGCACTCAACCTAAATACCACCAAGGATCCAGAAAAGAGGCATCAGTATTTTGGCCCTCAAGGGGATGCAGCTCAAGAATTTTCGTTAATGCTTGCTAAGAGCGGCGTTTATGCTGATCTGTTGATGTCATGGGAAATCTTAGGCCTTGATCAGTTAGCTGAACGACTACAAGCAGCTTATGAAGCGGGGGCGATGGATGGGGAGGAACTGCCCTACTATGCATCTCACCGATCACGGGGTATGCGGACCATTGCCAAGGACAAAGGACAATCCAATCCTGGCCCCACGATCCAATCAACGGCATCTCAAATGCTGGGTAAGTTCATTGGCCCCAGTATCGCCAAGTGTTTACTTAAAACCACCATACCTTTGGACCTGGAAGGCAAAACGGCTGTATATTTTCGGATCGATGAAGACAATATAGAAGCTTCTGCCCCCCTCGTTGCAACCATGATGCACATGCTGATTCGTAGGAATATCAGCAATCGCAGACAACGAGAGAATCATTTGGCCGTAGTTTTGGACGAGGCTAGCACCTGTCCTTTGCCCTCTCTACATAAGTGGGTGGCACTAAACCGATCTAACGGTCTTGTTGTCTGGTTGGCATATCAGCAAGAAGCCCAAATGCGGCTTATCTATGGGGATAAATGGGAGGTCATCAGATCGAACCTCAGAACGGTTATCGCCTTTAACCAAGGGGGCAGACCAAAAGCTGGGAACGATGTTATTTCAGAGAGCTTAGGTAAACAAACCATCGTCAGTAAGCGCAAAGGTAATAGTAACTCTGATGGTAAAAACACCAATAGCAGTAATGACAATTTCGAGCAGATACCCTTGCTGTCAGCGGATGAAATAGGCCGAATGAATGAAAAAGGTTGCTGCATCATCATCAATCCGGGCTTCAGCTCTCGCCCCTTAATCTATAAAGACAAACCACTCCCCTATGCTTTAAGTGGCCCGATCCATGAGGAAAGGCAGCGGCTAAAAAAGGTCTGGGAAGAAGAAATGATCCAGGCCTTGCAAGAACAGCACCAAGCCGACTTTGAAGGGATAGACGTGAAACGAGCGATTGAAGCCCGGACAGAATTAGCTGAGCTGATTTTACCGAAGCCTGAGTCATACGAAGACGACGAAGATATCCAAGAAGTAGCCAAATCCGACCAAGCAATGGAGGCCTTGAGTAATGTCTAATCCTGAAGATCAGCAGATGGACCGAGACGCCGAACGCTTGCAGGGTGGCGTCAAGGAGGTAGCTGAAAACTCTCTTAAGATACTAGCTGAACTGAGCCATTTGATCGGCAAAAAGACCGTCAAGGTCGAAATGTCAGAAGGGCCTCAGAAGGATGTTCATAACGTCGCTGAACTACTTAAGAAAGATCCCCAAGCTACCCCTCAGCAAATACGAGAGACGATCTTAAATGGGCCAGCTATCCAAAATCAGAAGAGCATGGGTTTTGGTCAGTCCAAACAGGAAACCGTAAAAACCTTGCAGGGTTATGAACAGCGGATCGCCAAACGGGCGGCGATTAAAGTCATGGATGACAAGTTAAAGGAGAAGTACGGCCAAAATTATCTGCAAGAGTACCGCAATTTAAAAGCTAAAACCTCCCAATCCCAAAGCCAACGGCACAGACCCAAGCAAGGACCAAAGCAGGGGCCAGGACAAGGGCCGAAGCCAGGACCGAAGCCAGGGCCATCTTACTGATCGGAGCAAGCCTAATATGTGTCGCGTAACCTAGCTAGGTTTGAATTTATGCCAAATTTCGACTCTTTTTATGGGGCGATGAGGGAGACAGAAAATACTGTGTTTGCCTTGTCTCCTGTCCCTTTGGGGGTAGTTAAATCGGGGGTTCAACAGGTGGCGGTCCCGTTGGCCGTTACTGCTGCAGCTTCCCACACTCCCCTAGTTGGCCCATTGGTCGGCACAGCTATTAAATATGGAGCTGATGCCTTCCAAGGTGGCACCCATCACTTAGCCTTAGAGGCTATGTCTAGCTTCGGTCAGTCCGTTGTTGAATCAATACCATCCGGTATCGGCTTACAGTCTGGGTTTAATGCCATATCTGGGGCTATGTCCGACGCAACTCTGGCAGGCCAAGATCTAGCCACTCAGGCGATTGGAGCTGTGGGAACGGCTGTCATGTTAGGCCGAACCGCCCAGAATGCCGCAGTTCTAGCGTTTAAGAATGTTCAGGATATGACGATCAATGAATTCCTTGATCGAGGTCGTCTGGATATTCAGAAAACCCAGCTATTCCTACAGAACACAGCGACTTACGTTCGCCGTCAAGGTATTAAAGCTGAACTTGCTGTTGAGCAAGGTCTAGCAAAATACACCCCCTATCAACCCAAAAAACAATCAGAGGATCAAAAACAGATGGCTGATCAGAATAACGTCATGGGCACCCCAGACCAAGAACCAGAAACCCTGAACAATTCCCCAGGCAAACCGGGTCAGGAAGCCCCCCAGAGTTATGTTCCGTCTAAGTCTTCGGAAGACTCAGCAGAACCCATTAAGGCAGCGGTAACAGAGCAGTCATCAGAACAAGCTGAAGATTATGTACTGCGGAACTTGGTAGACAAGCTTAAGCAGAACCGGATTGAAGCGGATCGGTTTGTCCTGACTCTCAACGGTGAACAGATCTTTAAGATGAACGGCTCAGAGGTGGACAAATCTACCCATATGACCGAAGCCCATCAAAAGATGCTGCAACAGGCCCTAGAAGATCCCGCTGCATTCGGGGGTAATCTCAAGATCACCGTTGAGGGTAAAACCCTGCTACACATCAAGGATGGGCGCTTACTCGACAATTCAATGGGTCTTGCTAAAGACTCCGTTAAGGTTGCTATGGACACACCTAACGCAGCACCTGAGAATGTCAGTCAGGGTCTCTGGGATAAGTATGGGGCTGGTCAGCCTAATGATGTTCTAGGGCTGTCTACAGCGGCTAAGGCAGCGGCTAAGGAGGGCATTAAGCAAGCTGATATACGAGGGATGTTGAGACAGTCAACCTTCTATAAGGAACAAGCAGCAGAGAACCAGAAGACGGCTGACAATCTGGTGAAGCGAACCGCTAAAAATGCGATAAGTCAGGCTAATAAGCAAAGTCAAAAGGCCAGCCAGCAACAGGAGCAAAAGCAGGACCAAAAACAGGCGGTGGCCCAGGCTCTTTAGTAACCCGATCCAACGTCAGCCGCAATTTGCTCACTCTGTAATGGGGTGGGCCTTTCTTTTATGGGCCAATAAGAGTGTCTTGCGCTAATATCGAAGCACAACTAGCGTTGGAGAAAGATCATTCAAGCTATCAATCATCACCGCCACACATCACCGCGCCTCAATTCTTCGAGATAATGCTCTCGCTAGCTTACTTCAACAGACTAAACATAATTTTGAGTGGGTCATTATTAATGATGGCAAAGATATAGCCACTCGTAAGTTACTTCAATCGACCAAACTCCCTTTTCCAAATCAATATCTGGAAATTGATCACCCCCAAGAAGGCTTTGGCCTCTGTATCGCCCGTAATCTGGGAATTGAATCTGCCACTGGGGAATATGTTTGCTATCTGGATGATGACAACAGCCTTCGCCCTAATTTTGTCGCCACCCTCATCAATTGGATTGAACAACAGCCACAGTGTAGGTTCTTCCTCCCCCAACAGTGGCGTCGTCGAGATGTATTTAAGGATGGTCAGGTGATCAGACAGGGAACGCCCTTTGTTTCACCCAACCCTGAAACCACCTGCGAAGATCTCATCACTCAGCGATCGCTTTTTGACAGTAATGGCTTTACCCACCAAAGTCTGGAGTCACCTCAATGGGATCCACGTTATCGGATTTTCTGTGATTATCAGTTTTTCCTTCAGTGCGCCGATCAGTGCAATTGTGCTTGGGGAAAAGACCTTATCTTCAACCCTGAAATATTAGTGAACTATATCCAGACTACAGGC
>NZ_CP071726.1:0-27872 GCF_021497025.1 Acaryochloris sp. 'Moss Beach'
TTGATTGATTTGGCCTAGGTGCATTTTGGTCTGTCAAAATTCTAATCCTTTGTTGTGAAGCATCGAACAATGGCCTGGATACATTTAAGATTCGAACCAAAGAATAAGAGTTTCAGTATTTTGGTGTCAACGAAAAATCAGGAGTTTCATGCTTTACTTTAAAAACTGTCTGGTGTAGTGCTCTAGAAAGAATTCTTTCTAGAGCACTACACGGAATCAGTGCCAAATCTCAGTTCATTAAATTCTTTTGAGATGCCTGGATCCTTATGCAAGCTTCTGTATGTCCATTTCCCTTCATAGAATTCGTATTCAGGTATTATTGAAATAATCCTCCAATTTAGACATTGATATCCCAAAAAAAATCATCTCTAAACTCACAGTTCAGCCAAGTTTATCTGATCGTTGTATGTCGGCTCAGAATCTCCTAGCGATATATCTTTGAAATAAATATGGTCTTTACAAAAAATATTTTTTACATTCTCCTAATTGGGAATAAGTAGTAGTTTCCTTTAATACTTTCTAGAGAAACAGTAGTAGTTCTACTTAGTGTTTTTTAGTATTAAAATATATGAATAGACCTCTTGAAATACTCGTTTCATGATGTGCTATTTGCGAAAAAAAATTCTGCGATCTGACTCGGGTTTTAGTTCTCTACCGTATCGTTAGTTGAATCATGAAAGAGGTCTTATAGTCATTATTGACATTTAATGCTATGAACAGCATTAAATGTCAAATTTTTATTATTGTGTCTGCCAATCTTTTCAATAAGTAATGCCATCTGCTGATTTGCTTCAATCGGAGTAATAAGTGCTTGGATTTATCTTCGCTAAGAAAAGATGCCCTCAATTTAGCGAAATGCTATACAGAAAAATGGTTTTAGACAAGCCCTCCAGTGGAATATAACCCAAAACAATTTGTCAATTGAAACAATGGTTACATCAAAAACAATATTAATAGCTTTTTATGATTGAGTGCCAGTAGTTTAAGGTCTGTGACATTATCTCTTTTGAAGTCTATCTTAATAAAACCTTTAATGAACGTTTTTAGATTATCACCTGTTTATGGATAATATTACATCATTCAATATAAAATTCAAAATGAAAATATATTTTCTTAACTTTCATCTACTCTTAGAATTATTTTTTATAGGAGTAATAAATATATTAGTTTTCATATATCAATTTTTCAAATGTACTCACATTAAATTCCTTTTTGTCACAATATCTCCATAAACAGAAGTAAAATTACATGTCGATTCAATAGAACGCTATCTCCCAAGTGATGGTCCCTCTCGTTGAATTGACTGGCGAATCTGCTGCTCTACTGACCGCATACCTGCATTAATCTGTCGATAATCATCAGATCTAACGTCCAGCTGCTGCACCTCCAGAATTCCACCAGACTTTCTCATATCAACAGTCTGGAAAATCGGCTGCTCGACATCATTGCGAAATAGTCTCAATCGCTGACCTTCAAACTCAAACCGATAGCGTTGGCCTTGAAAGGATCTGACACCATCCTCTTCAACTCCTAAACGATCCAAAATCTTCACACAATTGGTATACAACCCATAGGCCAACTTCAGCTGCTGCAATCGTTCCTGGACAGCAGGCTTCTGTAGTTGAACTACTTTCTCCCGCATCAACTGAGTCTGCGGATCCTTATCCCACTGCTGATAAACATCCATCTCTTGCTGCCAGTCCTGAAGCTGTCCCTGTAACTGCTGCCAAGTTCCCTCTACATAGACCAGCTGTTGTTTGGACTCCTGCAACAGCTGCCGCTTTGCCTCAATCACCTCTGGTCTCTCTCCACCCCAATTAAATAAAGTCCGCTGTGGCCCCATCTCCTCTAGCTCTTGCTGCTGCTCTCGACAAGAAACCAACAAATCAGATCGCTGCTCTGACAAGTATCTAACCTGCCACTGTAGATCCTCACCTACATCAGGATCAGGGGGTTCAAGATGATCTTGATGTAGCCACGCCTTTACCTCGCGCTGCAGCACTAATAACTCTGCGTCTCTTTGAGCTGAGAACTCTGGCTCTGCAGTCACCAAATCCTGAGCATTCTCTTGCCCCCTCGACCGTTCAACACTCAGCCCTAAGCTCTGCCTGTCTACTGTCACAATCTCTAGTTCAGTCTTGGCTCTAGAGAGAGCCACATAGGTCTGCTCTTTCCCTGGATTGTTGCCCGGTGCCCAGATCGCCTCCTGAGCTGTCCACCCTTGAGCAGCATGGACTGTTCGGCAATAGGCATAGTCCACATGCACTAGCTGATCAGGGGTCAAGGTCTCCACCTTCCCTCGTGTATTAATTGAAATCGTCCCATTCGAGTTAAAAGAGTCAATCGTCAACAGCTGACCATTGATCTGCCCCCACTCCCGATGATTACGAGTAAACCTTAATCGGTCCCCAACTCGTAACTCCATCTCCTGAGTTGAAAACACCTCTCGGTCTTTGTATTTATCGAATGGACAATCTTTAATCTCACCAAAGCGGTCTTGCAGCTCTAGCTGATCTCTTTTGACCTCAATGACTCGATAGTAAGGTTCAGGAAATCGCTTTGTTGAACGTCGAAACCGGACCACATCTCCAACTCCATAGTTATAAGTCTGAGAGATCGCCTGCTTGTCCAATTTCTTCGGATGCAGCATCTCTACTGTCTGAGCTTCTGGTCCCAATATCTGGCGGTCAATATATTCAGACCGGATGTGTTGAGTGATCTTTCGCCGGTCCTGATTCGTATCACACAGAATCAAGGTCTGCACCTGGCGCTCATGAGGTCGGGATAGATATCGCTGGGCTACTCCATGATTGCGAGTCTTCAATATCGGAATCTCTGTCACACAGTTATGACTATCCAATAGTTCTAGAGCTGCATGAGCTTTTTGCTCGGCTGCTAGGTCTACTGCTTCCTTTAACTGCGGTGTTACCTGCCGCAGGTTTTCATCAATAGTCACGGTCTGCAGCTGAGATCGTTCCTGTAGCAATCGGAAGGGTGCGCCTGCTTGGACTGCATTTAACTGCTTCGTATCTCCCACTAAGATCAATCGGCTGTTGAGTTCTTTCGACTTCTCAATCAATGCCACCATTTGCTGAGTTGAGAGCATTCCTGCTTCATCAATGACTAAGATCTCTTCTCTATTGAGATTCTGATTAGGCGTCAATAAATAGCGGTCTACTGTTCCTGATTCTATGCCAATCTCTTGACCCAATATTTCCGCTGCGGCTGCACTGGGCACTAGCCCTCTCAATCTTGTCTGAGTATCTATATCTAAAGCATCTCTAAAAGCAGATAAGGTATAGGTCTTTCCGACTCCGGCATTGCCTTGCACTAAGGTGATCAGATCTGGACTGGTTACTAGATACAATAATCCATTTGCTTGACCCGTATTTAGGTTCTTCTCTTCTGAGATTGCTTTTACCTGCTCTGGTGTTGCTAAAGCAGCTTGAGAATTTTGACCATTATTGGCAGCATCTAGAATTATCTGCTCTCGATGGATCGCTCTATGAGTCGTTAATCGACCATCTTCTGTCGGGATTAGTTCTTTAGATTGATCTACAGCTTGCTCTATCTCTGTGGGTGAATAGAAAGCCTGAGCATGGCGTAGACACTCTTGTAATAATCTGGGTCGTGATACAGCAACTTGTTGGGCTGTTGCACTCTCTATTGCATCTTCAATGATTTTATTGATGCTGCCAGGATGTGAGGTTTGTCGATAGGCTTGTTCTAATTCTCTATGGGGTTGGGGGGTGAATGATATTGAGTTCAGCACTTATTTTCTGCCAGCTCTCTCGCTGATTTTCATGATCTGCGGGTGTTAGTTTATGTACCTTTGCAGGTCTACTGTCTAAACAGGCAATCTGCTTTTGATGCTCTGTTGCTTGTTCTATGGAAATATTCTGTTGCTCTAAGTAGACTCGGATATCTTGCCTTCTGCTGCTAAAAGACTCCAGTTGCTCGGGTTCATAGCCTTGGATCTCAAAGGTGTGGTCACCGGTCCAGTCAATTTCAAAGCCTTGTTTTTGAAGTTGATGAGCAAAAGCATGGTCATAGTAGGCACCGATGGTCTTCTTCTGATTGAAGAGTTCTCGACTGTCTAGGGTTCTGGATTTACCATCGGCGCATCGGGTTTGATTGAGGATGACGATATGGGTATGTAGCTGGGGGTTCTTGGTTGCGGTTGTCGTCATGCTCAAATAGGGCAAACTGGCCTTGCTTAGTTTGCTCGCTGGTTACTTTGCCTTGCTGTTTGACTTGGGCAAAGATGCAGTGATCTTCTATATAGCTGACGGTTTCGTTGACTGCTTGTCGATGGGCTGCTAGCACTTTTGGGTCTTGATCTACTAGAGCTTTGAGAGAAGCTGATTTGCTGGCAGATAGGGTGATATCCCAACCGGCTCTACTATTCTTCTGCTGTCGTCTTAGAGGTTGATTATTGTTGTCTTTGCCATTGCAGGCTTGCTGCCATTGTTCGGTAGTGATGCTGCCTGTTAGTCCTTGGTGTTCTGAGAATTGTCCTTGCCACTGAGAGTTCTCTAGACCATCACCTTGACTATAGTAATTGTCCTTAGAGTGATAGGTCTCTAAGGCTTTGGCATTCATGGGTTTGCTGATGCTAGCAACCATTTTAGTGTTAGGATTCTATATTCTGAATTACTAATACTTAGTAAGTCATGTGTAACTCTGTTCTTTTTGGGGTTTTTTGATTGTACTAGATTCTAGTTGCTGCCGCGTAGCGGGTAAGTCTAGATCACTCTTTGTGATTGTTTGTAAATGGCTGGGTTTGTTCTGCTGTTTCTTTTTGATTTAACGGTAGGATACAGACGTGATCTTTTTCTGGAGAATAATGATGGCTAAGGGGGCTAAAGCTCAATTTATTTCACCAGCTCAGTTGGCTGAGATTAAGGCTGAACTAGAAGGTCTATCTAAATTAGAACCAGGGGCTAAAACGATTCGAGATGCTGTGGAAGAGTTGATGCCTATTATCCGAGGCTGTCGAGCTAGAGGTCATTCTTGGAAACGTATCTCTGAATCCTTTAGTCGGGTACAGGGTATCTCTTCTGCTTCTTTACGCAAGTATGCCTTTGAGCTAGATCCATCTTTGAAGGAGCCAGTTAAGGGAATTGTTCCTAAAGCAACTAAGCCTCCTAAAGCTAAGACACCGAAGCCGACTACTACTGATTCTAAAAAAGTCAGTTTTTAAGTTCAGTTCAGTGCTGAATTGATTAGACGACGTTAGTAAGGTTGTAATGGCGAAGAAGAAGACTCCAACAAAAAAGCAATCTCAAGGCTACTATGCCAATCTCTGGTCTGGACAAAAAGGTGGAACGGGGAAGTCTTGGGGGTCTCGTCTTGATTGCCAACGACATATTGACCGTCAACAGGATTTCTTTCTATTAGATATCGATGAGGGTAATTCTTCTACAGCTTCGTTCTATAGTGATTATCTCTTCCATGAACCCGCAAAGCTAACTGAGGTGGTGGAACGTTCTAGTCTGGCTAATGCTCTTCTAGAGGCACCTCGCACTAAGCCCACGGTGGTGAATTGTCGAGCGGGGAGTAATGAGGGGTTATTGACTTGGCTCACTAATAAGCCGGTGAAGAGGATTGCTCAGACGTTGGGCATTCGGTTGCGCTATATCTTTGTCAGTGATTTGGATAATGATTCACTGAAGCTATTTAGACCGACGGTAGAAACCTTCTCTCCCTATATGCCTTTGATCTTTATGGCGAATCTAGGCCGCAATACGATGGGGACGGAGTTCTTTGAGTCGAAGGAGTTTCAGGATCTATTGAAGCAGTATAAGGTGCCTGTAGTTAGGGTGAATCAGTTTGACCTGGAGCTAAAGCGCAAGATGGAAGGTCATAATTCTGAACAGCGGTTGTTGACTTGGGGAGAGGCGCTTAATCACGAGTCCTTTGGCATTCTCGGACAGGCTGAGGTACAGGCTTATTTGGATGATTTCTATGAACAGCTCGATGCAGCCGAAAGACTCGCCGATTTGGAATTTTCTGCAACAGCATCACCCTAATTTACCGGAGCCGATTAAGCAGAAGACTTTTGATAGACTTCAAGAAAGTGCTGTACCGGCAACAGATAAAATCTTTCCTTGGATTGTGGTTGCGGTTATTAATCGGGTGGTTGAGGAATTACTGCAAGGTGATCTGCAATCCCTACGGCGAGAGATTGAGAAGACACCTAAACAGATCGGGCGGCAGATGGCTGTGGATGTAAAAAGTGTGTTGACAGAGCCTGTCCAGGAAATTCGCTCCGCTCGTACAGATATCAGAAGTTTGACCCAAGAGTTAAGGGCTTCTGCTGTTTTAGAGTCTTCTTTATCTCAGTCTGGATGGAAAGGGATTGGGACGGCGATTAGCAGCATTACTCGGCTGGATAACTTAAGGGTTGTGGTTGCTGGCATGATGGGGATAAGTTTCCTAATCGGCATCGGGATTGCTAATGGGTTTGCAGCTGGAGATCGAGAGATTATTCAATTTAATAGAGGAGTAATCCAAGATTGCCATCAAAACTATGCAGCTGATGATGATAAAAATGGTTGGTATACCTGCCCCAAATTTCAATTGCCCATGCCTCAAAAGTGACGAGTTTCCCTTGTGTTAGATAGAACGCTAGCGTTCTATCTAACACAAGGCCTGAGTGCAAAGTTTAGGTCTGTGATAGAACTAAAGTATCGGTGATGACTCCATCCAAAGCCGATACCTAAATAGGGGACCAAGCAACCAGTCTTTGGTTGCTTTTTTATGGTTGCCGTCATTGACTGAGGAAAATTCAACCATGGCTACTGCTGCCAATATCCAGATCACCTGCAAAATCTCTGAAATCCCCAAATCCAAGATTGTTAATGGTCTGGTGGAGTTTTACTTAACTGAGAATAATCAGGCAGTGATAGTCCGGGTCAAACCTAAACAATTTAAGAAGTTGACAGACCATCAGTTTGAATACTGGGCAGCTTCCATCGTAGGCAAGCTGGGTCCAGTCAATGCCAGAGGCTTTGAATTGCTCAATCCTGGTATTCAGGTCTACCCCAGGAAACCCAAAGCAGGCGAAGCCCCCAACCCTTCCAGCAATCAAACCAATCCCCCCTCTACTGGCAAGAAGAACCTGACTGAGGGGGTCCACTTTGGCTAAGCCTGAAGTTAAGGGGGTTCATCCCCTGCAAGATCCGAATGGGAAACGCAAAGGCTAGCTCAGTCCAGGGTTGCCAGTCTCCTTTTTCCGGGTCCGTACAGACACTCATCTGCCCATCCATCGGCATGGAAGCTGTGACAATCCCTTTAGCTCGGGCGAGATTAAACCATTCACTAAAACCATCGGGCATACCTGCTACGGCATTGGTTGGGTTAGGGGTCCAGCATTCTTGGATGGCTTTGACTAGCATTCCCGCCGGTCGCTTCGCTCGTCCTGCTTTTTTTTGTTGTTTGACCGCACTTAGGGCATTTTGAATAATCTCTACAGAGGCAGACATCACCACCCGTTTGATATTCATGTTCAGGGGTTGGGGAGCGATCACCTCTTCCACCTCAGCCTGTAATTGAGGGTCTATATTTATTTCTTCGGAGGAAAGCGGCACATTTTGAGGTTTAGGGTTTGAAGAAGAGTCTGTTCTTGTTTTTTCACAACCAGATTCAGATTCAACTGCAACATCAGGATCTACATTTTCCACATTGAGGTTTTGGGTAGAGATAGACATCCCTTCCTTGTCACTCTTAAGAACAGGGAGGAGTGGGTGGTGTGTCTTTGTTGTTTCTCTATTCTCTCTATATATAGGGACGGAGTCATAAGGCTTTGAAGCCTGTATATTGGAAATTTTGTTCCTGTTTTGGGAAGTTTCTTTCCCGATTTGAGAAGTTTTTTTCTCGTCAGCTGTCTCGGGATGACGGGCGATCAGTTTCCAGAATCGAGCATTGAATTTATAGATGCGCTCTACTAATCCCTGGTTAATAAGGGAATTGAGGGCGTTACGAATCTGACGAGTGCAGTAGGGGCGTTTGCGGCTGTGGCTGCTGAAGTCTTGGAAGGCGAGCAGGTCAAATTCCTGGGGCTTGCCTGCTGGACAACGGCGCAGAAGCCACTGATAGAGGGAACGGGCAGCGGGGGGGAGCTGCATCAGGATGAGATCATGCTCATCCGTAATTCGGGCGAAGGCGGTCATTTTCTCTCACTACTCCTATCGATGATTGGGAGCGAGTTCGATAGATGTCGTTAAGCTCTCTTACAGAATGCTTGTCAGCAATGCTAGAGAAGCTATAAAATAGATAAACGACATTATGGGTCCCTAACTTCCTGCCTGTTCAAAGCTTTCAGTTAGATCCCGCGAATACTCGCTAAAAGACGATTCTGTTTTTTAGTCTGAAGCCCGAGCTGTTTCTACCAGCTGGGGTTTTTCAGATTTTGGGGGGTTAGAACACTTTTTCCTCCAAAAAATAATCGATGATCAATCTTAATCACCCATACTACGCCTCTAATCGGCTTTGGGAAACCATTTAAAACAAATGATCACGAGGAGTGTAGAATTTGCAGCAACTCTCCAGTGAATGTTGACACTTTGATTTATTCAAGATTGAAGTTTCTACTTTCTTGATTCTTGATTTCCAAGTTCAGACATCAGCTTATACCTTCAGCTATTTGAGTGACGAATTTTGGTGAATTGCCTACTAGCTATCTGAATCAGGGTCAGTTAGCAAGTGTGCAATTCCAAGCTTTTGCCCTAACTCTGATGTCTTCAAAAAAGCTTGGCGCTCTGCATGAGTCATTGGAGCAGAGTAACCAGCTTTAATTAGCTCTTGCTCAGATGCTGCGTGGCCTTCCCCATTGTCTTTCTTGTTGTCGACAGAAACTTGCTGCGGCTGTAGATGTGAGTCTAAAGACATATCCTTCCTCTCCTGGGGCAATAGTCAGAGGGCCTAAGCACTCCATTTGGATGCTATTTCTATAGTAATCAAAATCAGATGCCAACGCAGTCAGAATAACCAGTGTGTCATCATCAGCGTTCAAAGCTCTCTGAAAAGCTGTTTGAACCGCATACCAGATCAACCACTTACCTATAGGCTGCACACGTCTATTAGCAAGAATTCCACGACTTAATGGATTTGCCTCAACATGCTCAACCTCTAGAAATACAGGCTGACCTGGAAAGGGATACAAACCATAGCGAATAAGACCCCAAACTCGGCCATCGACTGATAGCTTGACAATATTTTGACAGTCAAAATCAGTTATATTCCATAACTCAGGCCAACTAAACCACCAAGCATCAGGCATTTCTTCAACTGAAGCAGAAGATAATACAGCTGCTTTTTGCTGCCCATCCGCAGTTTGAACAGATACTTCATAAGAACCAATATGAATCATTGGTTGAGACATCCAGCAGACGAAAGGCAAGATTTTAAAAACGAATCAGAAATATCTTGATGACTAAGATCTATACATCGCAGTAGATACACAGTTTAGTTTTTCAATAATAAAGAATCTTGATTCTTTTATCAAGATTCTTTATTATTGATTTATTCATTGTGAGGCTAAGTATGGCCTGTAAAATAGCCATTTTCAATATGAAAGGTGGTGTTGGCAAATCGACCACGGCTTATAACTTAGCTGCTGGATTAGTCCAATCCCACAATCAGCGGGTGCTATTGATCGATACTGATCCACAAGGACATTCTGGTGCAGCACTAGGTCTTCCCATCTGGGAAATACAAGCTCAGCTCAAAGATGTATTTCAAGGTCAAATTTCAATCCATCAAGCAATTACTAGTACTTCATCAGGGGTTGACGTTGTACCTTCCAATATCCAACTAGCAGAAGAAGAGATTCCAATATCAGGACGTCCTGGTCGTGAAAGGCTTTTACAAAAAGCAATTAAATCAGTAACTGATCAATACGATTTCATATTGATCGACTGTCCTCCAAATATTGGGGTGTTTTCTGTCAATGCACTGATGGCTTGTGATGGAGTACTCATACCAGTCGATATGAGTTATCTAGGCTTGATGAGTATCCAAGGTATAGAAAGAGCTTTAAAACTCATTAGAGAAGAACTAGAGCATCCAATCCAAATAGTCGGTGTATTAGCTACTAGGTTCGACAAGCGTAACAAGTTGAGCAAAGAAGCCTTTGAATCACTACACGAACATTTTGGCGATCAGCTGTTACAAACAGTTATCCCAGAAACAGTCCGGCTTCGCGAGGCTCCAAGTTTTGGACAGTCGATTTTCGAATATGACCCAAAAGGCAACGGTTCTAGGGCATATAAAGTAATCCTTGATGAGGTAATGGTATGGCAATCCAGAAATCAAAACGTTCAGCATTAGGTAATAATCCTTTAAGCCAAGGAATTTTCACTAAAACCACAAATGTAGAGACTGCAAAGTCAAACAATACAGCTACTGCTAAGCCTCAAGCCAACAAATTAAGAAAAAAGAATCAAGATTCAAGATTCTTGATTGAAGAACGACAAGAGAAAGTAAATCTACGCTTAACTGTGAGGACAAACGATTGGCTTGATGAATTACTCAAACAAGGACGTCGTAAACACGGCCATAAAATCCCCAAAGAAGTTTGGGTACAAGCAGCTCTAGAACTTCTTCAGGCTATGCCTATCGAGTGGGAAAATGTAAGCTCAGAAGAACATCTTCGCGATACACTTCTAAACCTTGAATCAAGAATCAAGAATCAAGAATCTTGATTCTTGGTGATCATACAGGCAAAAAAAAATGGATAGGAACCTTAGCTGCGCTTATTTTTATCAGACGAGAACATAAGATTAACTTTTACCAAATAGTTAATCTTATGAATGATAAGAGCATACCAGTTTATTTATAGTCGGCCTTCCAATAGAAGCGCGATGTAGAAAGTAGACCTGGTGGACCCGGTGGACCTGGTGGACCCGGTGGACCTGGTGGACCTTTGAAGTAATTAACTAAATCCTGATCATTTTTTTATCGTTTTTATTATTTTCCAAGTCAAATCATTATCTCTCGAAGTAGAAATACTAATAAGTCCCAATATCAAAATAAATAAAATAGAAAGAGTAAAATATCTCAAGCTAGCTTCATAAATATCAACCAGAAAATTAGTTACCCTTTGATTGTAATCTTGAGATAAATAGTAATCAGTTGCCAATTTTGTTTGTGTAGATTTTAGTGAAGAATCACCAAATAGATATTCGTTATCTATATATTGATGCTTATTAACATTAAAATATATAGTGAGAATGAATATATTTACAAAAAAGAAGAACAAACGGAATAACAAATAGAATTCCAGGAGGTTTTACTGAAGAAAAAGTTGCAAGTAACCCTATTAGTATTGATGTTAATGTAAGAAGGTTACCTGCTTTTTTGTCCAGCAAATGTCTTCTTGCAATCATAGAGTCATTTTTACGAAGTAAAAAGCTAATTTTATCGCCATCAATAAATTGAAATATTTTTGTACTTATTTCCTTGCGGACTAAAATTTCTTGTGGATCACAACATCTATTTTTAAATTCTCTATAAGAAATCTTTTTCCCAGATAACCATACTAGTATATAAGCCAAAAAAACCAATGATTTTATCTAAAAGATCCATAAAATTTATATTCATATAAACTGAGATTATGCTTTTCTTATGTATTAAAACTATATAGAAAAAATATTATTTATTCTTGCAAAGATTTTATTAAAATACTCCTAATATCTGTAACATTTTTCAAATCAAGCCATGCCCATTGACCATTTGGATTTATCTCAAGAAAATACCATTTTTTTTTGATTGTCTATTATCATATCAATTGCTGCAAATCTTAATTGATATGACTCACAGATTTCAATAATTTTATTCTTTATATCTATAGGCAATTCAATTAGATAATATGAAACATTTTTCATATTATCCCTACGTATATCAATATCTTGTAAAGCATTATTTTTTATCAGCATATATTGATACTGCAACAATATTCTGATCTATATAACTAATTCTTACATCACAAATTTTATCAATTTTTTTCTTGAAATAATGTGGGGCAATTATTCAAAGCATCTGAATTTGATTGGATATCATTTATATCCACAAGACTAGTATAGATGACTCCATCATTTATAGAATCTTCTCTTTGAATATATCCATATGATATTGGTTTAGCTATTACCTTATTTTTGCATTTTCCAAGAAATTCTAAAGCCACTGATGAAGATTGTGTGACTATAGTATTAGGAACCAAAAATCCATATTTCTTAGCTCTACTAATTTGTTCAATTTTCGAAGATGCACTAGCATTTATCAATGGATGATTAATCCATTTATTTATTGGTATATGAGACAAAAAAACCTTCAATACATGATTTCCATTCACTGCGAAGATGATTTATTTCACCAAGATCATAGCTTATATAACTGGGAAATTTTATTTCTTGAGGCCTTCTGTACCATACTGAATTAATTTTATCAGGGCTTATTACTAGTTCTTTAAACTTCAAAATAGGATGGCTTAGTGTATAAGAAAATTCTAATTCTTCTATGAGAGTATCTGTATTTATCCGAAAATATTCTACATTTTTTTTATCTAATTCTCTACATACAAAATCGGATGTTACGTCTTTTAAATTTGATATGATAATAATCATATTTAAACTTGGTGCAAATATTATTTTCGTTAGATATAGTACACCTGAAAGGTAGAATTTACATCTGCAATAGGTTATTTATACCTATCAAAATCCGTGTTGACCTTGCTTTCAGGGTAGTCCGCCAAATGTAAGGATAGAGGTGATTTAATTTACCAGAATCTGAAATAACCACGTTACCCTGCCCTAGCTGTGGTTCTCTGAAAGTCGTTAAAAACGGTCTTATCCATAACGGTAAGCAAAACCATAAAGGCAAAGACTGTGGTCGTCAATTTGTCGAAGACCCACAACAGAAGCGCATTCCCCCACAGACTAAAGTCCTTATCGATAAACTACTGCTGGAGGAAATACCATTAGCTGGTATTTCCAGGGTTTGTGATGTATCCGAAAGTTGGCTACAAGAGTATGTGAACTGCAAATATGCAGCAGTCCCTCAAGCTGTGAATGTATCCTCAAAAAAAAAGGCCAGCTAACGATTCAATGTGATGAGATGTGGTCGTTTGTGAATGATAAGGGCAATAAACAGTGGATCTGGCTTGCCCTTGATGTCGCCACGCGTGAGATTGTTGGGGGGTATGTGGGAACACGCTCTAAGCAGGGTGCTTATCAGTTATGGCTTTCGTTGCCTGGGGGATACCGTCAATGTGCCATTGCCTATACCGATTTCTGGGATGCTTATGGCTGTGTATTCCCCAAAAAACGCCACAGACCAGTGGGCAAGGAAACAGGTAAAACCTCGTACATCGAACGCTTCAACTGTACGATGCGCCAGAGAGTGTCACGTCTAGTCCGAAAGACCCTCTCATTTTCCAAGAAGCTTGATAATCATATTGGAGCTATTTGGATGTTTATTCACCACTACAATTCATCCTTACAGGACTAGGACTACCGAGTTTTCTAGTTATTTTATACGAAAGATTTTAGACGCTTTTCTATATTTAGGCTATAGCATCCCTCCATAGTTAAACAAACCCGTGCCACCCACATCATTCTCATCGCGATCACTTGGAGCACCTTTATGGGTATGCGTCCCAGCTCTAATAGATTCATCTGAATCAACACCCTCACGAGCTACATCCGTTAATGTTTGTGTGCCTAAAGAAAATTCTTGGCTTTTCAATAAAAGTATTTTCTTCAAAAATACTTATAAAACTAGAATAATTTTTTTTCATAGTTATATCTTCCGAAGAAATAATTCAATAATTGATTGTATCAAAATTTCAATTTATGAGCACTAGTGAAACTTGAAAGCTCGTTATAAATACTATGAAAATCAGCTACTCCACTGTAAACTGACGGGGTTGGAAAATTTCCACTATCAATGCATAGATATAAGATTTTGATATTTTCTCCATTGCAAAAAAATTTTTTAATGCACCTCAACAAGATTCAAATGTTCCTTATTTTAAAATAATCTTTTTTATAGTGAAAAGTTTCTTGGAAATCTCCCTACAACTCCATCTCAAAGATCCGCGCAACATCCTTAGACTGAATCCCCCAGATACGCCATCGTCTGCTGCTGGGACTTATGCCCAAACGCCTCCATCACCAACGGGATCGGCGTATGCCTTTTATACTGCCAATACCCCCAAGTCTTCCGCAGCGTATGACTTCCATAATGCCCTTTTAGCCCCACCAGCCGACACCAGCGCTTCACCATATTCGTCACCGTCGGCACCTGCAACACCGGACCATGCAGACTCCAAAACAGATAATCCTCATCCTCAAACACCCGTGACCTAAGCAAGGACTGAATCACCGACACCGCCTTAGAATTGAGCGTCACCAACCGATACCTATCCGTCTTTGACTGCTTCAGATCAATCACATCCCCCACCCCCAGATAGCGCACCTGGCCTGCCTTCAAAGACAGCAGCTCATTCGCCCGATACGCCGTATTAATCCCTAACGTAAACAGACACAGATCCCGAGGACTCCCCGACAACAGCTGCTTAATCCCCGCAATCGCCTTCTTCGTCCTTATTGGCTCCACCTTAATCGAAGATCCCAACTTCGGATGATTCGGATTCGACCCCTTCGGCAACGGCATAACCCACCTAAAAAGTAATTAAGTTATCTCCCTTATCAACCTATAACTTAATCACCTCAAATTCTCCTCTCCCTCAACAAAAGTCCCAACTCCCCACTCCATAACCCTTTCCCCCCCCAATAGAGATGATTAACTAATGAGTCAGAAGTTAATCATAGAGAGATAACAGAATCAGCAGACCCACCCCATCAAGCATTTAACTTCTGGCATAATTCAGCTAGCGATATGGTAGAGGACTAAAAATTCAAGTCAGATCGCGGCATTTATTGAGTAAGCAGCACATCATGAAACAAATATTGCAAGAGGTCTATTATTATCTCCCGTTTGTTAGGAAAGAAATTACATTTCATTACATGCTCGATTTCGCAATTACGGCCCCTAAAGTGAAGGCGGCTCGAAAACAAAATGGCTCAGGGAAAGCAAGAGTGCTCTCTGCTGATGAGGCAAGAGAGTTATTTGAGGGTGGGTTTACAAGGGACCGCGATCGGGCGTTGTTTGGAATCTGCTATTTCTGTGGCTGTCGGATTGGAGAGGCGCTGCAGCTGAAACGGGAGAATGTTGATCTGAAGCTGGGAGTAATTACATTTCCCAAGGGGATTACGAAGGGGAAAATTCAGACTCGGCAGTTGGAGGTTCCGCCAACGTTAATGCAGCTCCTGGAGTGGTATGAGGAGATGCCTATGGAAGGGTATATCTTTCCAGCCCATGCAAAGGCGGAGAAACAGGGGTTTTTATCGACGGTGCAGGCTCATCGGATTTTGAAGGGGGCTTGTGAGCGGGTTGGACTGGAAGGGGTGAGTACTCATAGCTTCCGCCGCTCTTATATCACGGGGTTATGGAAACAGAATTTAAGTCCTTGGAAAATCAAGCAGTTTTCTGGACATAAGTCGATGGCCTCACTGTTGGAATACATTGAAAGCTAATCAAATAAATTTTCAATTCCAGATAATTACTGGTTACTCTAACGTATTAGTACATACAGCTAAAGATATGGCAAAGATCCTTGAGATAGAAGTGTAAGAAATATTATTTAAATCCATGTCATGAAGAAACATCTAAGATCACTTTTTATTCCATATAAACTTATGCAAATCAATCATTATCACTTTTTATCACTTGACTTTTATAAAGTAGATCAGGAATAATTTGAATATCTAAATTCACGGTAATAGCACAAATAGTCTATAGCTATTTTCATGAAACCGCGAGATTTCGACTGTATAGAATATGAATTTCATGAACGATAACTCCTGCTTTAAATGTAGTCTTATCTAGACAGTGGATAGGCTTCGATCGGATTTAAAACTATTGCCGATACTGTTAAATACAATAGGATTTAGAAATGAAAAATTTACTGTATTATGGTTAGAGAATTAAACTAATTCTAGTCTTATAAAACTTTCCCTGCGGGTAATTATTATAGAGCCAATTTAAAATCTCTAAATAGCGGCTAAAAGCCTCATAAAATTTCAAATCACTGCTTAATAAGTTACGTAAGAAGCTGTAGCACCAAATACCATTAGATTTCAATTAGCTGAAAAACAGCTTATGCATCATAAATTTCAAAGACTTTTTCAAAAAATTGCTGGGATTCTATTTCACAAAATTTGCAGGTTTTTATAATCTCTCAGTATTACAATGCCAGGAGCAGTATTTTTCTAGGAATCTGTTTTAAAAATCTCTATCGAGGCTAACTAATGAACCCGAAAGGAACCGATTCATCTGACAAAATTAAACCTAGTACGCGAAAAGTGACGGTTGGGGCATTAGCTGGCGCTCTTGTCACGGTCGGGGTTTGGGTAATTGGAGAAACAACCACAATAGAAATCCCTGACCCGGTTAGTGCCGCTCTAGGAACTATTCTCACCGCCATATTCGTTTACAATACCGAAGAAACATATTTTGAGATAAAAGATTGAGGGATAAATTTAGAGAGTTAATCGCTTGAGCATCAATCGGATCAAACAAAGACCACCTGTAAATTTTTCCGGGTTTTCTTACTCAGCATTGGTTTGAGGGAACCAATGCTGTTCCCATTGACCATTAAGCTCCACAGTTAAAGCTCAGCTTCCTCTGTAAGACCAGCTCATTCCCTTATTTTTCTGACGATGCCCGACGACAACATCCACTCCCTTTTCAACCCGTCCACTGCCAATTGTCTTCCCTGCTTGCTGGCGACGACGGTAATCAATGATCTCCGTTGCATGTTTTTCCGAATAGGTGAGTGAGTAGCTTTTGTAATGCGTCTGGACTTCTCGCCTGCACTTGGTTCTGTAGATAGCTAATCACTTTAAATGTTTAACCACACCATAGTTTGGGCAGGATAGCTTTGAGATTCAGGCGTTTAGCTTCTTTATCTTTGGCAATCATTTCCATCAACTTACGGACCTTGGTGCTGAGATGATACTAATCCAGGATCACACGGACGGACGGGCCAAACAGGGACTCTAAACGACAGCGAATAGAGCGGGCATCATCGATAATAGCAACGATGTTTAAAGGGTTGTCTGATCTGCCCTCCCCATAGTGGTCAATCAGCTTTGCCTTGACCACCAACTCCAGTGACATCAAGGGTTTTTCATCTTTTTGGATGGGAGTAGTCAAGTACTCAAAATCCCTCTGAGGCTGTTGCAGCATGATCACATCTATGTTGACTCGCTGGCGTTCAGAGACTTGATTTTCAGGCGAACTTTCTTGAGTTCAAGAGGTACGATGCTCTTTCTGTTGTTTGACCTGAATGCCATCCTCAAATAGAAGGATTTCGGAAGTATCACTATCGTAGAGATCAAGCTGGGAGTTAACGAGCAGAAGTGGGTCACCGCTGGCTTCCAGTATGTCTAGCGTCTCATCTGCAATTTGTTGACTGACTTAGACAGATTTAGCAATCACTCCCTGCCAGATCCATTGATCGTTGAGTGACCGTTTACCTGTCATTCTCTCCACCAGTTTTTCCACTTCTTCATAACTCATGCGATTGGCGTAATAAGCGCTCAACTCTTGTAAACCACTGCTGAAGTGGCCTTCATGACACTGATCCGTCAATTCAAAGTAGGTGCGTTCTTGGCCATCCAACTTGAATCGTTGTTGAGTGAAGCTTAATTCACCGTGCAAGGTCTTGACCGTTATTCGTTGATTGTCGTTGAGGGTGATTCGTCCCGCTTTTTAAAATCTTCCGAATGCTGCTGTTGAGCTGATTTGAGTAACTCTGATTCCAGCTCTGGAAGAGCCTGACGACGAAACTGTTCAATCGGGCGTATTTAGCGGATCGGGGATGCCTTAGTTTTCGGAATGGTCACCTCTGGGAATAAGGAGTCAAACCGTTCATTGACCCAGGCAATTCTCAAGATCAGTAAATGGTTGAAACCATCCTCACTCCAGCGCATGCCAACTCCCTTAAAGCGCTGCTGAATCAACCACTTGCATGCACTTTCAACCATTCCTGACCCGAGAGGAATCTGTTGCTGTTCAAAGTGCCGATAACGGATGTGGTGATGATGGCGTTGGAAATAAGCCTGCACCTGGAGCAACGTTGAAAAAGACTTTCCCGTTAACAGTTGTGAGTGAATCAATATCGTCAAGGACCGTAATACAAGTAGGTGTTGCCCGTGTCGCAATTGGTGTCGCCAGTGCCGGAACCAGGCTTGGGCTTGAGCAGAGCGGGCATCTCCAAACATCGCTTTAGTTGCTCGTGCCAGATGGCCTGCTGAATGAAAAAAGTCGAGGACTGCCACAGCACAATGAGAGAACAAGGTGCGATAGACTCGCCAGAAGCCTCGTCCCCCATCACTGAGCCAGATGACTTTTGGAGCAGATTCAAAGTCTTGTTTGTGAGCTTCGAGTTGAAGTAAAGGGATGCACGACTTGGCAAACTTCTTTATTTTTATAGAGGGATAATTAGGTCTAGGCTGGCATTATTACCTCCACAACTTGCTCGACAGATTGGCCTTGTTCAAAGAGTGATTGACAAAACTGTACGAGCGGATGCAAAACCTCACGAGTCAATCCGTAGAGCTTCTGGCCAATGCTTGGCGTTTTACTTGCAAAGCTAAATTTTTCAGATGTTCCCCCCAGCGACAGGCGCATCCTGGAGCAACGACTGCGCCAGACAACTTAAAGCGATGTGGCGTTTGACCGCATCCTCGTTGCGTAGCTGAGCCGATTCCAGGCCACAGATGCCTTTGGTAAACTCATGAAAAACTTCACAGGGCCAGCGATAGCTCCAGGTGATGGCAATGCGCGAGACATCCCAGTGCAGCGCGTCAGTCACTAAAAAGCGAGGGGTATCATTCAAATCCTCCGTTTCATGAACAATGACAATCCGTTTGCGTCCGATTTTTTTGAGGCGTACGACTTTGCTAAAGGCCCAAATCTCCTTCACTTCGCCATTGCGTTGATGAATGCGGTAGTGCCGAAACGACTGGCCAGAGGTGCTACGAAGTTGTTGAGCCACTGCGTCAATGCGAGTCCATTGGTTGAACCAAAGCACGGAACGATTACACGCCAGCTCACTCACCCAATGCTTGCCGAATCCTTCAATGACGGTCGTTAAGTCCGCTGCGCATACGCCTGCATCAAAAGCATAATCCGCTGTCGGAAACTGCCCTTCCCCTTCAATTTGCTCAATCATGGCACTCAGCAGTTCCGTTCGCGTTTGATAGGCGTCACGATTATGCTGGTAGGCCACCAACTCACTCAATCGCTCCATCGCCGCTGCGATAGTTTCATACTCGCCTTGACGGGTCATCTTCAGATACTCCAGTTCTGCGGCTTCCCACTGGGCCGCTTGCACGGCGACGCCTATCCCATCTTGTCGCACTCGATTTGCCGCCACTGCGGTCAGAATCGTCTGATAACAGCTCATGCAATTATCAACATAATCGTACTGACGTTTGACCCCAAAAATCTGTTTGCTCCGTTCGTGATGTCCCAGTGTCCAATCTAGGCTAATCACTACACGTGCTCTGGGGGGCATAATGCTGTGATACCTGTAGACGGTGGCGCACCATCAATGCCTCCTGCTCCCATGGCGATTCAAACACCCCGGCGTGCATTGCTCGACGACCTGAAAGGGGCTGCTCGGTTGTCGAGACAAACTGACTGTGAATCCCTTGCAATGTTTTGTTCTCACTGAGTAGTAAGCCACTGAGGTATCGGCTCACATGCTCAAATCCGGCTTGTCGAGGAAATAAGTCGCGGTAAGCGCTCATGCCCTGCTTAATCGTGTTGGGGATGCCGACAAAAGGAAGCATTGTTGACGTTGCTCATTACGCTACAAACCTGAAACAAGCATGACGCAACTAACACCATTAGCGACATAAATTGATGGCCTCAATGGGAAACTTTGCCAAGTCGTGGGGATGAACTGGTCGATATCGCCCAATACTGCCACCAGTCTTCGACGCAGTAATTGGGGGACCTCCTTTTTAGCTCGGGTAACCCGTGTTCCCAGGCGAGCTAAGATGGCGACTTTGACTTCTCGCCACTGGATTTTTCCCTTGGGTGAGTTCGGGGTGGGGCGAAAGGGGACCATCACACCATCGGCGGCAATGGCCAAAGGTAGAGCAGATAACATCTCTGAAATCGCTTCACAAGGGGCCTGAGTCCCTGATGATTGAGCGTTGAGTTGAGCTTCTAATTCCTGCTGAGCTTTGTTACCCACGGATTGCACCCAGTTCCACAAACTGGATGGACTCACGGATAGACCACTCCACTGACCCAGCATCCAACTGGCCAGTTCATAGGGCATGAACAGACTCAACAAGCAGCCCAGACGCACCAGTTCTTCGCTGCTGTGCTGATAGGGGGGAATCCCAATGGCTTGATCCAGGGGAGTCAACAGACTGCCTGGACATCCTTTGGGACAACGGCCCACCCGTCGCTTTCAAGAGATAGTGCCTACCAGTGTCTGCATCTGACGAGATTCCCATCCCTTCGAATGTAAGCGGGTTCCGCAGGTAGTACATACAGGCCATACAAATACTGCTTTCGCGCGCCTTGAGAGTTCATCCTCCAGAAGACAGCGAGCTAGAAACAAGCCCATTTGCAGAACGATATAAACCATCTGACTCAGGCTGGTTGATACTTTGAGTGCTTCAGTTTGTTCTAGAAATTCGTCATGGGCTAGCACGGTTAGCAATTGCGATGGTAGGGGCATGATAGTTTTTTGGTTCGGGTACAGGATCTATTGTCCTTGACCCGTTTTTCTTTGAGCCATGCATCCCCGATCCTTTGCTTACGCCCTGTTCAATCGCTTGTTCGATCTCGTTTAGGGTTTGGCCACCCAGTTCAAAGGCATGAGCGGTTGAAGAGGAGTCCGATAGAACATTGCCTTCGTCATCACAGAGTACGATTTTGGCTTTCATTCAACAAGGTACCTTTTGATCTGAGTGGAATGAGACTTTTGTAAAACCTCTAAAACTCAGACTGGGCAAGTTAACCCGGAAAAATTTACAGGTGGAATAAATCTCTATAACGCACATTGAGTCATCACTGTTTGTTCCATATCAACTTATATGTATCATCTATTGTCACTTTTTATCACTTTACTTTTAAAAGTAGATATAGGGATAATTAATAATAGCTAAATTCACCATATCAAATCAGCTTAGAAACGAATGTAATTCTAGAAGGAGCAAACATGGCTGATCCATCTGTAACCGAAAAGTGTGGGGACGCAACATTTACATATAATCCATTAAAGTATGAGCTTTTAGAAGATCCAGATAGACCAGGCAAGTGTAAGTTAGTGAAGGCGAAAGATATACATAAGGGGGACATGTGGAGGAGAACCCTTTGAATATGATAAAAAAACTCATGTTCTTATCGCCAATCCAAGTGATCCTACTAAATGTCTAGTAGTGAAAAAAATAGTCCGTGACCCTGGAATTCTTGAACCACCAAATATCTAAGGTATTCATGCTTTGGCTCTATAAGCCCAATGTTTAATATGCTTTAATATTTTGTTTAGTCAAGTGATTATTTCTATGATTTATGTATCTTTGTTTGAAAAGACTAAGAATGAAATAACGAGAGTTAGTTCTGCAAAAGTTCTTCAATTTTTTCCCAGCATTGTTGATTATTACAATAATAAGGCCTAGCTTTGCGCAGGTTAATTTTGGTCGTAGCCCTACAGTCACTAATTTACAACCTTCAGTTTCAAGCTTACAATATGGAATTACTACTGGAACAACTTGTCCTGTTCCTTCTTTTAATGTTTATGGTTTCTATGGTGACTCATCAGACAATGCAGGCTTTAATGATCAGTCCACCAATTTCAATGGAACAATAACAACCACTTCTTCATCTGGTGCATTATCAAATGCAGGTCTTGATAATTTCGGTGTTGCAGCAGGTTTTTCTATCCCTATTGGAGGCTCATTAGCAAAAAATTGTAAGAGGAATGCTAAAGCGCGGGCTGATCTGATCACAGCAAAATATCAGTCAGATTTGGTTCAACAATGCTTGTATTTGCAACAACAAAATGTTGATTTTAGCGCTGATGTATATAGTGAAAAAGGTGCTTTGTCTTCCTTATCACCTTGTAATAAAGTTGTAAATGCTAAATTGAAGCCAAATATTGATTCAGAAAAGGGTTCGCAATCTGATGGGAGTGTAGTTCCTTCTGAAAACTTTGCCGGATCTCGTGACGGAAAGCAGACTGATGGCTCTTTAGTATCTCCTGTTAACTTTGGAACACCAAAAACCCTAGCTGAAGAGGAAAAAAGCACTAATGTGCTCATTATTCCCCAGTAAATGATACCCTTCCAACAAGTTGGAAGGGTATCATTTACACTTCATTCACGCTCCATTTTAAGCTGCAACCACAAAAACTTGATTGACAAAAGAGATCAGAAACGTAACGAATCAGCCTTCTGTCGTAACATCAGCGGGTAGTGAGGTGAGATTATCACAGAGGTTTATCATCTGATATTTTAGGTCAACTGGATAAAACCTGAAAAGGAGCGTGTCACCTTTTTAAGAGAATATTCAGACTGTGCACAAACCTATTGATTTGGTAGTGGTTAAGACACGTAAAACTATAGAATTTTTTTCTTCCCAAAAGGTGACGTACTCCCAACCTGAAATGAGTTGGTAGGAAGAGAACGACATCCAAAGATCCAAAGCGATGTTCTCCGTTCAAGGATCTCAACGGATTTTATTACCATAACAACTGGCCATAAAATCTCTGGCGTTGCTCAATGATGAGATGATTTTAAATATCGCCATTTCCTGAAAGCGTATTTATAAAAGAATTTCGGGAAACTAATGAAGTGGTAATCATCCCGCCATTGAGCAACGCCAAATCTCTTGATTGTTGGATCAATGAATAATTACAGGTAGTGAATTTCAGGCTTCTCCATGAAATCTGAAGAAGCGAGCTTCAACCTGAAGGAAGAACCATCAAGGGGATGCTAACAGCGTTCGTTGAGAAGTTGCTAATTACAGCATTATATATGATCTTAATTGTTATCTATCGCTCGTTTTTACTACCCGAAGAATTCCATTTCAAGAAAATTTGTTCAAGTTTTATTCATATAGAGAGGAGCTACCAATGGTTGCAATATTTAATGATCCTTATGTACTAACGCAGCCGAATACAGGTAGAGAACTGACTCTGATTATTGATGGCGATGAGTTCGGTGCAGACTTTACTACTCAAGAGGGTTATACAGTTCTGTTCAACGATCAGATAGATATGTGGGTTTATGCAGATAAAGCAAGCACTGGTTCACTGGTGCCAACGACTTACCCCGCTTGTAGCCCTGCTCCATCTCACCTGACAAAAGGACTATCGGATGATCCGACCAAACGAATGCAAATCGACAGGCTGAGATCAGAGCGCATCGAAAATCGCTATTTTCGTCAACAGGTTAGCGGTTCGGGTAGCCCTGATGTTAGGCATTTAACCCTCGGGACCAATAACGGACTTTTACCAGGTAGAAGTGTTTCAGGTAATGTAAGAGGTCTCGTTGTTATAGTTGAATTTAAAGACATTAAAGCATTTCCAAATGCAGTCACCTTGGTCGATAGAATGATGAATGGGAATCAGCCTCATCTGAACAACTCAACAACTGTAGAAGGATACTTTAAAACAATTAGTAACGATGAGCTCATTATTGAGAATCATGTACATCCCAAGATCGTTACGTTATCCAATAATAGATCTTTCTATATGCGTAACTCAATCGTACCTCACGTACTTGAAGCGATAAGGGATGAGATTACTTTTGCTGATTACGATTCTCGAGATGAGGGTATAGTCGATTCCATCAGTTTTCTGTACGCAGGTGACACAGTTTTTGGAGACCCCAAAAATGGTACTGCGGAGTTATGGCCTCACCAATATACCTACAAAGTGACAAAGCGCGAAAATGGTCGTTTGTACGAGACCTACTTTTACATGCTGACTTCACTAGGTAAAGACTCAAACTCTCTAACTATCGGTACCACATGTCACGAACTGGGCCATCTCCTACTACGTTGGCCGGACCTATATGATTACGGCGACCGTGATGGAAGAGGGCAGGAGATTGGTGCTGGAAAAAGTGCAGGGATAGGACCCTATTGCCTCATGGGAAGCGGCAATGATGTAGGAAATGGAGGACGGAATCCCGTACCAGCTTGCGGTTATTTGAGGCAGCTTTCAGGCTTCACCAACACAACGGTAGTATTGAATGATACCAACCAAAAACACGAAGTCAGGGCTGACGACTATTCGACAATCTATCGATATGACATCTCAACAAACGAATACTTCATCATCGAGAACCACACCTCCATAGGCTTAAGAGCTGGGATGGGAAATATCTCAGGACTCGCTGTTATGCACTGCGACACCGAAGGCTCGAACGAATGGCAAATTAATACACCAAGATATCACTACCAAACTTATCTGCTGCAAGCTGATGGCCTAGAAGAACTTGAGCGAAATCGACGAGCTAACCCAGAAGACCTATTCAAGGAAGTAGAGGGAATCGCTCTATCTTTTAACACGGACCCTTCTACTCGAGCATGGGATGGATCAGATTCTGGATTAGTAATTAGGGATATTAGCGCACCTGGGCGAATCATGCGTTTTGTGTCAGGCCCCAACTCCATCGATTAATCCTCACTTTCATCCAAACCACAGGAAAATTGTGAAGGGGCTTGAGTGATAGCAGTGAATCACCTATTGGGTATCCTCCATTGGCATAGTTTTAAAACAGGCCATTTCATATCAATGGACCCGTTTTAGTCGCTAAGGCTGAAATTCTTTCCCAGTATAGGCTATATCTATAAGTATTTATGCTTAGACTATAGTCAATAGAGTCAAAACTCTGATGATGGACCAGCGTGCGCATTTGAACAGAAACCTATGGTTTCGTCTGAAACCCATGTCCTATAAACAGTCTATCCATAATACATTTGTTCGCTCAGAAAATCCTCGTTTTTTTACACTCCGAATTTGGCCATAATCTAGCAATGATCAGTGCAAGAAAACTCATCTAAAAATCAAAGCTAAATAAACCCTCTCCAATTATCTTTTTTGTTAATCAGCTTCAAAACCATAAAACGCTTACTCCATAAGGCATATACGCATTAAGTTGCGTGACATCAGATGTTCTGGAAAATTAGGGGCAGAATCCCTAAAATTCAAATGCGCCCGCTGGTCCTATTCAGATGGTTCGATTTCTAACTGAACCTTCATTCGAGTGTGTGTTGTCGCTGCTATCTTAGTCAGCTGTTCAACGAAGTCAGAGGGGAAAACGCCAGCGTTTCCATTATTTGCATGCGCTTCAGTTGCCACAGATGACATAGGTGTGATGTTTTGAGGCATAGGTGATAAATCTGGGACGATTTCACTAACCGCTGCAGCCGCATCAATACGCCCTGCTCCATAGCGAGGATGCCAACCGTTTCCTGTAGGGGGATTACGACGAGCAGTATTAATAATAGAGTTACGGATGTCTTCAATGGTCAAGTCACCTTCAGCAACCTGCATGAGCAAGGCTACTAATCCCGTAACATGAGGTGCCGCCATACTTGTTCCGGGCATTTGAGTCCGACGAGTATGAGTGTTTGATCGGGCTGCTAGTACCCCATCTCCAATTTCGCCGCCTGGAGCACTGACATCTGGCTTCTGACGGCCATCACGGGTCGGACCTTCCGCCGTGAAGGAAGACAATGGTCGGCTGAGTCCTCGTGCATTGTAGGATCCAACGGCAATTGTATTATGACCGCAGCTTATGGACCCAATGGTATGGGAAGGGTCATGGTCAACTTCAGCAAATCGAGACTGTAGTCTAAAAGCCGTCCGTTCAATCCAAGCGTGAAACAGAATAGGAGAGCTACTAGATGAGCGAATTTGAACTTGCCAATTACCAGTTGGCAATGCTTCATTGACTGGGATGTTTAAAGGTTTGGGTGGAAAGTAGATGTCAAGATGCAGGTCACCATTATCTTCATCCCGGTTGTAATTCACAACTCCCATCTCCCTATTATTCACAAAGATTTGTTGTTCATTGGGGTTGGGAGAAAACGTACCGACCACCTCTCCGTCTGGGTCAACTAGTGTCATCTCTAATTCATCGTTGCCTTTATACCAAATTTCTAGCTCATTATCTGTTCTGATGGTATTACCTATTTCCCAGGTCAGATCTCGAGGTGCCGAAGATGACACTTCACCACTTGCGTGTATTCTTCTGCGATGAGAGTTGCCAGCAGAAATAACTATCGCACGGTTAGGTTCATCTAGTAAGCCGTCAAAGTATTGTTCCGCCGACGTTGTTCCGTCATGTGGACCTCCATGAGTTCCCAGGCTCAAATTTACGACAGCGGATCGATTCAACTCTGCGGCTTTACGAAAGATATAATCGGCTGCCTGTATCAGCCGACAAGATGAGCCGAATGACTCAGTGGCCACATCTGTATCTTCTCTGCCACTCAATTGAACAAAAATGATGTCTGCACCGGTCGCAACGCCGGGAAATCCACTGCCACGTCCGTTTCCCGCAGCAATGTCCATTACGTGTGTGCCGTGTGCGGGTCCTGCTCCATTGAGTTCTTCGGGGAGGCTTGGACGGTATGATAAGTGCTGGTAAGCACCATTATCTAGATCTTCGGGATGAAATGGATTATTACTCGCATCTGGAGGTGCAGTTGCCTGAAGCAACGCACTGTTTATAATACTTGCCGAAATCTCGCGTCCATAATCATAGGGTCGTGGCGAAGGGGTTTGTGGATCTGGACTTCCATCCTGTTGCCAGAAAGAGAGAATCCGTGTTGAACCGTCAGCGTTGCGGAAATTCTGGTGTAAGTAGTCACAACCATAGTCAACGATGCCAATGATGACACCAGTTCCATCAGGTACATCTGCATTTGCAGGCACTGTCGGCTCAAGATCGATTCGTCGTGCTCGAATTTCGCGAACAGAATCTTGCAAGTCTAGGAAAACCCTACGACCGGCCTCTAACTTTATGACGTTGTCGTGACTAGCAACGCTATCAAGATCCTCTACATCGACTGTACCAGTAACAATCTGTCTAACAGAGGTCACGACATTCAACTTTGGCACTGATGTACTAGGATCTCTGAGCTTCGCAATAACTTCGACGACCTGTCTACCATCAATCGTCTCACGGATAAAACTACGATTGATAGGTTGTCCTTCTCTTTGCGCATTTGCAATTATTTCAAGCCGAGGATCCATAGAACTCAGCTTGTGCGCGCTCTTATCAATACGATACTTTGATTGATTTGGCCTAGGTGCATTTTGGTCTGTCAAAATTCTAATCCTTTGTTGTGAAGCATCGAACAATGGCCTGGATACATTTAAGATTCGAACCAAAGAATAAGAGTTTCAGTATTTTGGTGTCAACGAAAAATCAGGAGTTTCATGCTTTACTTTAAAAACTGTCTGGTGTAGTGCTCTAGAAAGAATTCTTTCTAGAGCACTACACGGAATCAGTGCCAAATCTCAGTTCATTAAATTCTTTTGAGATGCCTGGATCCTTATGCAAGCTTCTGTATGTCCATTTCCCTTCATAGAATTCGTATTCAGGTATTATTGAAATAATCCTCCAATTTAGACATTGATATCCAAAAAAAATCATCTCTAAACTCACAGTTCAGCCAAGTTTATCTGATCGTTGTATGTCGGCTCAGAATCTCCTAGCGATATATCTTTGAAATAAATATGGTCTTTACAAAAATATTTT
>NZ_CP071727.1:0-16256 GCF_021497025.1 Acaryochloris sp. 'Moss Beach'
CTGTATCACTCAGTACTTGTTTTGTATCAGCAGTCGCAATTTGCATATGAGTAACTTCTTCCTGGCCTGATATGCTGAACTCATGAATACTATCGGAGACAACATCCTGTTTATTTGGTTGATTTTTTTGTGGCTTCGTTAGAGAATTCCGTAGTATTAGAAACTACTAATTCTGACTGTTCTGAATAGTGATTACTCACTTGACTTTCTCCTTGACTAAATAAAAATTTATATACTTTTGGAATATTAAGAGTTCCAACCAAGTAACGACGACAATCATCAATCTTGTGCTGATTACAAGGCAAGGCAGTCTTTAAAATCGCTGTACGAATAGATTGTGGATCAGGCTTTTGGCTACGAATCCTTTGAAGACTGAGTAATAACGCAATGAGACCTGAGACAATCGGTGTGGCGAAACTTGTACCACTCATACGAGCGGTCTCATCACCAGGTACTGCCCCCAAAATGTCTTCACCCAACGCGAGAATACCTTGCTCTTGATAAGCTTCTCCCCAATTACTGAAACCAATCGGGTTTCCCTGCTTATCCATAGCACCTACAGCTAGTACAGAGGGGACTGCCGCAGGAATGTGAAGACACTCACAGCCATCATTGCCAGCAGCAGCAACAATCAATATGTTATTTTCTGCACAAGTTTGAATAGCTTTAGCAAGGAGTGGATCAGGTTGGGGAGAACGAGCCAACTGACCACCGCTTATATTGATGATATTGGCTCCATGTTCAATGGCTTGCGTTATGGCACGGGCAAGATCGATTTGTGAACATGAAGCTAATTTACCATCAGTTCCATCACTAAATATTGGGATAATTAAACCTCGGCAGTTAGGGGCTATTCCCTGAACAGAGCTACCATTCTGACCAAATATGATGCTGGCTACCTGGGTTCCGTGTTGTTTAGCTAATCCATTATTATCAACATTCGAAGCTATCGTTTGTATTTTTTGTCAGTAGGGCTCCTTTGAAGCAAGAATGTGATTCGTCGACAGGGCCATCTAAAATCGCAATACACACTTCCGACTGGCCAAGAGTTTTTGTCTTTAGCTCATCAAGACTTGACAAGAATGAGATTTCTGAAACCAACTCATCAAATCCCATACTGTCACAAGTCCAATATAAATCTAACTACATAGCAGCTAAGGTGAAATTTTACTTGAGCTTGCTAGTATTCTGAATACATTTTTTACTATTTCAGATGCCGTTAAGAGACCTAAAAATCAGAGGTTAATGAAACTCTATTCCACTATTAACTTGATAAAAACATATTGAGGAAGAAAGTTGTTATCTTCATCTAGAAAAACTCTCTTCAATAGTTTTCTTGTCTCTAGCCCACATAAAAATGAATGTAGACGTAGACAGAACAGACTTATTAGATAATATCAAGAGTATGATGGAAAAGCATAGCTAAAATCCTCCACAATGCTGACACCCATAAATACAGGGTCTAAATCCTGTATTTCCAGAACCTCGATACTGATTCCTACAGAACTGAGAACAATTATCAACTGCGTCATTATAAGGAACTCCAAGTTCCAAGTTTAAGTTAACGTTTTCAGCACCTTTAAAACAAGCATCTTCCCGACTTCCACTATATTGATTATCACAACTAGGGCAGTAGCGAGACATTATTACATTTTTATGTATATTTCCTGCTATACGATGGGTTAAAGTTTGCGAAAAAAATTCTTGTACTTTTTGATTGATTAGGTAAAATCATTTCTAGCCTCAAAAATGAAAAAACTATACTCCCAATTAAATCATAATCTCCCATATTTTTTAATGAAATTTTATTAGTATTTAAAGCTCTGGTAATTCAAATTGCTACAATTTACACCAGAATCTTTAAAAAGTTAAGGAGAAGTATTGATGAAACTTCCAGGGCAAATTGCATCCATATCTCGCCATGTTAGCACCATAAAAATCAGTGGTAATGGAAGTAATCCTCAGAGGAATGGAGGATCTTTACGTTGTCTAGAGCCGTACTGCCGTTATAGATATTATCAATGTTCTCAATACTGCATAGCTGGTTCAACACCTGAGTGTGTAGCGTGTTTAGGTCCTTATTGTAGTGATTGCCCATACCCCATATGACATCCAATAGAGTCAACTGAGATGCTGTTTGAGAAGTCAGGGAAGCTCAATTTGTCAATGCAGAATTTTTGAAAGGACTTTGAGAGCGATGCCTACAGATTAGAAGCCATTTATAAAGTGAGTCTGACAATAAAGTCCAAATGCGTGAATTTTAGTTTTAGATTCAAAGTACTGTGCTAGGGCCAGCGTGCACATCTAGACAGGAACCTACGGTTATAAGTAGCTAAAAAATGTAGAGAGAAACACCTTATCTCCCTTCATTCAACTCAACTCAAGTTGTGCTGCGCTCTGACTCAGATTTATAGTCTTCTAGCGTATCGTTAACTTAATCATGAAAGAGATCGTTGATATACATGGTTTTTTTGTTTAAAAACCATGTATATCAACATTATTTTATCCCAGGCATTCTGGAATTAATCCAACACAAATTTTGTCGTCCAAAAAACACGAGTATGAATTGCACTTAGGGGGGTTCTCCTGGACCACAGCAATAATACATAGTAAATGATGCATTATCATGATCATCAAAATTGAACTTGACACCTCTCTCAATAATTCTTGCTTTTACATCTGGATGTAACAATTCTAAAAGTAATGCACGAGAATTTTGTTCGCTATTACATCCAGCTAATGAAATAGTTATAGCTGATTCCGAAGTTGTTTCAGACCGATTTATTTGCTGTCTCATATCATTAGAATTTTTGAAGAAGTCAATTTACATACCTATAGATACATGACGAATTTAGAGAATTAACATACCTTAATTCAGAATTAATAATAAGGTGTGAAATGAGACACGCTAAAATGTGCTGTCTCGTGAACTATACCTTTGGGACATCTTGATATGATCTCACCTGCTAAGTGACGGTCCCTCTCATTGGATTGACTAGCTAATATGCCGTTCAAATAAGCGAACAATAGAAGAAATCTGTTGATAATCATCAGGTTTCACACCCAGCTTTAACTCCAAAATCCCAACCGACTGCCGAGAAATGAGGCATTGAGAATGGCCCACATAAGATGTAAAAGCTAGATTTGTGCCGACAGGGACGCATTGGAAAACGGCTTGTAACGCTTGTAGGGTTTGTTGATGAAAATTGGCATATACACATATTTCCTGGCTGGCTCGTGTATTTGCCATTATGAGTTAAATAATTCTTCCGAATATATCTTATTTAGCGGAAACTAGAGTTAATTAACAACCCAAAAAATTAGCTATCGAAATTATGCCTTATCTACTTTATATAAGTAAAGTGATAAAAAGTAATTTATATAAGTTTATATGGAACAAAAAGTGATCTTAGATGTTTCTTCATGACATGGCTCTAAATAACATTTCTTATGCCTCAATATTCAAGATTCTTGCCACATCTTTAGCTTTATGAACACATACGTTAGATTAGTAAGTGATTATTAGAATTGAAAAGATATTCAATCTAGTGAGGGTAGATTTCCCGCTGTTTGCAGTGAAGAAATGGGATTGCGATCCAAATCTACGGTTTGGGAGCAAATCGTATTCCATACCCCGTCTGCTTGCAGCGGGGCAGTTGATTTAGCTTTCCAAATATTCCAAGAGTGACGCCATCGATTTATGACCACTGAACTGCTTGATTTTCCAAGGACTCATATTTTGTTTCCAAAGCCCCGTGATATACGAGCGGCGAAACGAGTGTGTACTCACCCCCTCCAGACCCACCCGATCGCAAGCCCCCTTCAAAATCCGATGAGCCTGAACCGTCGATAAAAAACCTTGCTTTACCGCCTTCGCATGGGCTGGGAAGAGATACCCCGTCTTAGGCATCTCCTCATACCATTCCAGGAGCTGTAATAACGTCGTCGGAATCTCCAACTGCCGCGTTTGAATCTTCCCCTTTGTGATCCCCTTAGGAAACGTAATCACCCCCAGCTTGAGATCTACATTCTCCCGCTGCAGCTGCAGCGCCTCACCAATTCGGCAGCCACAGAAGTAGCAGATTCCAAACAACGCCCGATCGCGGTCTCTTACAAACCCACCTTCAAACAACTCCCTGGCTTCATCTGCAGAGAGCACCCGAGCCTTACCTGAACCATTTTGCTTGCGGGCTGCCTTCACTTTAGGCGCAGTAATTTCAAAATCGAGCATGTAATGAAAGATAATTTCCTTACATAAAGGGGTGAAACCATTGTAATTCCGTGGGTGGGCAAGAGAGAAATAGGGCTTGTTGAGAATGAGGAGAGTGATTAAGCAGTTCATTGATTGTTTAATTAATCGATTTACTGATTAACTGTGTTATTGTTTAACTGCTTAATCAGTTAACTGCTTAAATGATTATTAGCGTTTGTGGATTTAAAGGTGGTGTTTCTAAAACAACTACTGCAGTACACCTTGCTTGGTATTTTGCCGGTAAAGGTAGTGTGTTACTTGTTGATGGCGACCCTAATCGTAGTGCTACAGGGTGGTCACAGAGGGGAAATTTCCCCTTTAAAATCTGTGACTTAATGGCTGCTGCTAAATTCTCCCAGGGTATTGATTTCACTATCCTAGATACCCCTGCTAGACCTGATGCAGAAGAATTAAGGGCAATAGCTGAAGGATGTGATCTACTTATACTTCCTACTTCTCCTGATGCCCTGGCTATCGAGGCACTTTTTCAGACTGCTGAAACGTTGAGATCTCTTGAAAATTGCAGAGTCTTGCTTTCGATGTGTGATGTTAGAAAGCAGTCAATGGTTGACGCGGCTAGAAAGGGAATTGAAGCTAGACAGCTACCTCTCTTTAAGTCAGAAATACGACTGTACACGGCATATCAAAAAGCTGCACTTTTAGGAGTTCCTGTTTACCAGAGTAAAGATAGATATGGTCGAATTGCCTGGAATGATTACACAGCATTAGGAAAGGAAATAGAATCTCATGACTAAAAATGCCTCTGATCTTTTTGCTAAGTTAGGGAAATCCCAGCAGGAAAAGACAACTCAAACACAGCCTACTAAAACAACTACTCGTGCGACAGGCAAACGCTCAAATCCTGATTATGTTCAAGTTGGTGCTTATATTAAGCGGTCAACCGATAAATCGGTTAAGCGCTTACTCATTGATAATGATGAAATGGATTTTTCTGAGTTAGTTGAAAGCCTGTTATTACAGTGGATAGACGACCATGCTTAAGCACTTACTTTGGATATGATGCTATTCAAAAGAGATTTTAAGCTGTGTTCCGGTTGCCTCTGCAATCCGACCAAGAGTTTTGATCGTTGTATTTTGTGTTCCGCTTTCTAATCTTGCAATGAGAGATTGTTTTGCATCCATACGCTCAGCTAATTCTTCCTGGCTCAGTCCAGCATGGCTACGTGCTGCAATTACTGCACTGGCCACCTCAAATTCCGGTGCTAATTCCTCATAGGCTGTTCGGTACTCAGGTTCGTCCATCCATCGCTCATGCAGTTTAGTAACCTTTGTCATGGCTCTATCTCTCTTGCTCGTTTTAGGGCTAACTTGATCTCTTTACGTGGCGTTTTCTGGGTCTTTTTGATAAATACTCGGACAATGACAACCCGCTGAGGTTTAGCAGTGACATATAAAGCGCGGGAAATGCCATCCCTACCTTTCATTCGGATTTCCCATAAACAGTACTTTGGACATCTCAAATTTCCTCACCCGTTGTTAGGAAGTGAGTAACAGATAGGTATGCGACCGCTGCTACAAACTATGCAGCTATTGGACTCACATGTATTTTCGATTTTCCTTTCTTGACCACTGGCAAACGAGGACGAAGGGTCTGCGTTTGTCCCAATTGTCGTCCAGAGGATTTACCTCGGGGTTTGGGAGCAACAGCGGGTGTGCCCAACTGGGAAATAATTCGATTCCAGTCCTGCTGTACTTTTGAAGGACTGATTCGAGCAGATGCATCGGTTTTGAGATAGCTTTCCCAAGGTCGAGGCAGAGTAATAGCTAAAGTATGGGCGGCCCAAAGTTGGATATAGGCAAGCATCACCAGCTGAACCCAGTGCTGTTCATGTTTGACCTCCGGTGTCTCAAACGTATTCAGAAGCAAGTTTTGTTTCTGAAAGCGGAAGGTATGTTCTAGATCGAAGCGTTGACGGTAGGACTGATAGGCTTCAATCAACGTGATTTCTGAGCGTCGCTGACCGATGACGATGAGCCACATGGGTCGAAACTGTACCTGGCCAGATTCATCTACACTCTCTATACGCAGTAACGTAAAAGGGTACTGGTGTGTAGGTATAGCCTTGCTGCCGCGCATGAGCATGTCATGCCAAGCCGTAATCGTGACATGAATGGTTCGCCCTCGTCGGGTTTGATAGGAGGTATGAGCGACTTGACTCGGTTTATGCCAGGTTTGATTATCTTTGAGGTCGAAGCGCTCTCCATACCAAGTGGGATGTCCTGGGCGAGGAGGGTCGTCACTCAGAATAGGGGACTGGTAGAACACTCGATTACTACGTGCCCTGGCGATGGTCACTAGAGTCTCGTGTTGGCATACCGGAATGAGAAAATTCTTGTTGCCATAAGCACTATCCACAACTAAGGCGCATAGCTTGTCTGAGCAAGACCAATTTGGATGGCGAAACAAAGCATTGATTTGGGTAATACCCGTTTGAGTACTATTCGATGCTGTCGGTACCCGACTCATCTCTAGTGGAAGGGTCCAGGGTGCATCTGTGTCATCACGCTCAGGCAAAACCGCTATCAACGAATAGCTGTGGCCTATCGTAATCGGCTTGTTGCTTTTTATCGGGTTAGGATGATGCACCATCCCGCGATCTTCTAATGTTTTGGCAAAGGGTCGCCCAATGCTAGTGCAATCTTGTCCCATCAGCATGAACGGACGTTCCTTTGGCTGCGGGATAATTTGGGCAATCAGATCTAAACATTGGCAGGGGACTGCTTGATCTTCCTCAATGTCAGCATCCTGTTCCTCCACTGCCTCAGATGACTCGGAACTCAGACTTTCTCTAATAGCCTTAAAAAGACTGCTGTAACCCCCTCGAAACAATGGATTGAGACTTAAATGTACAACGCTTGGTGCATGGTCATTACTACACAGTGCATCCAACAAATCCATCGTGCTATCTGCGCGATAAGTAAATTGCTCGTATAACTGCTCCCGGAAACTTTGAAATTCAGACTCAGCGAGGAGAATTGGCATAATAGCTTTGGGGTGATGACGAATCTTGTACACGGAGACGTCATTATCCTTTCTTAAGCAGCACTCATCCTAGTTGTGCCGTTATTTTGTCCAAAGTGCTGCATAAAGCGCTTTCTATATGCTTGATATATGGGCGTCCTACATTCTGCAATCCGTATTCAGCAATGAGTTCACAAATCCAGACGAACCTCGCTCGCATATCCGCAGGTAAGGCGTCTAATTCATTGTCTACAGCTGGGTTTAAAGTCTCGACGCTCCAAGGCATGAACGTTAATATAACATATAAGTTATGCCTTGGACTTATTGCACTGGTTTTGAAGGCTAAAGAGTATGCTTGAATCCTGTCTATTCGTCAATCAGTTTGAGCTAAAACCTATATGATCATTTGTTTTAAATGGTTTCTCAAAGCCGATTAGAGGCGTAAGATGGTTGGTTAAGATTCATCATTGATTATTTTTTGGAGGAAAAGGTGTTCTAACTCCCCCAAAACCTGAAAAACCCCAGCTGGTTCTAAGGCAGCTCGGGCTTCAGGCTAAAAAACTGAATCGTCTTTTAGCGAGTATTCGCGGGATCTAACTGACAGCTTTAGCGGGCAAGAAGTTAGGGACCCATAATGTCGTTTATTTATTTTAGAGCTTCTCTAGCATTGCTGACAAGCATTCTGTAAGAGAGCTTAACGACATCTATCGAACTCGCTACCCACCATCGATAGGAGTAGTGATAGATAATGACCGCCTTTGCCCGAATTACCGATGAGCATGATCTCATCCTGATGCAGCTTCCCCCCGCTGCCCGTTCCCTATATCAATGGCTTCTGCGCCGCTGTCCAGCAGGAAAGACACAAGAATTTGACCTAAATGCCTTCCAAGACTTCAGCAGCCACAGCCGCAAGCGCCCCTACTGTAAACGTCAGATCCGTAATGCCCTCAATTGCCTTATTAACCAGGGATTAGTAGAGCGTATCTATAAATTCAACGCCCGATTCTGGAAACTGATCGCCCGTCATCCCGAGACAGCTGACGAGAAAAAAACTTCCCAAATCGAGAAAGAAACTTCCCAAAACAGGAACAAAATTTCCAATATACAGGCCTCAAAGCCTTATAGCTCCGTTCCCTTATATAGAGAGAATAGAGAAACAACAAAGACACCCACCTCACTCCACCCTGTTTTAAATTCGGAAATTGACAAGGAAGGATTGGCTAGCTCTACCCCAAACCTCCATGTGGGAAATCCATGTCTGGAGTCTGAGGTTGTGGGTAAATCTGAATGTGAAGAAACAAGAACAGATTCTGCTCCAATCCCTGAACCTCAAAATGTGCCGCTTTCTTCTGAAGAAATAAAAATAGGCCCACAATTACAGGCTGAGGTGGAAGAGGTGATCGCTCCCCAACCGTTGAACATGAACATCAAGCGGGTAGTGATGTCTGCCTCTGTAGAGATTATTCAAAATGCCCTGAGTGTCGTCAGACAACAAAAAAAAGCGGGACGGGCTAAGCGACCAGCGGGTATGCTCGTCAAAGCCATCCAAGAACATTGGTCCCCTAACCCAACTGATGCGGTGGCGGGAATTCCCGATGGTTTTAATGAATGGTTTAATTTGGCCCGTGAGAAAGGCATTGTTACGGCCTCTATGTCAGTTAATGGGCAGATGAGCGTGTGTACGAACCCGGAGCAAGGAGACTGGCAACCCTGGACTGAACTAGCCTTTGCCTTTCCTATTCGCATCTTGCAGGGGATGAACCCAATTAACTTCCGGTTTAACCAAAGTGGACCCCCTCAGTCAGATTCTTCTTGCCCGTAGAGGGGGGATTGTTGGAATTGTTGACAGGGTTGGGAGCTTTACCTGCTTTGGGTTTGAGAGTGTTTAGATTTTTGTGTAAGCCGTAACGTATTCAATAGTTGAATCGTGTTGGGAACAGAATAGCAAAATGGGACAGCGCCGCCTTCCAATTCAAAATCGGTCTGGTCCATCTCTTCGAGATATTCCTCATCGCCAGAAACATCAATTTGTAGACAGACTCTTCATTCGGGAAGACAGCTTTGGTCTTAATCACCTTTCGCAGTGAGCGATTGAGCGACTCAATGGCATTAGTGGTGTAGATAACCTTTCGGATGGCCATTGGGTACTTAAACAACGGAGCAATATTATCCCAATGCCGTATCCAGATTTGGCTGATGCCAGGATACGTCTGGTCCCATTTGTTGGCAAACGCATCCAAGGCAGCCTCAGATTCCTCCAAAGTGGCCGCTTGATAAATGGGCTTGAGGTCTGCAGCTACGGCTCGACTTTCCTTCCAAGGCACATGGCGCAAACTATTGCGAATGAGATGAACGATACAAACTTGAACTTGAGTATCGGGATAGACCGATTCAATCGCCTGGGGAAAGCCTTTGAGACCATCACAGCAAGCAATCAAGATATCCTGAGCGCCTCGGTTTTTAAGGTCTGTGAGCACTGAAAGCCAGAATTTTGCTCCCTCCCGCTCGGCAGCCCCTATCCATAATCCCAACAGCTCTTTGTTTCCCTCCACAGTTACCGCTAGCGCGACATAGACGGCTCGCTTGCTGACTTGGCCATTGACTTTGATGTTCACATACAGGGCATCGAGATAGACAATCGGATACACCTCATCCAATGGTCTTGAGCGCCAGTCTTTAACCTCCTCCATGACACTATTGGTGACGTCACTAATCAGACCCTCAGAGATATTGGCCCCATACAGCTCCACCAATTGAGCTCGAATATCACGAGTGGTCATGCCACGAGCATATAAGGCGATGATTTTCTCGTCGAGTCCCGCGATACGTCGCTGGCCTTTGGGCACGAGGACAGGCTCAAACTCACTGCAACGGTCGCGAGGAATCGATAGGTCCATCTCTCCTTGTTCAGTCTGGACGGTCTTTTTCGAGTAACCATTGCGACTGTTTCTAGGGCCATGAGAACGCTCATCGACGGAGGATTGATGCAGGTGATGAGTTAATTCACCTGCCAAGGCTCGTTCCACTAGGCGTTTGCTGAGTTGTTTGAGCAGTCCTGATTCGCCCAGAATATCCTCTGGCTGTGGATTCTCTCCAATGAGTTCATCCAATAGCTCATCAACTCGATTGGGTACTTGTTTCTTTCTAGACATGATGCGGTCTCCTGGTGTGTTTGGATTCTAGACCGCTTACACAAAACTCTGATCAGTCTCGCTATTGACGATTGATGCTTTTAATCCAGATGGGATGATCTCGATTAATACGCGAGGGAAGGTGGAGACCTTAACACCGGATCAACTGGTGCATGTAGATTATGCCTATTGTCGAACCGTACATGCAGCCCAGGGATGGACAGCGCAGGAGGCGATCTGGGCACCGGGCAACAATCCAGGTAAAGAGCAGACCTATGTTGCCTTATCTAGAGCCAAGACTGAGTTAGAGATTGTGACTACAAATCGACAGGGTTTAGGGCTGAGTGCTGAACGGTCGAGGGGGCAAGAGAATGCTCAGGATTTAGTCATTATAGAACCAGCATTTTCAGCAGAAAGGGATGCAGAGTTATTAGTACTGCAGCGGGATGTGAAGGCATGGCTAAAGCAAGATCATCCTGAATCACCTGATCCTGAAATGGGTAAGGATCTACAGTGGCAGGTTAGATATTTGTCAGAGCAGCGGTCTGATTTGAAAGTGTCTTGTCGAGAGCAGCAGCAAGAGTTCGAGGAGATGGAGCCAGAGCGGACTTTGTTTAATTGGGGTGGAGAGAGACCAGAGGTGATTGAGGCAAAGCGGCAGCTGTTGGAGGAGTCCAAACAACAGTTGGGCTATGTAGAGGGAACCTGGCAGCAGTTACAGGGACAGCTTCAGGACTGGCAGAAAGAGATGGATGTTTATCAGCAGTGGGATAAGGATCCACAGACTCAGTTGATGCGGGAGAAAGTAGAGCAGCTACAGGATCCTGATGTGCAGGAGCGATTGCAGCAGTTGCAATTAGCCTATGGGTTGTATGCCAACTGTGTGAAGGTGTTAAATCGGTTTGGGGTTTATGAGGAAGGGATACGAGTCTTTCAAGGTCAGCGCTATCGATTTGAGTCTGAAGGTCAACATTTAAGGCTGTTTCGTCAGGGTGATGAGCAGCCGATTTTTCAAACTATGGATATGAGGCAGTTGGGTGGAATTTTAGAGGTGCAGCAGCTGGATGTGAGACCTGATGATTATCAACAGATCGGTTCTGGTGTTCGCTTATTAGAGCGACAGATTCGCCAGTCAATCCAACGAGAGGGACCGTCACTGGTGAGGTGAAGTTTTACAAGGTGCTTCAAAAAAAAGATGTAGGTGTCTAATGGATTGCAGGTGCAAGAATTGCTCTTTACCCTGGTTTGGATCGCTCTCCAAAGATCCTTGAATTGTCTATCATGCCAAGTATAGATCGGCTGTTGTCTAAAGCTGAACAAGATCAGGGCTCGTTGGGGTAATTAACAAGGAGCAAGGAAGATTTTATGATAAAAAGGAACTTTTTATGATCATTTCTATAGAGAAGAAAGATTTTAAGGTCGTGCATCAATAAAGTGTGGGATAGGTGACTAAATCTTGCCATTCCCAAGGGTGCTCCGTCAGTCCAGCTCGTTGGGCAGCCGTATTCTTGAATCGGGAATGGCACCAGATCCAGTTGAAATAAGCCAGCACCAGTCTTAAAGTCACTGCATTCTGTTGCCAGACTTTGCCAAATTTGTTCTGCCGCCGATGCCAGCGCCCAGTCTGTTGACGTGGTATGCCATTGGTTCGCGCTACTGTTGGAAAGCCGTACTGCAAGAATGAGCTAGGCCTAAAGGTAGCGAGGCTGCAACGAAGTGCCATGCGATCGTTGAAAGCCATATCTAGTAAGCATCCTAGAGAAATTTTCTAAAATTTGCCTGAGAACGACCATTTATGGGCAAGTTTTATGAGAAAAAAAGCCTTGAAATGCCTATCCTGCCGTTGTTTTTGTGAAAGAGCCAAACACCATTGATGGGCAAGTTTGTAAAAAACCATAAAATATTTTTAAAACCCATACTGAGTATATCTTCTAGCCGTCGCATGGCACTTCGTTGCAGCCTCGCTACCTTTAGGCCAGCTAGGGATGAACAAGTTGTGCAATTTCATCCAATAATCTACTAGCTCGTTCCAAATGACTTTCAATTTCTTGTCTCAGCGTTTCAATTTCGTCCCGTAACCTTAGCAATGCTTCTCCTTCACTATTTAATCTATTAAAACGTCTTTCTAAGTCTGCATTTCTCCTAGAAATATCTTCTCCTTCGCGTGTGAGTTGACTTTGTCGAGCAATTAAATCTCCTTCTTGTCTAGATAGTTCTTCACCTTCTGCTACGGCTGCCTCTGCACGCCGATTATATTCTTCAATTAGCCTATTTCGTTCTTCACTAGGCTCCATTTCTTCAATACGTTCTCGTAGTGCTTGGAGAGCTTCCACTTCAGTGTTATATCGATTGACACGTTGATTAAATGCGTCTCGATCACGGTTCCACTGATCGACCCGAGAATTGTGTTGCTCAACTACCCTTTCAAAGTCTTCAATTTCTCGTGTCAACTGGTCCCATTCTGGTTGCCATATTTCGAGTCTTAGATTGAAGTCATCAATTTTACTATTCCGTTGATCATTCTTTCTCCGAGCTGATGTCCATTGTGATTGCCATTGACGAGCTATGCTGCCAGGAGCACGCATCTCTTGTCTACGTCTTGCTGCAGCAGTATGTTCAGCAGTGCCAACACACTCCCAATGCCAGGGCTCACCTGGCATAACGGTCCTATCCCAGCCATTGTTATCTAAAGCATTAATGACTTCTTCATTCCTTGCATTGCGAACATCTATAGCTAGCGCAGAATTATGGATTGATGCACCTGGTATATCAGCTGGGTTACAACCTGGTTCACCTAATTGCCGACATATGAATAGTTCTGCCTGTCGATAAACTGTACGAAAGCCACTTTCTATTTGGAGATGTCGTTGCCGTGAACCAGCTCTCGCATTCCAATAGGCTTCATCAGCTTGCCGAAATAATGTTTGAGCTGTCGGATGTAAATCATCAAAGTTCGGTGTATTTGGCCCTGGATATTCAAGTAGTTCATCTTCTGATAAAGATGCATCTTTGCTCGTCAATTTGCGATATGAGTTAATGCCATAACTAGTTAATGTGCAGGATTTAATTATATCTTCCTCAGAGATTTTTAGCTTTTCAACTCTCGAGAATAAATAACTTGACTTAGCCAAAGGTCCTAAAGAATTTATCTCTGGTTTGGCAGTTAACATAAAGTCTATTAATCTATATTTTTTTGCTCATAATCATTTCCCTGTGAAATTGTAGAAATCAAATGCTTACCAAGAGTGAATCTAACAAAACCGGAATAATAGATCTAAAGACAAAGTTTATGCACCTACGAGTTGAGATAACATCTAAAAACTGTTAAGTAAACTAAAAATGCTGTAGTAAACTTTATTTCATCTTCTCCTACAAAAAAACTTCAGGCTAATACTAATATTGGGTAAGTCAACCGGGATTAATTTATAGGTAGGATGTAGAAAAAAATACTGAATAAATATGGAAAGTTTACGCTTTCAAAATACCTAATGAAAGGCAAACTATAGTAATCATAAAACATTTTTTTGTTGGTATTTTCATTAGCAAAAGTATGGATGTGAATTACATTTAATAGCTCCCTCTACCCCCATAAAAATAAATGATTTTATATGATCACTAAAAAATGATAATTATATTTCTCCCAAAAAATAATACTTTCAGTCTAGTTTTTAAATGTATCTATTTTTTTCTTGAGGCCAGCTAGGACCACCAACTGGCATAAGTTGCAGATCACCTTCTTATCTAAAGACCCGATTCAAAATCTTATCTGCATGCTGAAAATTCATTAGATACAAAAAATACTCGTGAGGATTGGTGTACTCAATAATTTGGTTTATGGATTTTTTTCTCAGATCCTCGAAATAGCTCTGGTGTATAGAAATACCAGTCACACTAAGCAAATTAATTTATAAGAACGGAAGTAAAGTGTATCCTTACTTTTTCTAACTTCCTTTGCAGCATTTATTGTCGATACTAAATTCCATTACGTGCATGTATTCTAAGATACATTGTGTAGGAGTTGGAATGCAATCATGGATATTTTTCTTTACATTAATTGATTTTATATATGCTATTTAAGCACTTATTTTATGAGAAATAGACTATCAGTGTTCCACCTATAAATCATGCTGAGTGAACCTACTTAGTATCAGTTTGCAGAGGAGAAATAGTGTCACATAACTTAGATTAGAGAAGGGGGGATTGTCAACTGCTACCCTGATAAGCTGAATATTGAAAGAGGTCTAATGAAAGTACAGACACTCCATTTAACTTTATTGAAGTCCTGACAGATTTAGTTTTCCAAGTCGGACCAGCGGGCGCATTTAAACGGAAAGTTGCGCTCTTGCCTCTATCAGCACAAGAAACCTCATCAAAAACTCAAAGCTTAGTAACCCTTCTCTAATTATCTTTTCCAGCGTTGAGGCCCAAAATCGCTAAAATCTTTACTTCATGATGGATACACCGGGTGAAAGAGTTCAGCTAGGGTCAAACCAGAATCTCAAGACGACCAGTGTGAGAATGCCTAAAATTCAAAACCTTAACTTTCTGCGCGAATGCTCCCGCTGATCCTAATCCTGCATTAGAGGTATGTAGCAACTAAAGTCTCGCATTGAAAGTGCGTAGTTTTGGACTAGCGTGTTTAGGATAATAAATTAACACTCTATTTCCGAACAATTGCAGCCAGAACAGTTCTCACCACCTAAACAACAGCATGTATAACACCTAAGTCTGGGATTTCTTACGTTGTTTGTATAGCTATTAGTTGTCAACACTACAGGAAATATTTGAGCCGAAACTTGTGAAGAAATAATAGTTTTATTATTAGAAGAATTTTCATAACTAATACAACGTTTTATTGGTTTTAATTGTTTTGGTAGTAGCATACTCACTGCTCTTTAAGGAAATAGCGTTTGTAGTAATCTGACAAAAGGCGAGCTTAGTGAACTTTGCAATTTGAACCTAATAAGGGTAGCTCTTCCACTACTTATAGCGCTTTATGTTAACTAAATTATCTATCGCAAACGCCATCGCCGTGGAGTTCCTATAAGTACTGGAATGACATCGCTCACATCTACCGTAAAACGCATTGCTGACCTAGATCTCCGTTCATTTTCTGGATCAAAAAACGTTATGACCACGTCATAACATTCTGAATCGGGACGACAGATAGGACTTTTTTCAACCTCAATAGTGTCCATTACTTTGTCTTCTGCCAAACCGCTAGAAATAACTATGCCCGCTTCAAAAGCATTTGTTGCAGAGAAATTGAGAGCCCGATCTTGTGCAGTTATCCCAAGATTCCTATATTCATAGTAGATGCGATTTAAATAGTCTTCGATTCTCTCTAGTAGTTGATCTGTTGTTATTTCATCTGGAAGAGAGTCAGTTAATGCTTCAATTAAGGCTGAAGTTGACCAACTGTACATACCTCCCAGTTCAGGAACGATAGCAGGAACAATTTGACCTGACATTAATCTAACTTCTCCAGCGATGTATCCAGGAATCGAAACTCTTTCTACTTTATTGTCTTGTACAGCTTCGCGGAGACGTTCGTACGCAATGTTTGCAAATGGGCCTGAAGGTACTATGGCATAGATGGGGGTGCTATCAAGTGTGAGTATCCAGTTGACAGTTTGTGCTTCAAACGGGTTCTGAGACAGATATTCCAGAAAGTCGTCTTTGGGAATGGCTCTAGTAGGACTATTTGGAAATATGTGTTGTGCAAAGTAATCTAATCGTGTTTCTTTTCCAAAATCATAATCTAACTCTCCAAGAGCGAAGACCAGTTGCATAGGTCCACCGCCTCCACATCCACATTCTCCAGATGGCAAAACCTCATTAAATTTATCAGAACGTTTATCAGCAATTTCATTGTTCATAATAGAATTTT